>JBDZVP010000047.1:0-15537 GCA_040255765.1 Sphingomonadales bacterium | reverse complement strand
TGGTCGTGTCGACCTGGAGGAATTCCTGCTGCGGATGCTTGCGGCCGCCCTGCGGAGGAACGCTGGCGGTCGTGCCTTCCATCAGTTTCAGGAGCGCCTGCTGGACGCCCTCGCCCGAGACGTCGCGGGTGATCGAGGGGTTGTCCGACTTGCGGCTGATCTTGTCGATCTCGTCGATGTAGACGATCCCGCGCTGCGCCTTCTCGACGTTGTAGTCGGAGGCCTGGAGCAGCTTGAGGATGATGTTCTCGACATCCTCGCCGACGTAGCCGGCCTCGGTCAGCGTGGTCGCGTCCGCCATCGTGAACGGAACATCGAGGATTCGTGCAAGCGTCTGCGCGAGCAGGGTCTTTCCGCAGCCCGTCGGACCGATGAGAAGGATATTCGACTTCGCAAGCTCGACTTCGGATCCGGTCTTGGAGCCGTGGTTCAGGCGCTTGTAGTGGTTGTGCACGGCGACCGAGAGGACGCGCTTCGCCCGGTCCTGCCCGATCACGTAATCGTCGAGAACCTTGCAGATTTCGGAAGGCGTCGGAACCCCGTCCCTCGTCTTCACGAGGGCCGACTTCGTTTCCTCGCGGATGATGTCGTTGCACAGCTCGACGCATTCGTCGCAGATGAAGACGGTCGGCCCGGCAATGAGCTTGCGGACCTCATGCTGCGACTTCCCGCAGAAGGAGCAGTAGAGGGTGCTCTTGCCGTCGCTGCCCGATAGTTTCGTCATTCTGTTCCTTGCGCCTTACGCTCGGCGGGCCCGAAGGCTCCCGTCAAGCCTCCCAAGCTACGCAGATTTGTACCACAGGCAAGCTTTGGCTTCGGTTAACGCCCTGCCCGACTGTGCCATTTCGGTCACTGATATGGAGGCGCATTCGGGCCTGCACAAGCGATGACTTCCCGGCAGCGCCGGATTCATCCCCAACAGAAATCAACCGCTTAGTGCGAAGGGGGCGGGAGGAACTCTTCCGGCATGTCGCGACCAAGCCGATGGTAAGCCGCCGCAATGGTTGGTCGGGCGCGCAGTTCCAGCCATCGTCCCTGCCAGACAGACGGATCGTCGGAAGTCAGCAAATGCGGTTGCAGCTGACGGACGAAGTCCTCTTCGAACGACTGCCTTTTTGCTGCATCTGGATTGTTTAGAGCGGCCAATGCCACCTGCTCCGCTTTGTCGATGTCCCCGGCGCAAAGCAATCCATCGATTGTCGGCCCCGGCGCATCGCTTGCGTGGGCCAGGAGTTCCTCGAGGCCCTTTGCCGCGTCTGCTTTGCGGCCGAGCCTGCTTAGCGTGCAGTAGCGGAGCCGGCGAACGAGTTGCTCGGCATACGCACTTCCCTTCGTTTGCGCCGTCGGCTCGATCAACGGCAACGCCTTGTCGAACCTGCCGCTGGTAACGAGAAGTTCGAGGCGATTGATCTTCATGCTTACTCGCCAATACTCCTTCGGCATCGGTGCTTCGTTGAGAAGTGCGAAGAGTTGGTCTGCTTCGTCTGCGTGGCCCGCATCGAACAGGGCCAGTGCAACGTTGTTCACAGCCCAACCGGTCGGCTCGTCCGCCTTGCTCATTTCGGCGCTCGTGCCCGGCAGTTTCGAACGAAGCGCGATCGCGTCCTGTAGGCGGCCGGAGCGCCGAAGCGCTTTGACGTAGTCCGAAAGGAATTGGCGGTTTTCCGGCTCCTCCGAATATTGCCGCTCGACGGCGGCAACATATGATGCACGAATGTTGGCGAGGTGCGGCCCGGCAAGTCGCTCGATCTGCGGCCAGAGCGACGAAAAACGCTTCTGGATCAGCATGTTTTCGATGGGTAGCGGCTCCTTCACATAAGGAAGAAGCTCCGATGCACCGGCGAAGTCGCCACGATCCACGAGCAGGTGCACCGCGTTTTCGGCGAGATAATATCCTCGCTCCGTGTCGCCACCATAACCGAGCCGTGCAAGCGCGATCCGGCGATCCTCATTCCGCTTGGCCTGTCCCTCCGGCTCATTCCGAAGGAAATACCGTACCGTGTCCCAGTCGAGTTCTCGGACGACATCAGGAAAACGGGCAATCATTCGGTCGAGAGCATCAGCCGAAAAATCCAGGCGGTCGGAAAGAAGCCCCGCTGCAAAAATGTACGTGAGCGGGAAGGGATCTTGCGGCGCGAACTCCTGATATTGCGAAATGAGCTTCTCGGCTTCGGCTCGCCGGTCAAGACCCACAAGCGCAGCGGCGCGGAGGCCGGCCACAATTCCCTTCGCTTCCCGGTTGGAAGGGTTCACGGGGAGTTGCCCGGCGATCGCAAATGCGTCCTGGAAGCGCTTCCCCCAGAGCGCCCGATGATATTGGTCCAGGAGCGTCTCGACCGCATCGCGGTTGCTCGCGGCGGCCGCTGGGCCTTCAACCGGTGGTGCGATCGCGACAGCAGGCGCGCTTACAGCGCCGGCCAGCAAAAACATCAACACACGCATAACGCCACCCTCGGGGCGATTCGGCGCCCGAAGCTTACCAGCATCACACAGCGTGAAAAGTCCGCTCGGGGGAACGCCACTTAGCTCGGCGTAACCTCGCCCGCGCCCGTGCCCGAATCATCGCCGGTTTCCGGCCGCTTCTCGAACACCTCGTCGATGATTCCGAAGTCCTTGGCCTCGTCGGCTTCCATGAACTTGTCGCGGTCCATGGCCTTCTCGATGTCTTCGATCGATTGGCCGGTGTACTTCGCGTAGAGCGCGTTCAACCGGCTGCGCATCCGCAAGATCTCGCGGGCCTGGATCTCGATGTCGGCGGCCATGCCCTGGGCGCCGCCCGAGGGCTGGTGGACCATGATGCGGCTGTTCGACAGCGCGACGCGCATCCCGGGCTCGCCCGCCGCGAGCAGGAAGCTTCCCATCGACGCGGCCTGGCCGATGCAGACGGTGCCGATCTTCGGGCGGATGTATTGCATGGTGTCGTGGATCGCGAGGCCGGCGGTCACCACGCCGCCCGGCGAGTTGATGTACATGAAGATGTCCTTCTTCGGGTTCTCGGACTCGAGGAAGAGCAATTGGGCGGTGACGAGGCTGGCCATATGGTCCTCGATCGCGCCGGTGATGAAGACGATCCTCTCGCGAAGCAGCCGCGAATAGATGTCGAAGCTGCGCTCGCCCCGATTGGACTGCTCGATGACGATTGGAACGAGCTGCGAGATGATGTCCTGGTGATCCATGAGTCTGGTGGGTCCTGCGGTTGAATTGTTGCGAAGGCTACATCGGGCGGAAATCGGGAAGGTTCAAGTTCGGACGGAAGGTTCGAACCCCGACGGAGGCCGGGGCCCATTAAAAAACCGGGCCCCGGCAAGATTTTGCCGAGGCCCGGAAAGTCAGTCCTGTCGTCCGGCTTACGGCAGCTTCACGCTCACGCGGGCGTAATAATAGCGGCCCGGAACGTCATAGGTGGTCGGATCCATGTTGTTGAGGCCGCAGCTGATGCAGCCCGGGGGATCCTTGTCGAACAGGTTGTTCACGCCGATCGCGAACCCGAGCCCGTCCGAGAACCACGAAGGCGTGAACCGCGCTTGCGCGTCGACATACAGCCGGCTGTTCATCTTGTTGCCGTTCTGGTCCTCGATCACGCTCTTGATGTAGCGGCCGGTCAGGGTCGCTCCGAAGCGCGCGTTGTTCCAATCGACGATCCCGATCGCCTTGTGCTTCGGGAAGGCCTGGTCGGGGCTTCCCCGCTCCTTGCCCTCGAGGCTGGTCTTGCCGACGCCGGTCGCGGTCGGCTCCAGAACGTCATAATTGAACAGGAAGCTGTTGTTCAAAGTGAAGTTCAGCGTTCCCCAGGTGGCCGGCCTGGTGCGGTAGCTCAAGTTCAGGTCGAGGCCGTCGGTGTCGATGCCCGCGATATTCTGCAGAAGCCCGCGGATTTGCGTGATCTGGCCGCTGGCCGAACGGGTGATCAGTGCGCAGGCGGTCGCGTCGTTGTTGACCATGCAACGCTGCAGCGTGGTGTTGGCCGAAAGCGCCTGAATCGCGCCCTTCACCTTGATATTGAAGTAATTAGCCTCGACCGAGAAGCCCGGGATCGCAGACGGGCTCAGCACCGCGCCGACATTCCAGCCCTTCGAGGTCTCCGGCTTGAGAGCTTCGTTGCCTCCGGTGATGACCGAAAGCTGCGGGTTGAGCTGCTGGTAACCGGCCGGCACACCCAACGCGGTGCAATTGGCAAGCACCGCGCCGGACGGATGCTGATCGGCCGAGCATGGATCCGCAAGCTCCTGGTCGAAGCGCGACGGGGTTCCGAACAACTCGCCGATCGTGGGGGCCCGGAAGCCTTCCGAATAGCCGCCGCGAAGCCGCAGGTCGTTGATCGGCTTCCAGTTCACTCCTCCCTTGAAGGTCGTCGTTGAACCGGAACTCGAATAATCTGAGAAGCGGACCGCTCCATCGAGCTCGAGGAGCTCCGCTCCCGGTACATGCGCAAGGATCGGCGCGCTGAGCTCGGCGTAGGCCTCATCGACATTGTAGCCGCCCCTCGTCGGGAGCGCCGGGATGTCGGAACCAAGGCCCGCGGCGACGATCGGATCCGGGTCGAACCGTCCGGAATAATCGCGATGCTCGAGTCCGACGGCAAGCCCGAGCGTTCCGCCCGGAAGCTCCATCAGGCCGCCGGTCGCGTTGGCCGTCACGCCCCAGATCTTCTGTTCGCTGCTGTCGCGCTGCGTGAAGCCGACATAGTCGAGCATCGCCTGCGTGATCGAGCCTTCGCCGCCGAAGATGTTGAAGGGAACGCAGGCGCCGGTGCAGTTCCCGACCGGGCCGAGCGCGAGCGCGAGGTTCGCGGCGTTGATGTTGCCGAACACCCGCTGCTTCGCCTTGTTCCGACCGTACAGCCCGTTCACGTCCCAGTACCAGTCGTGGTTCAGGAGGTTGAAGTGCCCGTCCAGGGTCGCCGTGCCATAGGTGGTGTCGACCTTCTGGAAGTAGCGGCGCGGCCCGCCTTCGACGACGCGGCGGCCGATGAAATCGTAATTGGCCGCATCACCGTTCGGCGTCCCATCCAAATTCAGGCCCGAATTGAGATCGCCGAAGGGATTGAACGGGTTGGTCGCGTCGATCGAGATTCGATCGAGCAGGTTGCCGTTGCCGGCCGCCGGCCCGACGAACAGCGGCAGCGGAGCCGCCTGGTTCTTCGAATTGCGCCGGTTCCACAGCACCTTGGCGGTGAAATTGATGTCCGGCGTTACTTCCTGGCGAAGGTTGGCGAAGACCCCGTACCGCTCCAGCGGAGTCATGATGTAGTTGTAGGGAGCGAAGTTGAACCGGTCCTGCGGGCTGGCGAAGTCGCGATAATCCGCGAGCGTCGGAGCACGGCCAATGACGGGGTTGATCAGGGTCAGGTCGTTGGCGCCGATGATGAAGCGCCCGTTCGGAGTTCCCGAGCTGCAGGCCGAGCTGCAGGCGGTCGCGTAGGGATCCGGGAACCGGGAGATCGCACGGTCGGCCGAGCTGATTCCTCCCTGCTTCACGTAATTGGCGCCGACCACAATCTGCGTTGGGCCGTCGGTTCCGTTGCCCCAGCTGACTTGGTAATTCTGCGTGTAGCCGTCGTCGTGATCGAGATAGCCTCCGGCCTGAGCGCTCGCCACCAGGCCTTTCTGGCCCTTCTTGGTGATGATGTTGACGACGCCAGCGATGGCATCGGAGCCGTAAATCGCCGAGGCACCGTCCTGGAGGACTTCGACTCGCTCGATCATGCTCTCCGGAATGGCGTTTAGGTCGACCGATCCGGGCACGCCGCTGGCCGACGCAGCGTTGACGAACCGAAGGCCGTCGACGAGCACGAGGGTGCGCTTCGATCCCAGATAGCGAAGGTCGATCTCCGCGGCTCCGGCGCCCACACCGCCGCCGTCTGGCGGGTTGCCGAAGTTGCCGCTGTTGTTGAACTTGGCATTGAGCCCGCCGCCCGCGCTAGGCAGGCGCTGGAGAACGTCGGTGATCGAGTTGAGGCCGGTTTTCTGGATGTCTTGCTGGTCGACGAACGTGATCGGCGCGTCCTGGGCAAGCGGATCGCGGCGAATTCGGGAACCGGTGACGATGATGTCTTTTTCCGTCACGGTGCTCACCGGGGTTGCCTGGGCGGTGTCCACCCTCGACGCGGTGACCTGGGCCTGCGCGGCCGAAGCTACAGCGGTAATAGCGGCCAGCGCTGCGCCGGCTCGAAGAGCAACCTGAATTCGCTTCATGAAAACCCCCAAGTAACCGGCAATGCGTTAATCGCGGGCCGGATTGGGCAAGGCTAAATCAGCGGATTCTGGCGGGAAAGCGGCACTGTTGGCCAGCCGACACAATTCAGGAACAGTGAGACAAAATTGTTACAGCTGTTTCAGCGAGGGCGGCGCTTCGAGCGCGAGATAGGCGAGCCGCCGCATCTCTCGCCGGCCACGCGTCACCGTGTCGAGGATAAGGCCGGTGAAGAAGCACAGAACCGCTACGATCGTCATTCCGGTGACCAGAACGGCAGTCGGCAGCCGCGGCACAAGGTGCGTGTGCAGGTATGTGGTTATCAGCGGGATCGAGAGAAGCAGCGCGGCGATGAAAAGCAGGAGGGCGATGGTGCCGTAAAAGAGCACCGGGCGCTCGACCCGGTAGAGGGTGCCGATCGTCTTCAGGATCCGCCAGCCGTCGCCGAAGGTCGAAAGCTTGGATTCCGAGCCTTCGGGGCGGGCGAGATAGCGAGTCTCGATTTCCCCGACCGGCATCCTCAGCTCGAGTGCGTGGACGCTCATCTCGGTCTCGATCTCGAAGCCCGATGAAAGCACCGGAAAGCTCTTCACGAAACGGCGGGAGAAGACCCGGTAGCCCGAGAAGATGTCGTTGAAGCTTCGCCCGAACAGGCCGGCGAGGAGGCCGGTGAAGATGCGATTGCCGAGCACGTGGCCGCCCCGATAGGCGTCCTTGGCCTCGTGGCGGCGGGTCCCGACGACCATGTCGAGCTGCTCGGCGAGGAGGAGCGCAACCATGTCGGGCGCGGATTTCGGATCGTAGGTGAGGTCCCCATCGGCCATCACGTACACGTCGGCCTGGATGTCGGCGAACATTCGGCGGACGACATGGCCCTTGCCCTGCTGGCGTTCGGAGCGGACGACGGCGCCAGCTTTCGCGGCGATCTCGCGCGTCCGGTCGTTGCTGTTGTTGTCGTAGACGTAGATGGTCGCCTTCGGCAGCGCGTTGCGGAAGCCGTCGACCGTCGCGCCAATCGTCGCTTCCTCGTTGTAGCAAGGCAGCAAAACGGCAACGTTCGGCATTTGCGGACTGGCCAACTTGTCCCCCCGGGATCGACGCAAGGGCTATAGAGGCGATGCGGCGGGCGCCGCTAGCCTATTCGATCGCACCCGTGGTGACGTGGAGCAGCCGGAGATCGCCGGATGCGCCGTCGATGGTCCACGGTTCCGATGGCGGGATGACGAAGCTGTCGGAGGGGCCGAGCCGGTGATCGCCGTGGTAGGTCAGCCGGGCGGTTCCGTCGAGGACGAAGCCGAAGACCAGCTCCCCTCCACCGGGCGGGAAGCTCAGCGGGGCGCCCGCTGGCCGCACCGTCCGCACCTGGGCGATGCCGCCGGTCGCATCGTTGATGGCGGTTTCCTGCGCTTCGCCGGCGAGAAACGGAGTCCAGGGCGTGTCGGCCGCGACATGCCGAAGGAAGTGCTGGCCGGAAAAGCTCCGTGCCGGGTCTCCCAGGCGGTTCGGAAGGTCCATCTCGTGGTCGGCGAATGTCGGATGAAGCGCCGGACAGCCGATCTCGACAACCTCCGCCCCGGGCGAGCTTTCCAGAACGCGGTGCCGGATCCCGGACGGCTGGAGGACGAGATCGCCGGCCTGCATCACGAACGGATCGCCCTGGTCTTCATAGACCGCGCGCACCCACCCCTTCCGCACGTAGATCATCTGGAAGCGGACCTTGTGATAATGGACCCAGTCCTCGATCGGTCCGCCGTCGCCGACCCTAATGTGCGAAGCGATATAGCGCCCGCCCAGCCGGCTCGGGATCAGGTCGCGGTAGAGCATCCCCGCCCTGCCCGCACCGGGGTCGTCGCCGGCACGAGTCAGCACGAACTCCGGCTCGAACGGTGCGAGCTCCTCAGACGGCGACGCGCCCGGCGCATTGGTCAGCCGCACGGTCGCGCCGTCTTTGGTCAGGATCGCGGTGTGCGGTGAGTCCGCCGGGTAGATGACGTCAAGCCGGAAGCCCGAGGCGCGCAACAGGTCGAGCGCGGAATCGAGCTCGGTGCAGACGAGCTCGATCTCGCTCATTCGGGTCAGCCCTTCTTTGCGGGCTTTTTCGCCGGCGCCTTTTTGGCCGGAGCCTTCTCCGCCTTCTTCGCGGCAGCGGCATTCGCCGGCTCGCTCTTTACCGGCTTTGCGGGCTTGGGCTTGTCCGTCGTCTTCGAAGTCAGCTTGGCCTCAGGTTCGTCCGAAGCCTTGGTCTTGATCGGCTTCTTGGATTCGGCGGGCTTGGCCTTCGCCTTGGACTTCGCGGCCGCCTTCTTCGGCTTGGCCTCGCCGTGGTCGTGCCCGCAGCCCGGGCCGTGAACATGGCCTTCCTCGCTTTCGAGGTCGGCTTCTAGCTCCTCGCGGGTCGCGGTGCGGTCGGTGATCTCCGCCTTCGAGAAAAGGAAGTCGACGACCTTGTCCTCATAGAGCGGGGCGCGAAGCTGGGCGGCCGCGGACGGCTCCTGCTGGACATACTGGATGAAGCGGTCGCGGTCCTTGCCCTGGTACTGCGAGGCGGCCTGGGCAATCAGCCGGCTCATTTCCGCCTCGCTGATATCGACTCCGTTCGCGGCGCCGATTTCCGACAACAGGAGGCCGAGGCGGACCCGCCGCTCGGCGATCCGCCGGTAATCCGCGGATTCCGCCTCGATCTCGGCAAGCGCCGCCTTAGGGTCGGACTCGTGGCTCGCCTCGTGGCGAAGCTGCTGCATGATATTCTCGAATTCCGCGTCGACCATCGTCTGCGGAACGTCGAACTTGGCGCGCTCGGCGAGCTGGTCGAGAAGCCGCCGCTTCATGTGGGTGCGGGTGAGGCCGTTGAGTTCCTGCCCCTGCTGGTCGCGAAGTATCTGCTTCAGCTGATCGAGGCTTTCGAGGCCAAGGGACTTCGCGAAATCCTCGTCAGCCTTGGCTTCTGCCGCAACCTTCACCTGCTTGACCTCGACGTCGAACGTGGCGTCCTGGCCCTTGAGGTCCGCGACCGGATAATCCTTCGGGAAAGCAACCTTTACTTCGCGCTTGTCGCCGGTCCTTGCGCCGATGAGCTGGTCTTCGAAGCCCGGGATAAGTTGGCCCGAGCCGATCTCGACCGACATATCCTCGCCTTTGCCGCCTTCGAACGGCGTCCCGCCGACCTTGCCCTCGAAATCCATGACCACGAGGTCGCCGCTCCCGGCCTTGTGGCTCTTGGGCGCGTCCTTCCAGCTCTTGTTCGTCTGGAGAAGGCGCTCGATCTGCTCGTCGACAGCCTTCTCGTCAGGTTCGACGGTCAGCCGCTCGAGCTTGATACCACTGATATCCGGTGCCGGGATTTCCGGAAGCGCTTCCAGCCGAACCGTCACTTCCGCGTCCTTGCCGGGCGCATATTTCTCGTCGAGCTCGACCTGGGGCTGCATCGCCGGGCGAAGCTTCTTGTCCTCCAGTAGCTTCTGGACGCCGTCCTGGACCGCACCGCTCAGCGCATCGCGCTGGAGGCTGTCGCCGTGCATTTTCCGGATGAGGTTCGGCGGCACCTTGCCGGGGCGGAAACCGGGCATCCGCACCTGCGGAGCGAGGCGCTTCACCTCCTGCTCGACTCGGGCGTCGATGTCCTTTGCCGGAATGGTCAGCATGAAGGCGCGCTTCAGGCCTTCGCTCTCGGTCTCGACAGTTTTGATGGTCACGGTCTCACAATCCTTAAACAGTCCGGCGGGTTCGCCTGATTTTCGTGCTCGGCAAGCCCCCGGCTTGCCTGTGCGCGAAAATGGTGCGCGCGAAGGGACTCGAACCCCCACGTCTTTCGACACTGGAACCTAAATCCAGCGCGTCTACCAGTTCCGCCACGCGCGCGCGGACGCCTTTTCGAAGGTGCGCGGGCCTATAGCAAGGCTGAGCGGCGGAGCAAGGGAGGGCCTTCGCTTTGGTGCAACCAGCGAGCGCGGCCGAACGTTTCCACGCAAAGGAGAAATTCCGTTCAACAACAGCCAAACCAACCCCCTCCGCCGGAAACGCCGCCACCTCCGCTGCCGAAAGGGCCGAAACCGCCGCCAGTGGAGACTCCGCCGGTCGAGCCCGACGTCGACGTACCAAACCCGTCGACCGAGCCGAGCAATCCGTCCGGCCCCACTCCGGCGCAGCCGACCGGCTGATCACCCCCGCAATCGCGCGGAGTTCACGATCGCTTCGAAGTCGGGCAGCTCGTCCGGGAAATAATGCGAACGCGCCGCGTCGAGCATGACAAGATACAACCGGCCACCGATCACCGCTCCCACCGCACGCCCCTTCCGCCACAGTTCGTCGGTATCCAGGTGCTCGTAATCGAGCTGGAAGCCCGGATAGCCCATGAACTGGCGCGGGGTGAGCGCTAGAGTCCTGAACTCCACTGCCCCGCCGCGCACCCGGTAAGCGCTTTCGAGCAACGCCTGGATTTCCGGGGCGGTCATGTCGGAATGGAATCTGGGGATTTGCTGCGAATCGTGGCTTTCGGTGCGGATCAGATATTTGTTGTCGGGAAGGCCGCTGACGAAGGTGAGGTCATCGAGGAGCGCTCCGTTCAACGTCCAGTCCTCGACCCATTTGACGTCATCGAAGAACAACCGCCGCTGCCGGTTCCACGGTCGCGGCGGGACCACGCTCATCGACCCATCGCCCACGCGGGTCTCGCGCGTACGGACCAGCGAGTAAGAGTCTCCGTACCCATAGCCGCCGATGCCGGTGCAGGCTGAAAGGGCTGTGAAGGCCGCCGCGATGACGATGAGTCGTTTCACCCGATCATCTGCCGGATGAAAGGCGCATCGGGAGCGCCCGGCTTCATGGACAAATAACGGGCGAGCGCGGCCCTGCCCTCTCCCTGGCGCCCTTCCTTGATGAGCGACAGCCCATGCCACCGCCAGGCCTCCGGCGGAGCGTCGGGATAGGCCACGGCGATCGAATAGCTCTGCGCGGCTCGGCGCTCGTCGCCGGGTCGGTTGCGAAGCCGCCACACTTCGCCTTCGTAAAAGCGCAAAAGGCCGTTCCACCCGTCCGCCGCGAGCGTTTCGATCACATATTGGCTGGCGCCCGGGTCGTTGAGCTTCACCTGGTCGTCCAGAAGCATCGGACGGATCGATGCGATCGCGTCAAGATAGGGCGCCTGCCCCGTGTCATACGCCTTGCCTGGCACTCTGAGTTCGTCTGCGTCGATCTTGAGGTCGGCCATCCGGCTTTCGTCCGCAGGGTGCGTAGCGAACAGCGAATAACCCCGGTGGTAGCGCTTAGCCCGGTAGTAAGCGCTGAGCTTCTCCTCGCCGATCAGCTGCTCCCATACCTTGGACATTTCCATCGGGTCGTAGCCGGCATCGGCGATCAGCCGGGCCCCCATCGCGTCGGCCTCGGCCTCCAGATCGCGGCTGTAGTGGAACAGGGACAGGATCGTGCCCAGCTGCGCCAGCCCAACATAATCGCCGAGATAAATGCCCGCGCCGGCCCCGCCGAGGCCCGCTGCCATTGAGGCGATCGCGAAAATGTCGGTTTTGCGCCGAGTGTCCCGCCATTGCCGGATCATGTGCCGGCGCAGGAAATGGCCCGACTCGTGCGCGATCACGCCCGCAAGCTGCGCTTCGTTGCGCATCCTCAGAAGCAGCCCGGAAAAAACGACAGCGAACCCGCTGGGGAACATCATCGCGTTGAAGTCGGGGATTCGAAGAACGTAGATCCGCATATCCTTCGCGGCGGGCCCGCCGACCTTGCCGATCAGGTCGCGAACGTAGCCGTCGATCCCGCCGTCCTTCATCACCAGATTGGAACCGGCGATTTCCTCCTCCACGCGGCCCATCTGCTCCCACAGGCCCTGCTCGTCTTGGTCGGTCGGCCTGAAGCCCGGGCCGATCAGCGGGACCATATCGGAAGGTTTTACCCGCGCATTCGCGACCCCCGTCAGAGCGGACGCCGCCAGCGCCCCTCCGGCGGCGAGCACCGATCGGCGGCTGAGGGCGCAGCGGACGCACATCAGCCTTGCGCCTTCGCCTTCATCGCTTTGCGGATGTCGTGGCCCGGCTTCATCCGCCCGATCAACCGCTCGACCATCTGCGCCGCGCCCTCCGGGGTGCGCATGTCTCCCATGTTGATCCCGGCGACCTGAGTCCCCGTCATCAGCACGTTGAACCAGACGACCTCGCCGGTGTGGAGATCGACGAGCGAGGCATAAGCGAGCTGCCCGCCGCCACCGATGTTCGGCGCGCAAAAGCCGATGACGCAGCCGGCGACGCCCAGCACCTGAAGCGCGACCCGCCCCTTCGACGCGAAACTGTCCTCGGCGTGGAGAAAGAGCATGTAGTCGAAGCCGGTCTTCTTCCCGAAATCGACCGCTTCCTGCCCCAAGGTATAGTCGAGGCCCTTGCGGCTCTTGGTCGGCAAATACGCTCCGAAATATTTGTGGATGACGATGGCTTCGTCGACGACGTAGTTGAGCCGCTCGATGTCCGCGACCGTGGCCGGGTCGGCGCCGGGGACATCGCTGCGGCGGTCGGCGATAAGCAACTTGCCGCCGCGCTCAGCCTGTTGCGCCTTCAATGCCGCGATGATGTTGGTCCGCGCCTGTTCGGTCCAGTCCGCGCGCGGCTCTGTGATCCCGCCGGTGGTGACCGAGCCGACGGTGATGTCGGGACGAAGCACCAATAAGCTGTAATCGCCCTGCGGCGGAGTGAACTGGAGGTCGGCGAACTGACGGGTCTGCACGCAGGCGGCGAGCATGACGCCCGCGACGACCATCGCGGCAATTGCGGATTTGCGCATCGTCCCGACTCCCGCGCCGGTACTGAAGGGCAACGGAAGAAAAACGCAAGCTTTTTGAATGAGCTACGGCGTCGGGCAGACGATTCCCGCGATTCCGGCAAGACAGCGCCCGTCGATCCTGGCGCGATCGACCGGGATGCCGATCATTGCCGCGATCGTCGGCATGATGTTCGATGTGTCCACCGCCTCCTCACGGTCCTCGGGCGCCATTCCCGGTCGCCAGAACAGGATCGGCACCCGCCGGTCGTAATCCCACGGGCTTCCGTGGGTGGCGACGTCGCCGACGCCGGGCTTCGACAGCAGCGATACGCCCTTCTTCATCAGCACGATCAGGTCGCCCGACCGCTGAGCATCGAACGATGCCCGGGCGCGCAGGATCAGGGTCCACTTGTCCGGCGAACCCGTCGGAAGCGGCGCCTTTTCCAGCTCTTCCTTGGTGAACACGGCTTCGACCTGCGGGTGCGCCCGGAAAAGCCGCAATGCCTCGACCTCGGCCCTGGTCCGCTGCGCCGCAGTCAGCGCCGGATCGAAATAGATGTCGCCGCCAATCCCGCCAACCAGCACGCGTCCCTCTATCCCCAGCGTCTTCGCTATCTGAGCGCCCACCGACTTGGCCGATAGAGCCGGATCGACGCGCGGCGCTCCAACTCTTTCGGCAAGATCTTCGACGCCGTGATCGGCCGTCAGCACCACCGCATAATCGAGCTTCATCGAGTCGAGTGCGCTCAGGAAGTCGCCGAGTTCGCGGTCGAGGCCGAACATCTGGAGGCACATCTCCTCCCCCTCGCTCCCATAGGCGTGGCCGACATAATCGGTCGCTGACAGGCCGATGGAGAGGATGTCCGGCGCTCCGTCGCGCCCAAGGTCCAGGTCGTGGACCAGCGCTCCGGCCATCGCCAGCGTGGCACCATCCCAATCGGGCGATTCGCGGAACGCCTCGTAGTCGTTCGCCGCTCGGCCCATCGTGCCTGCGCCGACCGTCTGGCCATCGGACAAAGGGATCGGGCGCGCCTTCGACTGGCAATAAGGCGGCGGCACCAGCGGCGCCTGCGGCATCGCGATGAACTTCGCCAGCTTCGCGTTGATCAGCGGCACGCCTGGAGGCACCGGCGCGGACTTGAGATCGGTTACATAGGCCTTGCCATCCCAATACCAGCGCTGGTCTGCGACATGGCCGCTCATCATCACCGCGGCGCGGTCCTTGCCGGCGACGGCGACATTCCGGCTATCCGGCGACAGCCTCTTGAGGATCTCGCCCAGGGTCGGCACCTTCAGGTGCACCGCCGACAGCGTATAATCCCTGGACGTCGATCCCGGCGCGCTCTCGTCTTCCGCGCAATAGACCCTCTTGTCCGCCCGCGGAGCCGACCAGTCGTACCAGCTGTTGGCGATAATCCCGCTGCGCGCCGGCAGGGCTCCCGTCATGATCGTCGAATGGCCCGGGCAGGTTTCCGTCGCCGCCTGTCCCTGATAGCCGTTGCGGAACACCGCCCCGCTCGAGAGCCGCTTCAGCCCCGACGTGAACTGCGGCCGGTATTCGTCGAACAGGTTTGCGCCCAACTGGTCGACCGAAATCACGACGACGAGCTTGGGCGGGTTCGCGGGCTGGGCGGGGGCGGATGACGCGAATGCGAGAGCAGCGGCACTCAGGATCAACTTACGCACGTAGGATACCTCCTCGTCACCCCCGCCAAAGCGGGGTCCCGCTTTTCTTACGGCACTAAGTGAAGCGGGATTCCCGCTTTTGCGGGAATGACGAAACCTCATTCTAATCCAATTTCGCCCGCAGCCGCTCGTTGACGATCTTCGGGTTGGCCTTGCCGCCCATCGCCTTCATCACCTGGCCGACGAAGAAGCCGAACAGCGCCTGCTTTCCTGCCTTATATTCGGCCACCTTGTCGGCGTTAGCCGCGATCACCTCGTCAATTTTCGCGTCGATCTCGCCGGTGTCGCTGGTCTGCTTGAGCCCGCGCTCCTCGACGATCGCGCCCGCGCCCTTGCCGGTCTCGAGCATGATCTCGAACACCTGCTTGGCCAGCGTACCGGAGAGCGTGCCGTCCTGCACCAGCTTCAGGAGCTCGCCCGCCTGCTCGGGACTCACCGGGCTCTGTTCGATGGTGAGGACGAGACGGTTGAGCGCGCCGAAGAATTCGGAAGCGGTCCAGTTCGCCGCCGACTTGGGCTCTGCGCCAGTCTCCAGAAGCGAATCGAACCAGCGGGCGATATCGACGTCGGCCGTCAACACACCCGCGTTGTACGGCGTGATCCCCAGCTGCTGGTAGCGTTTGCGTTTGGCGCCCGGCAGCTCGGGAAGGCTGGCCCGGCATTCGTCCAGGAACGCCTGATCCAGCTCGACCGGAAGCAGATCAGGGTCGGGGAAATAGCGGTAATCGTGCGCGTCTTCCTTGGACCGCAACGTCCGCGTGACGCCCTTGTCGGGATCATAGAGCCGCGTTTCCTGGGCGACTTCGCCGCCTTCCTCGATCACGGAGATCTGCCGCTTCGCCTCATGCTCGATCACGGCCATGACGAAGCGGACCGAGTTGACGTTCTTGGTCTCGGTCC
>JBDZVP010000046.1:0-15568 GCA_040255765.1 Sphingomonadales bacterium | reverse complement strand
ACCGGCAAGCTTTCGAAAAAGACGCTTCGCGACCGGTATCGCGACTATCGTTTCGCCGATGCGGTCGACATGGTCGGTCGCGACTAGAAAAAACGCGCGCGGCGCACTAACTCGCCCTCAGGCTTTCCCGCACTCTCATCGAAGGACACCCGCGACCCCATGGCCGCCCAATATGCTTATGTGATGAAGGACATGACCAAGTCCTTCCCCGGCGCGCAGAAGCCGGTGCTCAGCCACATCAACCTGCAATTCTACCACGGCGCCAAGATCGGCATCGTCGGGCCGAACGGCGCCGGCAAGTCGACTCTGATGAAAATCATGGCCGGCATCGACAAGGACTTCCAGGGCGAGGCCTGGCCCGGCGAGAATGTCACCGTCGGCTATCTTCCGCAGGAGCCGCAGCTCGATCCGTCGAAGAATGTTCTGGAGAACGTCAAGGATGGCGCCCGGGACGTTGCCGACATGGTCGATCGTTTCAATGCGATCTCGGCGGAAATGGGCGACCCGAAGGACGACACCGACTTCGATAAGCTGATGGAGGAGATGGGCGAACCCCAGGCCAAGATCGACGCGGTCGATGGCTGGACTCTCGACAACCAGCTCGAGGTCGCGATGGAGGCGCTTCGCTGCCCGCCGTCGGACTGGTCAGTCGAGAATCTGTCGGGTGGCGAGAAGCGCCGCATCGCGCTCACCCGGCTGCTGATCCAGAAGCCGTCGATCCTTCTCCTCGACGAGCCGACCAACCATCTCGACGCCGAGAGTGTCCAGTGGCTCGAGCAGCATCTGAAGGACTATCCGGGCGCGGTGTTGATGATCACCCACGACCGCTATTTCCTCGACAATGTGGTGAGCTGGATCCTGGAACTCGATCGCGGAAAATACTTCCCCTACGAAGGCAATTACTCGACCTATCTCGAGAAAAAGGCCAAGCGCATGGAGCAGGAGGAACGCGAGGAATCCGGCCGCCAGAAAGCGATCAAGGACGAGCTCGAGTGGATCCGGCAGGGCCCGAAAGGCCGGCAGGCGAAGTCGAAGGCGCGTATCGCCAAGTTCGACCAGCTCGTCGCCTCACAGGAAAAGCGGGTTCCGGGCAAGGCGGAAATCCTCATCCAGGTGCCCGAGCGGCTCGGCGGCAAGGTCATCGAGGTCGAGAACATCTCGAAGGCGTACGGCGACAAGCTCCTGTTCGAGAACCTGAGCTTCACACTTCCGCCGGGCGGGATCGTTGGCGTCATCGGCCCCAACGGCGCCGGCAAGTCGACCCTGTTCAAGATCATTACCGGCCAGGAGCAACCGGACACCGGCAAGGTCGAGATCGGCCCGACGGTGCACCTTGGCTATGTCGACCAGAGCCGCGACCACCTCGATAATTCGAAGAACGTCTGGGAAGAGATTTCCGACGGGCTCGATTACATGAAGGTCAACGGCCACGACCAGTCGACTCGCGCCTATGTCGGCGCCTTCAACTTCAAGGGCCAGGACCAGCAGAAGAATGTCGGCAAGCTGTCGGGCGGTGAGCGCAATCGCGTCAACATCGCCAAGATGCTCAAGCGCGGCGGGAACGTGCTGCTACTGGACGAGCCGACCAACGATCTCGATGTCGAGACCCTGGGTGCGCTCGAAGAAGCGATCGAGAATTTCGCCGGTTGCGCTGTAGTCATCAGCCACGACCGCTTCTTCCTGGACCGGCTTGCGACGCACATTCTCGCGTTCGAGGGCGATAGCCACGTCGAATGGTTCGAAGGCAATTTCGAAGCCTACGAGCAGGACAAAATCCGCCGCCTCGGCGAAGAGGCGACCCGGCCGCACAGCACGACCTACCGCAAGCTGACAAGGTGAACGCCCTAACTGCGGATTGCGGAGCGTACGGACTCGCGGATGTCGTCGCGAACCTGTTGTCGAATCTGCTCGCGAACGACGGCCCGGTCGCGGCCGGATAGCTGCTTTTCCCGATCGATCCGGTCCTTCAGGCGTTCGACTTCGGCCCGCGCGGAATCGCGGCTGAGCGTGGCTTGCCGAAGTTCGGATTCGCTCGTGTGATGCACTTTCGCCAGTGCCAGATGAGTCTCCGCCGACACCAGCCGGCCGACCGCATCAGCCAGTGCTCGTTTGGTTTCCGGAGCGACGTCGATGGCTTTTCCGTCGGACCCGACAACGTCCATTCGGCTGAGACTACGATCGATGCCGCGGTCTATTCGGGCCTCGATGCCGCGCTCGGTGGCCGAATCGCTGCCCCATGCAAACAAAATGTCCCTCTGCTGCACGGCAAACCCGGCGACGATCGCGATGCCTGCCAGGAAGATCCAGAATAGCCGACTTGCCAAGAGCGCACCCTCTCGAGCTGTGTCACATGATTAATACGGGATCGATCCGCTGCAAAGCGGATTTCGCCAATCCAGGAATTCACTTTAGTCTCGGACGATGACATCGCCCGCTGTCACGATTTTCATCACCGGCACTCTCAGGCTTTGGACCGGCGCAGGCGGTAAATGGCATTTCATCACGATTCCGGAAGAGCAATCGCGTGCGTTGCGCGGCGAGAGCCTTGCTGCCCGTCGCGGATTCGGGTCCGTGAAAGTCGAGGCAACCATCGGGGACATCACCTGGCGGACATCGGTGTTTCCGCACAGGAGCGGGGGCTACATCCTTCCGGTCAAAGCTTCGGTGCGCCGGGATGCCGGGATTGCCGCGGGAAACGACGTCCCGGTAACGCTCAAGCTGGTCCAGCGGCCTCTTTAGTCGCGTTCGGTGACGACTTTCGTCGCCGGGTGGCGCGGGGTTTCGCCCTGGCCGTGGGCGATGTGATCGCCCTTGGTGACGCTCTCGTGGCCCTCCGGATCGGTCGCTCGTTCCTCTTCGGCCTGGGTCGCGATATCGCGCTGGAGGTTGCCGCCCTCGGCGCCTTGCTGGTGCGCGCCGGCACCGCGCGCTTCGTCTTCTGCCGCCTCGATAAGGTCGCTGTCGTCATGCTCTCTCGCCGTTTCGGCGCGGCGATCGCCCCGGGAATGTTCCATGGTTTTTCCTCTCATCCCGGCGAACGGCGGGCGAGGGGGCGAGGTTCCGCTAGCGCAGGCGCTTGACCAGCAACCTGCCGTCCGGTCCGTTCTTCACATCGAAATTGGGGATGGAGCGAAGCAAGTCCGACAGGCGGGTGAAGCCATAATTGCGGGTCGCGAAGCTCGACACTGCAGTCGCGCGCTGTCCCAGCTCCGAGAGGGTGGTGTAGCCCTCCTCGTCGCGCTCTGACGCCTTGTAGGCATGCCCGAGAAGCGTGAGCAGGGCCTCGTCGACCGGCCGCTCCTCCGATTTGGGGATTGTCTTCCCCTCGGAAGGCTGGTTGGCCGCGAGCGCCGCCACGTCGAAAAAGCGCGTGCACCCCTGGCGAAAGCTGAGCGGCGTCTTGGCGGTCCCGAAACCATATACGTCGAGGCCGTTTTCGCGGATTCGCTGGGCGAGGGGGAGGAAGTCGCTGTCCGACGACATGATCCCGAAACCGTCGACATTGCCGCGATAAAGAAGGTCCATCGCGTCGATCGTCATCCGCATGTCGGTCGCGCTCTTGCCTTTGACGACGTCGAACTGCTGCATCGGGACGATGGAATAGAGACCCGAAAGGTCACCCCAGCCCTTGAGGCTTGCCTTGGCCCAGTTGCCGTAAGCGCGGCGGATGTTGATCGTCCCGAGCTCGCCGAGGACCAGAAGGACTTCGTCGAGATGTTCGGGGGATGCGTTGTCGGCATCGATCAGCAAGGCGATGTTAGCGCCCGAGGTGTTGCCACTGCCTTCACTCATCCCGAAAATCCCTTCACGCCGGCGCGTCTAACCCGATTAATTCGGGAACGAAACGCCTCCTCGTGCACTGATTCGCACATCAAGCCCGGGAGGGCAGTTTGGAGGACGATTGAAATGAAACGTCTCGCACTTACCGCCGCGGTCGCAGGCGCTATCGGCCTGACCGGCTGCGCGACCAACCCCTATGGCTACGGCTACGATCCTTACTACGGGTACAACCAGCCCTACGGCTATAATAACAACAGCCAGCTCGGCAACGCTGCGGCCGGCGCTGCGATCGGCGCGGCCGGCGGTGCGGTCGCGGGCGCAGTGATTCCGGGCGTGAGCACGGGTGAAGGGGCCATTGCCGGCGCTGTTCTCGGCGGTGTCCTCGGCGCGGTTGTCAACGGCCGTCAATATTATCGCGATACCCGCGGATATTGCTACTACGTCGACCAGTACGGGCAGCCGCACTACAATTATAATACGCGCTGCTAGTGGTTTAGCAGACGTTGCTCAGGCGGGGCGGAAGGTTCCTTCCGCCTCGTCGAGAACGTAGAGAATCCCTTCGGAAATCGCGAAATGGGCGCCGTGGAGCTTCAGCTTCCCGGCTTTTTCGCGTTCGGCGATCCAAGGGAAAGTGCGAAGGTTTGCCAGGCTTAGCTTCACCGCCTTCCATTCCATATCGCGGACCGCATCCGAGTCGATTTCATGGTGATGGGCGAGCACCTCGTCGCGCGCCGGCTTCAGCATAGAGACCCAGTCGGCGATGAACCGGCCTTCGCCCGGCTCGGCACCGTTGAACGCGCCGCTGAGCGCGGCCCCGCACCCCCCGCACGAGCCATGCCCAAGGACCAGGATTTCCTCGACTTCGAGCTGGGTTACGCCGAACTCGAGCGCCGCCGAGGTTCCGTGAAGTCCCGCGGTCGTCTCGTAGGGCGGTGCGAGCGCAGCGATGTTGCGAACGACGAAAATCTCGCCCGGATGAGCATCGAAAATCATTGCCGGGTCGGTGCGGCTGTCGGCGCAGGCCATGACCAGTACCTTCGGGCTCTGGCCCTGGGCGAGCTCGGCCCAGCGCTCGCGCTCCCTGGGCCAATCATTGTTGCGGAAGCGGCGGTATCCTTCGACCAATCGGGTAAAACGTGGCATGACCAGCCCGCTAGAACCGTGCGGCAGGGCTGGCAAGGTCGCCTCCCCATCGCTATCTGGCGGCCATGAACGCTCCCGCAGCAGTCCCTCCGAAACAGCGCAAGCCCGACTGGATCCGGGTGAAGGCGCCGACCAGCGCCGCTTATCACGAGACTCGCAAGCTGATGCGCGATCTCAACCTTGCCACCGTCTGCGAGGAAGCGGCTTGCCCGAACATCGGCGAGTGCTGGAGCAAGAAGCACGCGACGGTGATGATCCTCGGCGACACCTGCACCCGGGCCTGCGCCTTCTGCAACGTGAAGACCGGAATGCCTCGCCCGGTCGATCCGCTTGAGCCCGAACATGTGGCGACGGCCGCCGCGGAAATGGGCCTCGAGCATATCGTCGTCACCTCGGTCGACCGCGACGATCTCCGCGACGGGGGTGCATCGCAGTTCGTGAAGGTGATCCAGGCGCTTCGCCGGAACACGCCCTCGACCACGATCGAAATCCTGACCCCGGATTTCCGCAACAAGAGCGAGGCTGCGGTCGAGGCGATCGTCGATGCCGGACCGGACGTCTATAATCACAATCTCGAGACGGTGCCGCGCCTCTATCCGACAATCCGGCCGGGCGCGCGCTATTATGCCTCCCTCCGCCTCCTGGAGCAGGTGAAGCGCCACAACCCGGCGATCTTCACAAAGTCCGGAGTCATGGTTGGACTCGGCGAACAGCGCCTCGAAGTCCACCAGGTGATGGACGACATGCGCTCGGCGGGCGTCGATTTCCTGACCATGGGCCAATATCTGCAGCCGACCCCGCGCCACGCGAAGGTCGAGGAATTCGTCACTCCCAAGGCGTTCGATGCCTATGCCGCGATCGCGCGGGCGAAAGGCTTCCTGCTGGTCGCGGCCTCGCCGCTGACCCGCTCGAGCTATCATGCGGGCGACGATTTCCGGAAGATGCAGGCGGCGCGAACGGCTCAACTGGAGCGGGCGAAGGGCTGATGCCGCGGCACAGCGAAACCCGTCATCTCCCTTACACTCCAGAGCAATTGTTCGACCTCGTTGCCGATGTCGCGCGCTATGACGAGTTCCTTCCCTGGGTCGTCGCCGTTCGAATACGCTCCTCAAGCGAGAGCGAGACGGTCGCCGACCTCGTCGTCGGGTTCAGCGCGTTCAAGGAGAGATTCACCAGCCGGGTCGTCAAGTCGCCGCCGGACAGGATCTGCGTCGATTATATCGACGGGCCGCTGAAATATCTCCGCAATGAATGGGAGTTCGAGAGGGCCGACGACGGCGGCACCAACCTGCATTTCTCGGTCGATTTCGCCTTCAAGTCGCGCCTGTTCGAGACTCTCGCCGGGCAGATGTTCGACCGGGCCTTGCGTCGCATGACCGGCGCGTTCGAGCGCCGGGCAGCTTCGCTTTACGGCATCAAAAGTTCGAGTGCGCAAAGCGCCGCCTGAAGGCGAACGCCGGCGCGGTCCTTTTCCTCGAACAATTTCTGGTCGGCGACGATCTGCTCGGGGTCGGCTCCGCGCTCGGCGCGGGCAAAGACGACGGTGCCGACGGGCTTGGCCGGGCTTCCGCCGCCGGGACCCGCGATCCCTGTGATCGCGACCGCGAGGTCCGCATTCGATGCCGAGAGCGCACCGCGAGCCATCGCCCAGGCGGTGGCGACGCTGACCGCCCCGAAAGTCTCCACGACTTCCTCGCTGACTCCGAGATCGTCGATCTTGGCCGCGTTCGAATAGGTGATGTAACCCGCTTCGAAGACCTCCGACGCACCCGGAATTTCGGTGAGCGCGGCGCACACAAGCCCGCCGGTGCAGCTTTCGGCGACAGCGACGGTCCGGCCGAGCTCGCGGTTCGCGGCGATGACCTCCTTCGCCTTGTCGTACAGCACCTGGGGCAGGAGCTTTTCGGTCATGCAACAGTCTCCAAGCGAATATTCGCGACCGCCTGCGCGGCAATGCCTTCGCCGCGACCGGTGAAGCCAAGCCTCTCGGTCGTGGTCGCCTTGATGCTGACCTGGCTCTCGGCCAGCCCAAGCACCGCCGCGACCTTGCGCCTCATCTCCAGACGATGCGGTCCGACCTTGGGTTCCTCGCAGACGATCGTGCAGTCGACGTGGTCGATTATCCCGCCGCGCTCACGGATCAGGTTCGCGGCGTGGGCAAGAAAGAGGTCGGACGAAGCGCCTTTCCACCGCGGGTCGGACGGCGGGAAATGCTCGCCGATGTCGCCGTGACCGGCGGCGCCGAGAAGCGCGTCCGTGATTGCGTGGAGGACGACATCGGCGTCGCTATGCCCGGCAAGCCCGCGGTTATGGGGAATTGCGATTCCGCCCATCATCACCGGGCCCTCGCCGGCGAAAGCGTGGACGTCGAAACCGAGTCCGGTTCGGGGTGTGAGCCGCGCGGCAAGCCATTCCTCGGCGCGTTTGAAATCGGCAGCGGTCGTGATTTTCTCAAGCGCCGCATCGCCTTCGACGGCAGCGACTTTCAGCCCGGCCGCGCGGGCGACGGTGGTCTCGTCCGTAGGCGTTTCGCCGATCCACTGCTCGTAGGCTTGACGGAGTGCATCGAGCCGGAAGGCCTGCGGGGTCTGGACCCGGACCACCCCGCGCCGGTCGATGGCTTCCTCCAGCCGATCCGAGGCTCGAGCCAGGGTGTCGCCGACTGCCAGCACCGGCGCCGCGCCATCTAAGAACTCTAGAGGAGCAAGCAGGCGATCGATGACGGCCGGGGGGCAGAAAGGGCGCGCGGCGTCGTGGACAAGCACCGCGTCGCCGGCGACGCGCATTAGTCCTGCTCGCACCGAATCGGCGCGCTCTGACCCGCCTTCGATCAGTTCTCCAACATCGAGTCCGGCCAGCGCCTCGCTCGCCAGATGATGCTGGCCGGCTCCGATCACCACGCGGACGGCGGCAATGGCCGGATGGCGGGCGAGCGCCTCGACCGCGCGCCGGAGCACAGGCTTCCCGCTAAGCTGCCGGTACTGCTTTGGGATGCCGGCGCCGGCGCGTTCGCCTTTTCCGGCGGCGACGATGAGGGCGGTGGTGGTCATTCGCGCGGCGCTCTAGGCGCGCTCGCCTTGTCCGCCAAGGCCTGTTCCACTATCTGGCACGCTCCCATGAGCATGTTGAAGCCCATCCAGATCGGTCCGGTGCGGATCGAGGCGCCGGTCATCCTGGCGCCGATGACGGCGGTCACCGACCTGCCGTTCCGCCGCGCGGTTAAACGATTCGGGGCGGGGCTTACGGTCACCGAGATGATCGCCAGCCAGGCGATGATCCGCGAAACCCGCCAGTCGCTCCAGAAGAGCCTTTGGGACCCGTCGGAAGAGCCGGTGTCGATGCAGCTCGCGGGCTGCGAGCCGGGCGTGATGGCGGAAGCCGCAAAGCTCAACGAGCAGCGCGGCGCCGCGATCATCGACATCAATATGGGCTGTCCGGTTCGAAAGGTCGTCAACGGCTGGGCCGGGTCGGCGCTGATGCGCGATCTCCAGGGCGCCGCAGCGATCATCGAAGCGACCGTGAAGGCGGTGAAGGTACCGGTCACGCTCAAGACGCGGATGGGCTGGGACCATGACAGCCTCAACGCTCCGGAGCTTGCGCGGATCGCCGAGGACCTGGGCATCCGGATGATTACCATCCACGGCCGCACCCGCTGCCAGATGTACAAGGGCAACGCGAACTGGAGCTTTGTGCGCAAGGTGAAGGAAGCGGTGTCGGTGCCGGTGATCGTCAACGGCGACATCAACTCGCTCGAGGACGCCCGCGAGGCGCTTCGGCAGTCGGGTGCCGACGGCGTGATGATCGGCCGTGGCGCCTACGGCCGGCCCTGGTTCGTCGCGCAGGCGATGAGCGACCTTTGCGGTGGAGCGCAGACGCCCGATCCGGACCTCGACGAACAGCTCGACACGATGCTGTCGCAATATGACGAGATGCTCTCGCTTTACGGCAGGCAGACCGGCGTTAATCTCGCCCGCAAACACATCGGCTGGTACACCAAGGGGCTGCCCGGTTCGGCAGAGCTTCGAAACACAGTGAACCAGCAGGACGATCCGGCCGTTGTCGTCGCGATGCTGCGCGAATTCTACGCACCCTGGCTGGCGCGCAAGGCAGCATAGCCGCCGCTCTTTGCGTCGAGGTTGAATGACCGGCTTTCTCAAGTTCGCCTGGCTCGTTTCGCTGGCATTGGCGATTGCGGCGCCTGCCCAGTCGCAGGTGCTCGACCCTATCTCGGCGCGGCTGCTAGCGGCGCATAATGCGGAGCGGGCGAGGGCAGGCGTGCCGCCGCTTGTTTGGGATCCAACGCTTGCCGCCTCGGCAGCGTCATACGGGCCCGTCCTCGCCGCGATCGGGCAGCTCCGGCATTCGCCCAGGGACACGCGGCCCGGCCAGCGCGAGAATTTGTGGATGGGAACGCGCGGGAATTTCACGCCCGAACAGATGGTGTCGACCTGGACCGCCGAGCGCCGTTTCTTTCGCCCCGGCATCTTTCCCGACGTCAGCACGACCGGAAACTGGCTCGACGTCTCGCACTATACGACGATGATCTGGCGAACGACCACCCGCGTCGGCTGCGCAATTCACAGCACTCCCGATTGGGAATTCCTCATCTGCCGCTACTCGCCTCCCGGGAACATCGACGGCAGGCCCGTTCCGTAAAAACAGCCGCTGGCTTTCGCGCCGGGAACGGCTAAGCCTCCAGGCAGGAGAAGCGGGGGCGGGAATGGCTGTTCCGAACATTTTGTCTGGATTGCGCCTGCCGGTGATCGGCGCGCCCTTGTTCATTATCTCGAACCCGAAGCTGGTGATCGCCCAATGCACCGCCGGGATCGTCGGAAGCTTCCCGGCACTGAACGCGCGGCCGGCTTCGCAACTCGACGAGTGGTTGCACGAAATTAGCGAAGCGCTTGCGGCACATGATCGCGAGCATCCGGACCGCCCATCCGCGCCATTCGCGGTGAACCAGATCGTTCACCGGACTAACGACCGCTTCGAAACCGACATGGCGGTTTGCGCGAAATGGAAGGTACCGATCGTCATCACCTCGCTTGGCGCTCGCGAGGAGCTCAACCACGCCGTTCATGACTGGGGCGGGATCACGCTCCACGACATCATCGACGACCGGTTCGCGAGGAAGGCCATCGACAAGGGCGCGGACGGCCTGATCGCTGTTGCCGCCGGGGCAGGGGGCCACGCCGGCCGCTGGTCGCCATTCGCGCTGGTGCAGGAGATCCGGGCTTGGTTCGATGGACCGCTCGCCTTGTCAGGCGCGATTGCCACGGGCTCCGCAATCTTAGCCGCCGAAGCGATTGGTGCCGACTTCGCTTATGTCGGCTCGCCCTTCATCGCTACGCCGGAGGCGCGATGCTCCGACGAATATCGGCAAGCGATCGTCGAGGGCGGGGCGGCGGATATCGTCAACAGCGCGCTCTTCACTGGTATCCCCGGCAATTACCTGCGCTCGTCGATCGTCGCTTCGGGGCTCGATCCCGACGCGCTCGACAAAATGGACTCGCTTCCGGCCGGCTTCGGTTCCGACGGATCCACACGAAGCAAGGCTTGGCGCGACATCTGGGGTTCGGGCCAGGGAATCGGGGTGGTCGACAGGGTGCAGCCGGCCGCGGATTATATCGCGCAGCTCGAGCGGCAGTACAAAGAAGCTCGCGAACGCCTGTGCGGTTCTAATGGCCGCTGAGGCCGCGCTCCAATCGCCCCATCAAAGCCCGGGCGGGGCTGAGCGCCGGTTCGTCCGCGAGGTTGCCCTCGTCGAGGCGCTTCACCCGCGTGTAAAGGTCTGAGCTTGCGCCGACGAGGCGGCGCGCCTCTTCCGGAAGCCGGGCGACGACCGCGGGGTCGCTTTCCTGGGCATGGCCGAGCCGCCGTTCGGGACGCCGGCCTTCGCGGAACGGAATCTCGCCGGTCTCGATCGCCCGCTGGGTCAGAAGCCAGGCGACGATATGCATGATCCTGGTGGTAACCTTCAGCGATTCGCAGGCAAAATTGACCCGAACGAAGGGGTCGAGAAGGCTCCGGTCGTCACGCCCCGCCTCGTCGAAATAGGCGCGCGCCTCATCGGCAAGCACCATCGCTTCCGTATAGAAGGAATCGACCAGTCGCGGAGTGATCCGCGCTTCCGGAACGTGCGCTTCGCCTGAGTCGTCCATGGGCCTTAAATTGCCACTTTAAGCTGCACGAGAAAACGCGAAAGACAGGTTTGAAGTGCCATTTTGTCCCGAAGCGGGAATTTCGCTCCGGTCGGCGTGTCCAGCGACGGATCGCCCGCGTCGGCGGGCGGATGGATGTCGGCAAAACGAGACAAAGGTCGGGAAAAGTGTTTTACTGATGCAGTCTGTTCACTCGCTTACGAAAGGAACTGGCACCGATGGACAAGGTACAGGCCGATTCTCTCGCATCCAAGCATGCGGCGCTCCATTCGATGATCGACGAAGAGGAGCATCGGCCCCGCCCGAACGAAGATCTTCTCCATCAACTCAAGAAAGAAAAGCTCAGGCTCAAGGACGAACTCGCCGGTCATATCGACTAGATTGCCGGCAAGCGCGGCTCGCTTGCCGATTTCGGTCAAGCGACCCGCGCTCAATCGTCTCAATTCCACCATTGAAGCGGGCGCCCCGCGCTTAGTCGTCGCGTTCGCCGCTTTGGACTGAGCGTCCCGCGCTCAATCGTCGCGTATCGCGCTTTGGACTGAGGCCCCGCCTCAGTCGTCTCGCGATATCTTCTCGATCCGCTCGTGGCGCTCCTGCGCTTCCAGGGTCATTGTTGCGATCGGGCGGGCCTCGAGACGGGCCAGCGAGATCGGGTCGCCGGTGACTTCGCAATAGCCATACTCGCCTTCGTACAGCCGCCGGATCGCGCAATCGATCTTGGAGATCAGCTTGCGTTGCCGGTCACGGGTACGAAGCTCGATCCCCCAGTCGGTCTCGCTCGACGCGCGGTCGGCAATGTCCGGCTCGCGAAGCGAATCGACTTGGAGCTGCGCCATCGTCTGGCGCGATTCCTCGATCGTCGCTTCTTTCCACTCGCGAAGCTTCTTGAGGAAATAGGCACGGTGAAGATCGCACATGAACTCTTCCTCTTCCGACGGGCGATAGCCCTCCGGAAGAACGATGCGATCGAACGGAATCGGATTCTTGCTGTAAAGATCGACTAGAGCCGTCGCCATTTAAACCCCTCCCACTCTTTCCGCCGGACAACAGGTCCGAGGGAACCCCGCATGTGCGCCCGCCGCCGCTGCGGCCGGGCCACCGGTGCAGCCGGAGGCGGATTCAACTAGACTTTCCCGGGACTTAAACCGGGCAAGTCGGTAATCCCCGACCGCGCCTATAGATAAGCCCCCGGTGCTTAACAAGCGCTGACGGCGAGCTATCCACGAAATCCACAAGCTGTTGCCCATATGGCGCAATTCGCGTTTGTGGAGGCTCCGGTTGCGGCCTCCACCGGCCCCGCTATGACGGTTCGCAAATGCGCATCCTCCTGACCAACGATGACGGGATCAACGCCCGCGGTCTCGACCTTCTGGAGACGATCGCGCAGACTTTCTCCGACGACATCTGGGTCGTCGCTCCGACCGAGGAGCAATCGGGCGCCGGTCATTCATTGACTCTGACCGAGCCGGTCCGGCTCCGCCGGCATGACAACCGCCGCTTTTCGGTCACGGGAACTCCGACCGATGCTGTCATGCTGGCGCTCGCGCATATCATGAAGGATTCGCCGCCCGACCTCATCCTCTCGGGCATCAACCGCGGCGCGAACCTTGCCGAGGATGTCACTTATTCGGGCACGGTCTCCGCTGCGATGGAGGGCGCTCTCGCCGGCGTTCCGTCGATCGCGCTCAGCCAGAGCTACTCCCGGGAAGGAATGGGCGACCTCGTGCCGTTTGCGGCAGCCGAAATCTGGGCGGAAAAGGTGCTAAGGACGCTCATCGACTACGAGCCTGCGCCGGGCACTCTCATCAATGTCAACTTTCCCGCCTTGCCGCCGGAAGAAGTGAAAGGAATCCGGGTGTGCCGGCAGGGGATCCGCGACTACGGCCGCCTGCGGATCGTCAAGCGGACCGATCCGCGGGGTTACGATTATTATTGGTTCGGCCTCGGCCCGATGGTCCAGACTCCGGGCAAGCTTACGGACCTGGAGGCCATGGACGATGGCTATGTGAGCGTAACTCCGCTCTATCTGGATCTCACCCACGACGAATCCATCGCGGCCCTCGGCGAGCGGTTCGCCTAGGACAGTCGCTGGCGTAGCTCGGAGACTTCCCAATAATCGTTGCGGCTGAACGGAAGCAGCGCCTTCATCGCGGAATAGCTGCTCTTGCCTAGTGCCCGCCGGAGCCCTTCGAGTTCGGCGAAAGCCGCGCCGACCTGTTCCTTGTCGATAGTGGCATCGCCGGCTGCTTCCTCCATCATCGCTTTCTCCGCTTCGACGACCAGCCACGCCTGCAATTCCCAATAGCGGCGTATCCGGTTGGCGCTTTCGGGCGGGAGCCGCTCGGCCAAAGCGGCGATCTTCTGGCCGCTAGGCGTGTCCGGCCATCGCCCGGCTTTGAGCGCATCGAACTGCGCCTGATGAGCAGCCCATTCTTCCTTGAGCCACCGACCTGCCTCCGCGGTGCCGAAGTGAAGGATCGCGAGGATAGCGATGGGCGCGAAAACAACCGCTCCCATCATCGCCAGCATCGGACGGTCCGGGAACTGGTTGAACAATGTGTGCAGAGCGACTGCAACGAAATAGCCCGGCATGAACCACAGCAGGTTGAAGTCGAAATCGCCCGCGGATTCGCGGGTTTCGCGCTCGGCGAGCTCGTGGGCGATTGCCGCGAGGATGGCGAGTGTGGTCCCGTGCATCACAGCCGTGCCGAGACCCCGGACCAGCCATGTTCCCGTTCCATATTGCGGAAAAATGGTCAGATAGATGATATTCTCGACAACCGAGAAACCGGCACCGATCGCGAAGCCGGAAATTACCGCATCCAGTTTGTAACCGATGCGGTTGAACCAGAAGAGGCCGATCATCGCGATCGCCTTCACCCCTTCCTCGAGCCAGGGCGCGACGAAGCGGCTGTAGCCGGAAAAGCCAATCGGCAGTGTGTCGATCAGGCGGCCGCTGACCGGATAGACCGCGACCGCGCAAAATCCGCCGAGAACGAGCAGGAGGAAAATCTCGCGAAAGTTCATCAGCTCGAACGCGTCGAGCCAGACGAAGACCGCGAGAAGCACGAGGACCGGAACGAGCGCGATTGCCCAGTGGGCGGCGTCGGGGATCAAGGCACCCATTACATGATCTTCAGCGAGGCCATCAACTCCGTCTTTCGATAATGGCCGTCCTTGAAACCCGCGGCTGCACCGACCGAGAGGACCATCGGAAGGCGCAAGGCGATGGTGAAGTTGAGATCGAGCTGCCCGCCGACGTCGGCGTAGCGGTGATTGCGTCCGTCGGGATTTTCCGCGGCCATGAACCCTGCGAAAACCGCGGGGCGGATATAGCTCAGGTAAAAGGACGGAGTCCCGACTTCGGCGAAGCGGATCGGCGGCAGGTTCACCTCGCCGGTCAGCCGGCCGAAGCGGCGAGCCGCGATCTCGTCGATCTGGAAGCCCGGAAAAGCCTCCATCTCGCGGTAGCGCTTCTCGTCGCGGTCATCGACATAATTGTTTCGAAAGGCGCCGAAATAGAAGGAGGCGAGGGGGTGAAGCCGCTGCCCCCAGGCCTGGCCCGCGTGGGCATAGAGCCAGAAGGAGCTGTTGGGCATCGGCAGCGGGAACCCGTAATTGATTCCACCGTAGATCTTCGGGAAGGCGAGGCCCTCGTTGGGCGAGTAATCGAGGTCGGTCAGCGCCCGCCACTCGATGCCTTTCTCGTGATCGACACCGCCGAGCGCCTTTCGGGTGTTGTGATATTTGGCGCCAACCTCGAACGAGACGACGTTCTTCGGGCTCGGGATGTTCTGCGCATTCGGGAGCCGCTCGAGCCCCATGTAGACCGCGGCCGAGCCGAAGATGTCGAGCTGGCGCGGCGGATCGTAGATCTTCGCCTTGTCGTAACTGATGGTGATGTTGTCGCCTCGAAGGCTCCGCTCGACAGGGCCGAACAGGTCGTAGAAATCGGCGCCGTTGTGCCGGTATTTGACGCTCCAGTTGAGCGATTTGAGCTCTACGCTGGCGTGCAGGCGGTCGCGGTCGCGCATATGATCGAACGGCGAGACGCTGATGCTCGCATTGATCTGGCTGAACTGCATCGGGTCTTCCCAGTGCAGGAAATAGCCAGGCGAGATCGCGCCCTTGTAGCCCTCGACGATCGGATAGATTCCGGCGAGCTTCATTCGCTGGGAGCTGTTGTACTTGCTCCGGGCGGTGATCATCTCGTCGAGCGGGATCTTCGCCGGCGACCCTACACCCCAATCCTTGAGCTCGGGATGTTCATTGACGACCTTGGTCCCGAGGAACTGGACGGTGCCGAGGTCGGTCTGCACCTGCGGCTGGAATTTGACCGGCTGCAGCCCCTTACCGCTATATTCATAGGCGATCAGCGAGCCGTCCGGCTGCGGGTCGGGCCGGAACAGGCCGGTCGAGGCGTTGCTTACGATTTCATATTTCTGCGACGGGATGTCGAACCTGACGACGTTGGAAACGCCGGT
>JBDZVP010000045.1:0-15583 GCA_040255765.1 Sphingomonadales bacterium | reverse complement strand
TTGTAGCGAAGCGCGGCGTCGCCGGTCGGGAAACGGAGTCGTGCATGTGCCTTGATGTCGTGCCAGATGTGGCTGGGCTTCAGCTGTCCGTCCTTTGGCGCTAGGTCGCGCTGGACGTGCCGGTTCCACAGGCTGACCACCAGGAAGATGATCAGGCCGCCGACCAGGATCCAGGCGAAGGCGAGATGCCAGCGACGGCCCGCTGCCAGATTGTAGGTGGACGGGATCGTCGCCCAGCCGGGGAACGGACGCGGACCCAAGTTCAGCCAGGCATGGTCGAAATTCGCGCCGTAGGCGCCCCAGTAGAGCCGCGGGTGCGCGTTGAGGATCATCAGGCCGCTCATCAGCATGACGATGACGGTCAGCGCGTTGATCCAGTGCCAGATTCGCGTCGGCAGCCGGTGCCGATAGGCGATGCGCCGCTCCGGTGCCGCTTTCGTGCCGGCCGGCCCGCTTTTGTCGCTCGCATCGTTCATGCGCGCTTTCCTTCGCTATCGGAACATTAGCGCGTCGCGAAGCAGCGGAATAGCGGCGGGTCGGCAAAGCTAAGGAACAATCCCTATGCCGCCGTGAGCCAGATCACTTTATGGCTTGATCCACATCATCAGGAGGGCGGCCGATGCTCGCACCTGCAAAGCGCCACTTGGACAGACTTCCCGCCGGCCATCCCTGCGAGGGCTGCGAGGTCCGAGACAAGGCTGTCTGCGGCGTGCTGAACTGCATGGACCTTGCCAATTTCAAGGCTCTTGGACGCACGGTGAAGCTGTCCCCGGGCCAGGTGCTGTTCCACGAAGGCGACCCCGTCACGCGCGTTTTCACCCTCACGAAGGGACTGCTCAAGCTTTACAACCTGCTGCCTGACGGCCGTCGCCACGTTACCGGCTTCGTCCATCCCGGCGGTTTTCTCGGAATCAGCATGGACGAGGAGCATGTGTTCAGCGCGGAAGCGGTCGAACATGCGCAACTGTGCTGGTTCCCGAAGAATGGCTTCGACGGCTTCGTCGGTGAGCATGCGCCGATGGAACGCGAACTTTATCGAATGGCCGCACATGAACTCGCCTCGGCCCATCGGCAAATGGTCCTGCTTGGCCGCAAGACGGCAAACGAGCGGCTCGCGACATTCCTCATTACTCACGCCGGACGAGGTGCGAACGGACTCGTCCGGCTTCCGATGAACCGGTCCGACATCGCGGACTATCTCGGCCTTACGAAGGAGACGGTGAGCCGGGTCCTCTCGGCATTTCGCCGGGATCGCCTGATCCGCCTGAGGGCGATCGACCAGGTCGAAATCCTCGAGCGCGAGGGTCTCGAAGACGTGGCAAGGTGCGCTGCCTGAGCTGAGCATCGACGCTTTTCATTTACAAGCACAACAGCATTAGAAGGACCGATGGACCCGACGACGGTCGTTGCACTCGCGCTCCTTTTTGCGCTGGGCGCGGCGCTTTACTCAAGCGTCGGGCATGGCGGTGCGTCGGCTTATATCGCGGCGATGGCGCTGTTTTCCGTTGCGCCGGAAACCATGAAGCCGACGGCGTTGGCGCTGAACCTTCTCGTCGCGGGCTTCGGTGCCTGGCGCTACTGGAGCCGGGGCCTGACCAACTGGAAGCTGCTGGGGGCGTTTGCGCTGACCGCCTTTCCAGCAGCTTTCATCGGCGGCGGGATCCACTTGCAGGCAATTTATTACAAACCGCTGGTCGGGATCTTGCTGTGGCTGGGTGCGGCGCGGTTGCTGTGGCAACCCAAGCTGCTTGCCGAGCGCGAGGCTCGTCCACCCTCTTACTGGGTATCACTTCCGGCCGGCGCGATCCTCGGCCTTTTGGCGGGCCTGACCGGAACGGGCGGCGGAATTTTTCTCAGCCCTCTCATCATCCTCAACGCGTGGGAAGAGCCGCGCCGCACGTCCGGCGTCGTCGCCGCTTTCATCTTTCTCAACTCCGCGGCCGGACTCGCAGGGAACGCGGCTTCCGTCGGGCGGCTTCCGCACGAGCTTCCGATCTTCCTGGGGTGCGTTTTCGCAGGTGCGCTGGCCGGGACGTGGTTGGGCGTCGAGCGGCTCCCCCGCGCATGGCTTTTGAGGACTCTGGGGGCCGTGCTCGCCGTCGCCGGCGCGAAACTGCTGTTCACATGAAGCATGTCGCAGTGGTCATCCTCGCCGGCGGGGAGGGGCGGCGGATCGGCGGTGAGAAGCCGGTTCGGCTGCTCGGTGGGAGGCGGCTCATCGACCGGGCCCTCGAGCTTGCCAATCGCTGGTCGAAAACCGTCGGTGTTGCAGTCCGCGATCCCTCGCAGGTTCCATTGTTGGGGGCTGAGATCGTGCAGGACGAAGCAATCGAAGGGCCTCTTGGCGGACTGGCCTCGGGCCTGAAGTTCGCACGGAGCCAAGGCTGTGCTTTCCTGCTCACCATTCCTGCCGACATGCCGTTCCTGCCGCCCGATCTGCTGGACCGACTTGGCGCGCGGATCGGCCAGTCCGCCTGCGCGATGGCGAGCAGCGGCGGGCATGCGCATCCGGTCGGCGCTCTGTGGCGAGCGTCGACTCTCGATCGGCTCGATGAATATGTTGCGAGCGGAGGCCGGTCGCTGAAGGGCTTTGCGGCTCTGGCGGGCGCGGTCGAGGTCGAATGGCCGGCCGGTCCCGACGATCCGTTTTTCAACATCAATTCGGCGGACGACCTCGCCGAGGCGGAGAAGCGGCTCCGCTAGAAATCGAGAACGTCAACGAGATCGCCCGGCGAAAGCGCCGCGGCATTTGCCCGCTGCCGCACGAGGAGGTCGGCGTCGGCAAGAGCTTTCTGCGCGCTCGAATCCTGGAATGACAGGATTTCGGCACCGGCATCAACGGCGCGGGCCCGGTGGAACGTTTCGCGCGGGCCGCTTTCCTTCAGTGCCGAAGTGAGGGGCATGGATTGCCAGCGAAGGGCATTCTCGACCGGGGACCCTGCAAGGCCGGCGAGGAGCGGCGCCAGGAAGAGCCGTGCGGTCACCATTGCAGAGGTGGGATTGCCGGGAAGGCCCATCACCAGGCGGTCACGCGCATGACCGAGCCAGACGGGCTTTCCAGGCTTGATCGCGACCTTGGCGAAAATGAGGTCGAGCCCGAAGGGTTCGAACATCGCTTTGGCGAAATCCTTCTCGCCCACCGAGGCGCCGCCGGTCACCACGATGACATCGGCCTGTTCCAACGCGGATTCGGCGTCGCCGTGCAACCGCTCCAACTCGTCTCGCACACGCCGCCGGCCGATGCACTGTGCGCCCCATTGCTCCGCGAGCGCTGCGACACCGAAGGAAACGCTCTCCGGGATTGCATCGCGACGATCGCGTGCGGCGCCAGGTTCGGCCAGCTCGTCGCCGGTGCTGAGGATAGTCAGCCGCGGTCTGCGAAAGACCTCCAGCTCGGCCACGTCAGCACCTGCTGCTGCAACTATCGCGCGCGAGTCGAGCAACCGGCCGGCACCGAGCAGCTCGTCGCCGGCCCTGAAGTCGGAACCGCGGCGGCGGATATGCCTCGCTGTCCCGGGCGGCTCCACAAAGATCGCCAGGGGGCCCTCGCGGCGGACATTCTCCTGGATGACGACGCGGTCACCGCCGGGAGGAACCGGCGCGCCTGTGAAGATGCGGACGCAGGTTCCGCGAGCGACGGGTTCCCTCCATCCGGACCCCGCGAACGATTCTCCCGCAATCGGTAGCGATGCCGGGACCGCAGCGACATCGTCGTCGCGGACCGCGTAACCGTCCATCGCCGAGACTTCGCAGCGCGGAGAATCGATTTGAGCGACGACGGGCGAAGCGAGCACCCGGCCCGCGGCCTCGGCTATAGGCACAGGCTCGGCGCCAAGGGGCTTTGCGACCGAGCGAACTTTGTCGACCGCGTCTTCGAAAGCGATCATAGATTGTGCGGCCGCTGCCAGTCGCCGGATTTACCGCCGCTCTTCGACATTACCTCGATACCGCCGATGACCATCGTCCGATCGATCGCTTTTAGCATGTCGAACAGCGTCAGGCCGGCGATGGAAACCGCCATGAGCGCCTCCATTTCGACGCCGGTGACGCCGTTAGTCCGCACTTCCGAACCGATGCGAAACCCGGGCAGCCTGTCGTCGATTTCAATCCGCACTTCGACCTTGGTCAGCGGCAGCGGATGGCACAGCGGGACAAGCTCGGCGGTGCGCTTGGCGCCCATGATCCCGGCAAGCTCGGCCGTTTGGATTACCGAGCCCTTGGGTGTCGTACCGGCTCGGACCTGTTCGAGAGTCTCGGGCAAGCAGGTTAGCTTGCCTGTGGCAGTGGCCGTGCGGGCGGTCACGTCCTTGCGGGAAACGTCCACCATCCGTGCCCGGCCGCTTTCGTCGAGATGGGTGAGCTTACTCATGCGCACAAATGCCTCAGGCGCGGAATCTGACCGGCTAGCGAGCAGGGGCGGTAGCGGCTGTCGAGTTCGTAGCGAAGGACCAGATCCCAGCCGTCACGGCAGGCGCCGGTCGAACCAGGCAGGCAGAACAGGAAGGTGTCGTCGATCTGCCCGGCGAAGGCTCTCGACTGCAGAGTGGAGAAGCCGACGGTGCCGAAACTCGCCTGGTGAAAGAGGATCGAGAAGCCGTCCATCTCGCGACGGAACAGCGGCTTCACCGCCTCCGGAGTCACATCCCGCGGGGCAAAACCGGTACCGCCTGTCGAAATGATCAAGTCGATGCCTTCGTCATCGACCCATGCCTGGACCTGCGCCCGGATCGCCTCGATTTCGTCGAGCACGATCGCTTTGCCTGCAAGCTGGTGACCTGCATCGATCAGGCGCTCGGCTAGCAGCGCGCCGGACTTGTCTGTCTCTTCCGTCCGGCTATCGGACACGGTCAGCAGCGCGATCCGAAGCGGATAGAAAGTCAGGCTTGCATCGATTCCGGCCATCGGTCCTCAGCCCCAGCGGTCACGGTCGGAATAATCGGCCTCGGTCGGCTCGATCCAGGCCGAGCGTTGTGCGCCGCTCTCGCGCTTCCAGAAAACGGCGTCGGTCTTTAGCCGGTCCATCAGATAGTCGGCCGCCTCGAAGGCAGCGCGGCGATGCTTCGAAGCGGCGCCGGCAAAGACGATCGGCTCGCCAGCCGCGACACGGCCGCAGCGGTGCACGACCCGGACGCGACTGACGTCGAACCGCTCCGCTGCCTCAACCGCGATCTCCTCGAGCGACTTCAGCGTGAGCACGGGATGATATTCGAGAAGCAAATCGTCGACACTTTCGCCAGCAGAAGATTCCGGGCGGGCGATCCCGACGAAGGAGACGACCGCCCCATCTCCGCCGGGCTGGGCCAGAAGCTCGCCGAGCTCCCGCTGCGGGTCCAGCCGCTGTTCCTCCAGGCGGGCGATGACACTCATCCGCCGGACACCGGCGGCAGGAACTCGACCGTGCAGGCCGCGTCCAGCAGGTGATCGTCCTGAACGATCGTATCCCCAACGCAGGCGCGCGAGCGGCGGCTGCGGAGCGATTGTTCTACTTCCGGATATTCGGCAATCAGGCGTTCCCGGACTTGGGCAACCGAACTACCCGGCAGCGCGTCCAATTCCACTTCCGCACCGATCGACTCTGCCAGCCGGCCGTAGAACAAGACTCTCACGAGCTACCTCACTTTGGTTGCGGACGCGGTCTCGCCACGCAAGCGGCTCCCGTCAAGGATTCGAGATATCTGTCAAACGCAGCCTTCCGGCGACCCGGTTGTCGGGTGGGAAGGCCGCCGGAAGGTCGAAAGAAGAGATACTTTGGCGCTGCTTCGGGCGGGAATAAGTAATCATACGGAACTCGGTCGATGCGATAGCGCAACCGGCCATAGGGCGCGATGGCGTGGTGTGACGCACCAGCTTGAGCCGGCTGCGCGTTACTTGCTATGCAGGCGGCCAGGGAATGGGGTCTCCCTTGTAACCGCCGATCGGCTGATGGCTCCTGCTTGGCGCAAACTGACGCAGCGGTAGGAGGCCTATGCTTTACCTGATCACATTCCTTGGCGCCGGGATTGGCGGCGCGCTCCGGCACGGCGTGAATGTCTGGTCGACGCGGCTGTTCGGCTACGGCTTCCCGCTTGGCACGTTCTTCGTGAATGTCACCGGGTCCTTCGCGATGGGCCTGCTGGCCGGCTATTTCGCCTATCGCACGGGAGTCAGCCAGCACATGCGCCTGTTCGTGACTACCGGCGTGCTCGGCGGCTTCACGACTTTCTCCGCCTTCAGCCTCGACAGCGCGCTTCTAATCGAGCGCCACGCTTATGCTCAGGCGGCGGCCTATGTCGCCGGGTCGGTGATGGTCAGTCTGTTTGCGGTGTTCGCGGGCCTCGCCCTGTTCCGGACGAGCGGGCAGCTGCCCTAGAGGCACGCCTCGAGATACGGCTGGTCGAAGCCGAACTGCTTGGCCTTCTCCAGCGTGTACGGGCGAAGGCCCATCGACCGGTATTCGCCGACGATGCGGCCGTCGGCGCTCTCGTCGAGATATTCGAACTTGAACAGCTCCTGGGTGACGATGACCTCGCCCTCCATCCCGATGACCTCGGTGATGTTGGTGGTCCGGCGGGAACCGTCGCGAAGGCGCTTCACCTGGACGATGAGGTCGACCGAATCCGCGATCTGGCGGCTGATCGCCTCCTTCGGAATCTTGATGTCGCCCATCATCACCATGTTTTCCATACGAGCGAGGCATTCGCGCGGGGAGTTGGAGTGGAGCGTCGCCATCGAACCGTCGTGGCCGGTGTTCATCGCCGCCAGGAGGTCGAAACACTCCTGGCCGCGAATTTCGCCGAGGATGATCCGGTCGGGCCGCATACGAAGGGCGTTGATGACGAGGTCGCGGATGGTGATCGCGCCCTGGCCTTCGAGGTTCGGAGGACGGGTTTCGAGCGGCAACCAGTGCGGCTGCTGAAGGCGAAGCTCGGCCGCGTCCTCGATGGTGATCACGCGCTCGCCCGGGTCGATCATCTTCGACAGGGCATTGAGCATCGTCGTCTTGCCCGAACCCGTACCGCCCGAGATGATGACGTTCATCCGGCTGGCGCCTGCGATCTTGAGCACCGTCGCCATCTTTTCCGACATTGAGCCGAAGCCCTTCATCATGTCGACCGTGATCGGCTTCTCGGAGAACTTACGAATCGAGATCGCGGTGCCGCGCAGGCTGAGCGGCGGGATGATGACGTTGACGCGGCTTCCGTCCTGGAGGCGGGCGTCGGCGAGGGGCGTGGTCTGATCGACCCGGCGGCCGACCTTGTTGACGATCCGCTGGGCGATCTGGAACAGATGTTCCTCGTCGCGGAATTGGATCTGTGCGAGCTCCAGCTTGCCCTTGCGCTCGACGAACGTCTGATCGGGTCCGTTGACCATGATGTCGCTGACGTTCGGGTCGGCGAGCAATTCCTCTAGCGGTCCGAGGCCGAGAAGCTCGTCGACGAGGACCTTTTCGAGAGCGAACTGCTCGCGCCGGTTGAGGGTGATCTTCAGCTCGGCGAGGACTTCGGAAATGATAGGCCGGAATTCTTCGGCCAGTTCGTCCTTGTTGAGGGTCGCCGCCGCTTCCGGGTCGACTCGCTCGAGAAGGCGAGGGAGCACCTGCTCCTTGATCTTGTGGACCGAGGCCTCGAAGCCCTCGGACTTGCTGCTCGCCGCTTCGCCGCTCGCGTTCTGGCGGGCTGTGAGACGATCCATCGCCTCGCCGCGGCTGGCGGGCGCCTCGGTACTACCGCCGATCTCTTCGAGATCGTCGACGGGCGGAAACTGGTCTCCGCCCTCGGGATTGACCGCGGGAGAAGCGCCGACGCCGCCCTTCATCGGCTTGGCAACGCCGAAACTCGGCCGCTGACCGGCCGTCAGACTGCCACGCTTGCCAAATGCGTTCATTGCCACCCCGACATAATCCGCGGAAAATCGCGAGGCCGGGGATAAGGAAGAATGTTTTAGGAAAAGCTAACCGAGTTTGGAAAATCGTCCCGAAATGGGACCGATGCTACTCGCCCGCCTTCTCGGCAAGGATCGTCAAGCCGCTCACGCCCATTTCGGCGAAGCCGCCGCTTACGGGGATACGCTCCGGCTGGCCGCCGGCAGTGCGGTACACCGCGACTTCGTCGCCGTCCTTCAGGACGGTCATGAAGGGCGCATGGCCGGCCATGATTCCGGACTGGCCCTCGGTGCCGGGAACGACGACCATGTGGACGTCTTCGCTCATCACCTGGCGTTCCGGGGTGACGAGCTCGAAATGCAGGTCTGCCATCAGTTGTTCGCCTCAATCGCGCCGTCGAAAGCGCGGGTCGCCGCCTCGAACTTGTCGCGGCAGCCGGTATTGCAGAAACCGACGACCTTGCCTCGGTAGCGGGTCAGCGAATCCGCGCTGACCGGCTTTCCCGACCACGGGCAGCTCTGGTTGACGCAGTCTTCGAGGCGGAGGCCGTCGCCCAATTACGCCTCCGAGGCCAGCTTCTCGGCCTTGGCGACCGCCTCGTCGATCCCGCCGACCATGTAGAAGGCGCTCTCGGGAAGGTGGTCGTACTCGCCGTTCACGACCGCCTTGAATGAGCGGATCGTGTCTTCGAGCTGGACGAACTTGCCGGGGATTCCGGTGAAGACCTCGGCGACGTGGAACGGTTGGCTGAGGAAGCGCTGGATTTTCCGGGCGCGGCTGACGGTGAGCTTATCCTCTTCCGAAAGCTCGTCCATTCCGAGGATGGCGATGATGTCCTGGAGCGACTTGTAGCGCTGCAGCGTCTCCTGGACGGCGCGCGCGGTCTCGTAATGCTCCTGGCCGACGGTGCGCGGCTCGAGGACGCGGCTGGTCGAGTCCAGCGGGTCGACCGCCGGATAAATGCCGAGCTCGGAGATCGCGCGGCTGAGAACGGTGGTCGCGTCGAGGTGGGCGAACGAAGTCGCCGGCGCCGGGTCGGTCAAGTCGTCGGCGGGAACGTAGATGGCCTGCACCGAGGTGATCGAGCCCTTGGTCGTCGAGGTGATCCGCTCCTGGAGAGCGCCCATGTCGGTCGCGAGAGTCGGCTGATAGCCCACGGCCGAAGGAATACGGCCGAGAAGCGCCGACACTTCCGAGCCCGCCTGGGTGAAGCGGAAGATGTTGTCGACGAAGAACAGAACGTCCTGGCCTTCGACGTCGCGGAAATATTCGGCGACGGTGAGGCCGGAGAGGGCCACGCGCGCGCGGGCTCCCGGCGGCTCGTTCATCTGGCCGTAGACCAGCGCCACCTTGGAGCCTTCGGGCGTTGCCTTGCCGTCTTTGTCCTTGGCGATGACGCCCGCGTCGAGGAATTCATGATAGAGGTCGTTGCCCTCGCGGGTCCGCTCGCCGACGCCCGCGAACACCGAAGTTCCGCCGTGGCCCTTGGCGATATTGTTGATCAGCTCCTGGATGAGCACGGTCTTGCCGACGCCGGCGCCGCCGAACAGGCCGATCTTGCCGCCCTTGGCGTAAGGCGCGAGCAGGTCGATGACCTTGATCCCGGTGACGAGGATGCTGGTCTCGGTCGACTGGTCGACGAACAGCGGGGCCTCTTTGTGGATCGGTGAGCTGGCATCGGCGCCGATCGGGCCGAGCTCGTCGATCGGCTCGCCGACGACGTTCATGATCCGCCCGAGCGTCTTGGGGCCGACCGGGACCTCGATCTGCGAGCCGGTAGCGTGGACGTCCTGGCCGCGGGTCAGGCCATCGGTCGAGTCCATGGCGATGGTGCGGACCAAATTCTCGCCGAGGTGCTGGGCGACCTCGAGGACCAGGCGGTTGCCGTGGTTATCCGTCTCCAGCGCGGCGAGGATCGGCGGAAGCTCGCCCTCGAACGCGACGTCGACGACGGCGCCGATCACCTGGGCGACCTTGCCGGTGAGGTTGTGAGTCTGGACCGAAGCTTTCGGGGTGTCCGAAGCTGCGGCCTTCTTGGTGCGGGCTTTTGCGGGGGCGGCGGTAGCCATCGGTCAATCGTCCTCTTTACAAACTTCTTAGAGCGCTTCGGCGCCGGAAATGATCTCGACCAGCTCGGTCGTGATCGCGGCCTGGCGGGTCCGGTTGTACTGGATCGTCAGGCGATTGATCATGTCGCCGGCATTGCGGGTCGCATTGTCCATCGCGGTCATCTGCGAGCCGTAGAAGCCAGCCTGGTTCTCGAGCAGAGCCCGGTAAACCTGGACCGCGATGTTGCGCGGCAGGAGCGCGGAGAGGATTTCCTCTTCGTCGGGCTCATATTCGACCATGGAATTGTCTGACGCGGTGGCGCCTTCACTGGCGGCGCTCGGCGCGACAGGGATGATCTGGTCGACCACCGGCTCCTGGACCAACGTCGACTTGAAATTGGCGTAGGCGAGGTGGGCAACGTCGAAATTGCCGCTCCCAAAGCGGTCGACGATCTCGTCGGCGATTGCCGAAGCGACCTCGTAACTCGGGTTCTTCATCTCGCTCGTGTCGTACTGGCCGACGATCGCGCGCGGGTAGAGGCGCTGCAGCACTGGTCTGCCCTTGCGGCCGACGATGAAGAAATGGACGGTCTTGCCCTGCTTCAACAGCTCGTCGGCCTTGTGGCGGGCCGCACGGACGATGTTGGTGTTGAACGCGCCGGCAAGGCCGCGGTCGCTCGTGCAGACGACGATCAGGTGGGTATCGTCCTTGCCCGTTCCGGCGAGCAGCTTCGGGCTTTCCGGCCCCACCGTCACCCGGCTCGCGATCGAAGCGACGACATCGCGCATCCGTTCCGAGTAAGGGCGGGCCGCGGTCGCGTTCTGCTGGGCGCGCCGAAGCTTCGACGCCGCAACCATGTTGAGCGCCTTGGTAATCTTCTGCGTCGACTTCACCGAGCCGATGCGAAGCTTGAGGGCCTTTAGCGAAGCCATTTTATGCGAACGTCTTCCCGAATTCGGTCAGTGCGTCCTTGAGCTTTGCGGCGGTGTCGTCGTCCAGCTGCTTCGTTTCGCGGATCGTCTTGAGGATGTCCGCGTGGTCCGAGCGGAGGTAGCTCAGCATCGCCGCTTCGTAGCGGGTGACCGCTCCGACCTCGATCCCGTCGATGAAGCCGTTGGTGCCCGCATAGATCGAGGCGACCTGCTCTTCGACCGGCATCGGCGAGAACTGCGGCTGCTTCAGGAGCTCGGTCAGGCGGGCGCCGCGAGCCAGAAGCCGCTGCGTCGCCGCGTCGAGGTCCGAGCCGAACTGGGCGAACGCCGCCATCTCGCGGTACTGCGCCAGCTCCAGCTTGATCGAGCCGGCAACCTTCTTCATCGCCTTGGTCTGCGCGGCCGAGCCGACGCGGCTGACCGAAAGGCCGACGTTAATCGCCGGGCGAATGCCCTGGTAGAACAGGTCGGTCTCGAGGAAGATCTGCCCGTCGGTGATCGAGATGACGTTGGTCGGGATGTAGGCCGACACGTCGCCCGCCTGAGTCTCGATGATCGGCAAAGCGGTCAGCGACCCGTTGCCATTCTCGTCGTTCATCTTCGCGGCTCGCTCGAGAAGGCGGCTGTGAAGGTAGAAAACGTCGCCCGGATAGGCTTCGCGGCCCGGCGGACGGCGGAGCAGGAGCGACATCTGACGATAGGCGACGGCCTGCTTGGACAAGTCGTCATAGACGATGACCGCGTGCATTCCGTTGTCGCGGAAATATTCGCCCATCGCGCAGCCGGCGTACGGCGCCAGGAACTGCAGAGGCGCAGGCTCCGAAGCCGTGGCGGCGACGACGATCGTATAGTCCATCGCGCCATTCTCTTCGAGCTGGCGGACGATCTGCGCGACGGTCGAGCGCTTCTGGCCGACGGCGACATAGATGCAGTAGAGCTTCTGGCTCTCGTCGCCCGAAGCATTCATGTCCTTCTGGTTGATGAAGGCATCCATCGCCACGGCGGTCTTGCCGGTCTGGCGGTCGCCGATGATCAGCTCGCGCTGGCCACGGCCGATCGGAACCAGGGCGTCGAGCGCCTTGAGGCCGGTCTGAACCGGCTCGTGAACCGACTTGCGCGGGATGATTCCCGGAGCCTTCACTTCGACGCGGCGGCGCTCGCTATATTCGATCGGCCCTTTGCCATCGATCGGGTTGCCGAGAGCGTCGACGACGCGGCCGAGAAGGCCCTTGCCGATCGGGACGTCGACGATCGTTCCGGTGCGCTTGGCGGTCGAGCCTTCGCGGATATTGGCGTCCGAGCCGAAGATGACGACGCCGACGTTGTCCGCCTCGAGGTTGAGCGCCATGCCCTTCGTGCCGTCCTCGAACTCGACCATCTCGCCGGCCTGGACGTTGTCGAGGCCGTAGATGCGCGCGATTCCGTCACCGACGGAAAGCACGGTGCCGACTTCGGCAACCTCTTCCTCGGCAGCGAAATTCGCGATCTGGTCGCGGATGACGCGGGAAATTTCAGCGGCGCGGATATCCATCGTTCTGCCTTAGCCTTTCATCGCCTGGGCGAGTCTGTTGAGTTTGGTCTTCAATGAGGCGTCGATCATCTGGCTTCCAAGCTTGACGATCAGGCCGCCGAGAATGGTCGGGTCGGTGCGTGCGTCGATCGCGACGTCGCGGCCGGCGCGGGCCTTGAGCTGCGTCTTGAGCGCGGCGATCTGCTTGTCGCTCAGCGAGTGTGCGGAGACGACTTCCGCGGTGGTTTCGCCGCGATGGTCGGCCGCGAGCCTTCGGAACAGGCGAATGACCTGCGCAAGCTCGCCTTTCCGGCCGTTCCTGGCGAGGACTCCAAGGAAGTTGGAGGTCAGGGGATCGACCTTCAGCTCGCCGGCGATTGCGGCGAACGCCTTGCCCGCCTCGTCTCGGTCGACGAGCGGAGATGCGACTAACTGGCCGAACTCACGCGAATCGGCGAGCGCCCGGTTCAGCGAATCCAGGCTGCGGCTCACCGCATCGATCTGCTTTTCGTCGCGGGCCAGGTCGAACAGAGCCGACGCGTAGCGTCCTGCTAAGCTGGCCTGAATGCCGCCGGAAGTCTCCACGCGCCCAAAGCTCCAGAACTGGAATTGCCCCACACGAAACGGGGCGCTTCTCAGCCAGTTAGGCTGCACGCCCCTCATGGGTTGGCGCGCCCGTAGCAGCGGGTGCCGGGGAGTGCAACCGCTTCGCGCGCGCGAGAGCCGGTTTGACCGCAACCTGCGGGACGCGGAACGGATCGTACGGCCGTAAATCCCGCGCATGACCTACCGAATCACAGGACTCGACCCCGAGCCGTACCGCCCGCTCTTCGCGCTTTCCGACCAGGAGCTCGAAAGGCGCGGGATGCGGCGGATGACGGTCACCGATAAAGGCTTTCCCTGCCGCGTGAGCCTTGTCGATCGCCCAATCGGCGAGCAGGTGATCCTTCTCAACCATATCAGCCACGATGCCGCGAATCCCTATCGCGCAAGCCACGCGATCTTCGTCGCCGATGCCGCCCAGGCGGAGTTCGTTGACGAGGTTCCGCCGGTGTTCGTGCCGCGAATGCTCTCGATGCGCGGGTTCGACGAGGACGGGATGATGGCCGATGCGCTGATTACCCAGCCGGGCGAGGCCGATGCGGGAATTCGCAAGCTGTTCGCGAACCCGGAGATTGCCTACATTCATGTTCACAACGCCGCGCGCGGCTGCTTTTCCGCGAGGGTCGAGAGATGCTGATGATTGCCGACCAGGAAGCCTGGGCCGCGTTCGAGCGGCGCGACCGCGGTTGGGACGCGCTCGTGATCGGGGCGGTGAAGACCACCGGAATCTACTGCAAGCCGAGCTGCCCGGCGAAGCGGCCTAAGCGGGAGAATGTCGAGTTCTTCGCGTCCGCCGAGGAGGCGAGGGCCGCCGGCTATCGTCCTTGCCTTCGCTGCAAGCCCGACGAGGTTGGCCGAGACCGGGAGGCGGTGGCGAAGGCCGCGAAGCTGATCGAGCAGGCGGAAGAGGTGCCGACTCTGGACGAGCTGGCGGGCGCGGTCGGCTACGCGCCGCATCATTTCCAGCGATTGTTCAAGCGCGACCTCGGGGTTTCGCCGGCCGAATATGCCCGCGGGCTTCGGGCCAGGCGCGCCGAAAAGCATCTCAAGGAGAATGCGCGCGTGACCGATGCCATTTATGACGCGGGCTATTCGGCGCCGAGCCGATTCTACGCCGACGCCAAGGAAAGGATGGGAATGACTCCTTCGGCATGGCGCGACGGCGGACGCGGCGAAACGATCCGTTGGACCAGCTTCGACAGCCCATTGGGGCGGATGCTGATCGCCGCCACTTCCAAGGGCATCTGCCGGCTGACATTCGACGACAGCGAGGCTTCGCTGAAGCGGCTGTTCCCCAATGCGACGATTGTCGAGGATGGGGGCGGAATGCGCGAACTGGTGGAGGGCGCTTTGACCGCGATGGAACGGCCGGCGGCCGCGCCGGACCTCCCGATCGACGTCGCCGGAACGGCCTTCCAGGAAGCGGTCTGGCGCGAGCTACGCAAGATCCCGCTCGGCGAAACCCGAAGCTATGCCGAGATCGCCGCCGCCATCGGCCAGCCCAAGGCGGTCCGGGCGGTTGGGACGGCCAACGGCGACAATCACGTCGCGGTGCTGATCCCGTGCCACCGGGTGATCCGAAGCGACGGCAGCCTTGGCGGCTACGCCGGGGGCCTGGACCGCAAGCGCAAGCTGCTCGAGACCGAAGGCAGCCACCGCACTTTGCTCTAAGGACCTAGGTAATTTCCCCTATCTTGAATCGGGGCGCGGGAAGGCCGATCTAATCGGAGTGACTCGCTCCGATTTCCGCAAACTCGTTTTCGGCACAGGCTCCGCTCCGGTAACCCAGCGCGAGCAGGCGATCGCGGAATTCCGGCGGATCATGGTCTGGATCGCGGTGATCGCGGTGGTGATGGTTGCCGGCTCCTTGCTCTACCTCGGCCTGACCGGCTCGCTCGACGCCAATCTGGTGATTGCGACCGTGGTCGGCGTCTTCTTCTCGGTGATTCTCGGCTGCGGCCTATTCGCAGCAGCCTTCTTCAGCGACAAGAGCGGGCACGATCAGTCGGTTTCGGACGCGACAACCCACGAGAACGCCGACCAGCGCCACTAAAGGAAGCTGTACGGGTCGACGTCGACGCTGACCCGGACCTTCGATCCCCAATCTACCGCCGCCAGCCAGTCGCGGATGACGTCCTGCACATCGAGAAGCCGTTCGGCATGGACCAGAAGCCGCTGCCGGTGACGGCCGCGAAGCATCGCCAGCGGGGCGGGGGCGGGCCCGAACACCGCCATTCCTTCGACTTTCGGCGCGGCATTGCCGATCCGCCGGGCGACGCTTTCGGCCTCCGATGCGTCTTCGGCGGAGACGACGATGGCAGCGAGCCGGCCGAACGGCGGCATCGCCGCCTCGCGCCGAGCTTCCGTTTCGGCGGCGTAGAAACCCGGCGCATCGCCTGAGACCAAAGCCTCAATGACCGGTGCGTCGGGATCGTGCGTCTGGACATAGACCCGGCCCGCTTTCTCTCCGCGCCCGGCCCGGCCGGCGACCTGCTGGATCTGCTGGAAGCTGCGCTCTGCGGCGCGGAGGTCGCCACCCGCAAGACCGAGGTCCGCATCGACCACGCCGACCAAAGTCAGGTTCGGGAAGTGGTAGCCCTTGGTGACGAGCTGCGTTCCGATGACCAC
>JBDZVP010000044.1:0-15646 GCA_040255765.1 Sphingomonadales bacterium | reverse complement strand
GGAAGGCGCGGCAGGCTCCTCGTACATCACCGTTCCGTTCAGGCTCTACGGCACGCTGAAAAGCGGTGGCAGTTTCAACCTGGTCGGACCGCTGACCTTGCGGCGAGTGAACGATGTCCCCGGATCCACCGAGGCCCAGCGTCGTTGGCATATCGAAAAGAGCGGCCTCAAGCCGCGCCCCTGAACCGATCGATTTGGACTGAGAGGAGATTGGAAAAATGAGCCGTTTCGAGGACATTCGCGAGCATATGGAAGTCATCGACGCCGAAGGCGCTCCGGTCGGTAAGGTTGACGGGATCGAAGGCGACCGGATCAAGCTGACAAAAACCAGCACCAGCGCCGGCATCGGAAGCCACGAAGGCCACCATCATTTCATCCCGAAAGGCCTCGTCGCCGATGTCGAGGGCGACAAAGTCCGGCTCTCGGCAAGGGCGGACGCGCTGGAGTCGATCTTCGAGACCGAACAGGACGGAAGCTCGACGAACTAGAGCCCGAGGGCGTCGGCGGCTGTTTGCACATCCTCGTCGCTGGCGCCGTTCTGGGCCGCCGGCTGATTGGTGGAGCTATTGGCCGGAGCCGTATTGCTGCCCGCGACATCGAGCGCGAGCCAGATGAACCCGGCGGCCCAGAGGAGGGCCATCCACCGGCTCTTGAAAATGGAGCTCGTGCGCATCGGGATCATTCGCGTGACTCTCGCGCGACACGGTTAAGATCGCGTTTCGCTATTGGATGATGGCCGGAGCGGCCAGCGCGTTCAGCCATTCCTCCAGATTCGTATAGCCATTGCCGTCGGAGTCGGCGGCGCCGTCACTCGGATCGGATGGGTTCAGGCCATGCCGGGCTTCCCACCCGTCTGGAAGCCCGTCTCCGTCGGAATCTCGCCCGGGAGTCCCGCACGCAAGCCGCGGCCAGCCACCGACCTGGTCCTGGCTCGCAATAAGCGTGCCGGTTCGAGACCGCACTCCGGCGACCACGCGCGCGTCCACCGCATCACGAACCAGCGAATCCCCGGCTGAAGCGAGGACCCGGTCGTAAGCCGACGAGGCAGGATCGCGCTTCACCGGGGCGACCCCCACCGGCTGCGACAGGAAGAAGCCTGGCGTTCTGCTCAGCACGTTGCTGGTCGGATCCGCGAGCAATTTCCCATTGTAGCTGTTGCCAGAAAACCATCCGCGACCGAACGGATTGCGGTTTTCGTAAATCAGCGATCCTTTCGAATCCGGACCCGGCCAATAGCTATTGTCCACGAAATCCGAGCGGACGACGGCGGCCGGCCCGGAATCGTATCCAGCCTGCTGCGCTCCCCAATTGTAGATGACGTTGGACGCGAATTGATAGCGCGCTCCTTCTGGGTCCTGCTGCGGCGGCAGCAGGTTCGCCGGTCGCGGCATCCGGCCGCCGTGATCCGCCCAGAGATTGTGATGGTAGGTGATTCGGGCCCCCTTGCCCGCGCTCACCAGCGAGCCATAGCAATGGTGCACCTTGGCGCTCGGCGGTCCGCAGATGGATTCCGAGATGATCGACCACTGGATGGTGACATCGCCGAGATCGTCGCCTCGCGCCCAATTGCGCGCTGTGGACAGGGTTTCGTCGGTTCCCCAGCTTGCGGAGACGTGATCGACGATGATCCGGTGTCCGCTGACGATGGAGATTGCGTCGTCGGGGTACCGGCCCTTGTCGCCGACTCGCGATCGGATGAAGCGGATGACGACATCGTCGGCGTCGACTCTGAGGCCCTGGTTCGCGATTGTGATTCCGCCACCTGGAGCGGTCTGTCCCGCGATGGTGACCCGTCCGTTCCGGATGGTCAGCGGCTTGTCGAGGCGGATCGTCCCGCCGAGATCGAAGATAATGGTGCGCGGACCCTCGGCGTCGATGGCTTCACGAAGCGAGCCGGGGCCGCTGTTATTGAGGTTCGTTACGTGGATTGCCCGGCCGCCACGGCCGCCCAGACTCATCGCGCCGGCGCCCTCGGCTCCCGGGAAAGCGGGGACGGAAGCCGGCGCGGTCGCGGAACAGGCCGCCAGGAAGGCGAGGATGGCTGCGGCTCGGACTCTCACCTCCCGGCGAATGCGCGCGCCGGAATGACAGCGAGATGAACGCTCAGCGGCGGATTGCGGCGACGAGGTAGTTGAGCCGCATGTCCTCGCTTAAGTGGAGCCCTCGCGCCGGCGACCAGGAAATGCCTTCGGTATCGATGCAGTTCAGTCCGCCCTCGGCAAGCATCGCTTTCAGGGCATCGGGCGTCACGAACTTGTCGAAATCGTGGGTTCCCTTCGGGATCGCCCCCACGCCTTCGGCAACGCCGATCATCAGCAGCCGCGACAGGGCCGTCTTGTTGGGAGTGGACAGGATCATCAGCCCGCCGGGCGCGAGCCTCGCCGCGAGCGCTCTGACGAACACCTGCGGGTCGGCGACATGCTCGAGCACTTCCATCGAGGTGACGAGGTCGAACTGGCCACCGATTTCTTCGACCGGTACAGCGCGATAGTCGATGTCGAGGCCCGATCCTTCGGCGTGATCCTTGGCTGCCGCGATCAGGTCGGCGGCGGCATCGATCGCGGTGACCGCTGCTCCGAGCCTTGCCAGCGGTTCCGCCAGAAGCCCCGCGCCGCAGCCTACGTCGAGTGCGGTCCTTCCCTGCAGCGGCTTGAGCGAGCGCTCGTCGAGCGACCAATGCTGGTCCACCTGGTCGCGAATATAGGCGAGGCGGACCGGGTTGAGCTTGTGGAGCATCGCCTCGGACCCATTCGGATGCCACCAGTCGCCGGCGTGGCTTGCGAATTGCGCCACTTCCCCGGGAACGACGCTCGTGCTTGTTTCGGCCATGGCGGCCTCCTAACAGGACGCGGCTTTTCAACCAAGGAAGTGCCGCTTTCGACCATGCCCCGCATCGTGATGAAATTCGGCGGCACGTCGATGGCCGGGATCGAGCGAATCCGAAATGTCGCGGGCCGCGTCCGGCGCGAGGCGGAGGCAGGCAATGAGGTGCTCGTCGTCGTCTCGGCGATGGCGGGGGAGACCGACCGGCTGGTGCAGCTTTGCCGGGAAGCGGCCGCTCTTCACGATCCGAAGGAATATGACGTCGTCGTCGCGTCGGGCGAGCAGGTGACGGCGGGCCTCCTCGCCATGACCCTGCAGGGCATGGGGCTGAAGGCGCGCAGCTTCATGGGCTGGCAGTTGGTCAAGGCCTCCGGAATCCACGGCAATGCCCGCGTCGAAAAGGTAGAGAGCGCGCTGCTCGACGAGGCGCTCTCCAGCGGGACAGTAGCCGTGATCCCCGGCTTCCAGGGCGTTTCGGGTGACGGGCGGCTGGCGACCCTCGGGCGCGGCGGATCGGACACCAGCGCGGTCGCGATCGCGGCCGGAGTGAACGCCGACCGCTGCGACATCTACACAGACGTCGATGGAGTCTACACCACCGACCCGCGAATCGTCCCCAGGGCGCGCAAGCTCGATGCGATTACCTTCGAGGAGATGCTGGAACTTGCGGGTGTCGGAGCGAAAGTGCTTCAGCCGCGCTCGGTCGGGCTCGCGATGCGCGAGAATTTGCCGCTACGCGTGCTGTCGGCGTTCGAGGATGTGTCCGGAACGCGGGTGGTCGCGGAGCTTTCGGGAGCGGATATGGAAAGAAACGAGATCGCGGGAATCGCCGCGGACCGGAACGAGGCGCGGATCACTTTGACCGGAATTGCCGACAAGCCGGGAACCGTAGCGGCCGTCCTCAACCCGCTCGCCGAAGCCGGCATCAGCTTCGACATGGTGGTCCACGCGGCGACATCGGGAATGCAGGCGAGCGACCTCACGTTCACAGTCCCCCGTGCCAGCCTTTCCCAGGCGCAATCGACGATCGAGAACCACAAAGGCGGGATCGGCTACGGCGAGCTGATTACCGACGACTCGGTCGGCAAGGTCAGCATCGTCGGAGTCGGAATCCGGTCAAACCCGCAGCTCGCTGCGAAAATGTTCGACGTGCTGGCCGAGCGGGGGATCAATCTGCTCGCCATCTCCACCTCGGAGATCAAGGTCAGCGCGCTGGTGGCGGAAAGCGACGTCGAGCTTGCGGTCCGGGTGCTTCACACAGCCTTCGGTCTCGATTCGGAGAAAGTCGCTTGAGCGGCGAGGGTGTGATCGCCGATCCACGACCCGTCGCCGCCGCCGGGCACGCGCGGCTGAAGGAGCTGATGCAGCGCGGCAGTGAGTTCCTCGGCTGCCAATGGGCGATCATGGGCGGCGCGATGAGCTGGGTCTCCGAGCGCAACCTCGTCTCCGCAATCTCCAACGCGGGCGGTTTCGGTGTGATCGCCTGCGGAGCCATGTCGCCCGAGCTTCTCGACACCGAGATCGCGGAAACCAAGGCGCGCACGGACAAGCCGTTCGGAGTCAACCTCATCACCATGCACCCGCAGCTATCGGAACTGATCGACACCTGCGTGAAGCATGGGGTCGGGCATATCGTTCTGGCGGGCGGGCTTCCGCCGGGATGGGCGATCGACAAGGTGAAGGCGAGCGGCGCCAGGCTGATGGCCTTCGCGCCCGCGCTGGCGCTCGCCAAGAAGCTGATGCGCTCCAAGGTCGACGCGCTGGTGATCGAGGGGATGGAGGCGGGCGGCCATATCGGCCCGGTTTCGACCTCGGTGCTGGCGCAGGAAATCCTCCCAAATATCGCGCAGGACATCCCTGTCTTTATCGCCGGCGGGATCGGGCGCGGTGAGGCGATTGCCGCCTATCTCGAAATGGGCGCGGTCGGCGTGCAGCTCGGAACGCGCTTCGTCTGCGCGAACGAAAGCATCGCGCATCCCAATTTCAAGAAAGCGTTCATCCGGGCTTCCGCCCGCGACGCGATCCTGTCGGTCCAGATCGATCCGCGCCTTCCGGTGATCCCGGTTCGTGCACTCAGGAACGCGGAAACGGAGCGCTTCGCCGCCAAGCAGCGAGAGGTCGCCGACCAGCTCGACAGGCAGGCGATCGAAATGGCCGAGGCCCAGCTCCAGATCGAGCATTATTGGGCCGGGGCCCTCCGCCGCGCGGTGATCGACGGCGATTGCGAAACGGGCAGCGTCATGGCCGGGCAGTCAGTCGGAATGGTCAACCGCGAGGAACCGGTCTCCGCCATCATCAAGGAACTCGTCGACGAAGCCGCCGCCGCGCTGGAGAGCAGAGGCTAGCGGCGCTTGTGAAGTATCTGGTGCTCACGATCCGCAAGCCTGAGTTCAACGCCGACTTCGTCCCGGCTCACTACGCCTTTCTCGACGGCCTCCGGGCAGACGGTTCACTGGAGCAGGCGGGGCCTTTCACCGACCGCTCCGGCGGCGCCTATGTGATCGCGGCCCAAAATCTCGACGAAGCACGGCGAATTGCGGAGCGCGACCCGCTTCATATTTCTAACAGCTCGGCCGTGACGGTTCACGAATGGGATGCGCGATAGAATGAGACAAGTCGCCCTTATCTGCCTTGTCCTTCTGTTCGGCTTTGCATCCGTCGCTGCAGCGTCGCCGTCGAATTACAATCCGCGCGAAACCTTCGCGCCGCTCGACTTCTCTCCGGCAGTGAACCGCTACCGGTCGGGGAGCGGCCTCCCGGGCCCCGATTACTGGCAGAACCGCGCGGACTACACGATCGATGCGCGGCTCGATCCGGCGACGCATTCGATCACCGGCACTGTCCGAATCCATTACACGAACAACAGCCCCGACACGCTCGACGTGCTGTGGCTTCAGTTGGAACAGAACCTCTACAAGCCGGAATCGCGCGGAAATTTGTCGCTCGGCGGGCGGCCGGGGTCGCTGTCGGTGGTTCCGAAAGGTTTCACCGAGGGCATGATCCTCGACAGCGTCCAGGTGACCGTCGGCGGCGTGACGGCGGCGGTCCAACCGCTCGTCAGCGACACGCGCGCGCAGCTCCGGCTTCCGGCACCGCTTCCGCCGGCGAGCCAGGCCGAGGTCGACATCGCCTATCATTACACTGTGCCCAAGGAGCCGTGGGGCGGGCGCACCGGCTGGATGGAGACATCGGGCGGGCCGATCTACTCGATCGCCCAATGGTATCCGCGCATGGCCGTCTATGACGACCTTCGTGGCTGGGACACGCTCCCCTACCTGCAGCAGGAATTCTATCTGGAGTACGGCGATTTCAATTATTCGGTCACCGTCCCCGCCAATTACGTAGTCGCCGGCTCGGGCGAGCTTGCGAATGCAGGCGAGGTGCTTCCGCCGGCGCAGCAGGCGAGGCTGGCGCAAGCGCGGCAGAGAGACAAGACCGTGATGATCCGGGCCGCCTCCGAGCGATTCGGATCGGCTACTGGCACGCGCACATGGCGCTTCGTCATGCACGACAGCCGCGACGTCGCCTTCGCCGCTTCGCCCGCATTCAACTGGGACGCTGCTCGGATGAACCTTCCGGGAGGTCGCACCGGCCTCGCCGAATCCGTCTATCCTGTCGAGGCGAAGAACTGGGACCGCTCGACGGAATATCTGAAAGATTCGGTCGAGCGCTTTTCCGCAAAGTGGTTTCCATTCCCGTGGCCGGTCGCGGTCAACGTCGCCGGGCCAGCTGCCGGCATGGAATATCCCGCTCTCGCCTTCGACCCCATCGACGCCAGGCCCAAGTCGCTGTTCGCGGTGACCGCGCACGAAATCGGCCACAGCTGGTTCCCGATGACGGTCGGTTTCGACGAGCGCCGCAACGCATGGATGGACGAGGGCATCAATACCTTCATCGACGTCTATGAATCGGATGAGTTCAACCACGGCGAGTTCGCGCCCAAGCGCGACAGTGAATATGCTCCGAAGGGCGGCAATCCGGTGGACGAAATCCTGCCCGTCCTTGCCGATCTGGACGCGCCGCCGATCCTGTCGCGCGCCGATACGATTCCAGAGAAGTACCGGCATCCGGTCACCTATTTCAAAGCGGCGTTGGGAATGGTTCTTCTCCGCGAGCAAATCCTTGGCCCTGATCGGTTCGATCCCGCCTTCCGCCGCTTCATCGCGGCCTGGGCGTTCAAGCATCCGACTCCCGCGGATTTCTTCCGCTTCATGGATAGCGAGGCCGGCGAGGATCTGAGCTGGTTCTGGCGAAGCTGGTTCTACAACAACTGGCAGCTCGACCTGGCAGTGACCGGGATCGCGCCTTTCCCGAAGGACTCGGCGTTCAAGGGTTCGACGGTGACCGTCGCCTCCCTCGACAAGATGGTGATGCCGGTGACCTTGCGCGTGACCTTCGCCGACGGAACGAAGCGCGACATCCGCTTGCCGGCGGAAACCTGGATCCGCCAGGCATGGACGCAGGTCCCGGTGGTTTCCCCTTCGCCGGTCGTTCGGGCGGAGCTCGACCCCGATCACAAGCTTCCGGACAGGGACCGGTCGAATGACGATTTTGCCGCTCGCTGAGGCTTATCCCGTGCGGCTCTAGCTGCTAGCGGTTTCCATAATGCCGCCACCGACCGCCGCCGCTGCTGCACGAGAGATCCTCACCGGTCTTCACGAGATCATGGCGGGTCGCGGTTCCGCGCAATCCAAGCTCGACAAGGTCGTCGATCTCGTCGCCGGAAAGATGGGCAGCGAAGTCTGCTCAATCTATTTGCTTCGCGACAACAAGCTTGAATTGTTTGCGACACGCGGGCTCCGCAAGCAAGCCGTCCACGTGACCCGGCTCAAGCTCGGGGAAGGCCTCGTCGGAACGATCGCCGCGGAAGGCCGAATCCTCAACCTCGCCGAAGCCTCCAGGCATCAGGAGTTCGTCTATCGGCCGGAAACCGGGGAGGAACATTTTCACAGCTTCGCGGGCGTTCCGATCGTTTATCGCGAGAGCCCGGTGGGTGTGCTGTCTGTCCAGCATTCCGAACAACGACGCTACGCCGACGTCGAGATCGAGGCGCTGCAGACGGTGGCGATGGTGCTTTCGGAGCTCATCGCCGGGGCTCGGCTCGTCGACGGCGCTCGACGCGGGCGTTTGCGAAGCGCCGGGCCAATCCGGCTCATGGGGCTAAAGCTGGTTGCCGGGATGGCCAAGGGCCAGGCCGTGTTCCACGAGCCTCGGGTCATCGTCGAGCACACCGTCGCCGAGGACATCGAGGCGGAGCGCGACCGAGTTTACGGCGCGTTCCGGAAGATGCGCGAGCAGATCGATACCATGGCTCGCGAGGCCGAGTTCGGCGCCGCCGGGGAGCATCAGGAGATCCTCGAGACCTACCGGATGTTCGCCTATGACGAAGGCTGGTCGCGGCGGATCAACGAAGCGATCGATTCCGGCCTCACGGCCGAGGCGGCGATCGAGCGGGTTCAACAGCGTACCCGGGCGCGGATGCGCGAAATCGACGATCCGCTGTTGGCCGAGCGGATGCACGACCTCGAAGACCTGTCGAACCGGCTGCTTCGGATCGTCTCGGGCCGGATGGGAACGGCCGCGCAGACCGGGCTTGCCCACGACACGATCCTGATCGCCCGCAATCTCGGCCCCGCCGAACTGCTCGAATATGACCGCAGACGCCTGAAGGCCGTGGTGCTCGAGGAGGGCTCGCTCACGTCCCACATGGTCATCGTTGCCCGGGCGATGGGCGTGCCGGTGATCGGCCGCCTTCCGGACGTCCGCCACATCGTTGAGGAGGGCGACACGGTCCTCGTCGACGGCGACAATGGAAGCGTGATGATCCGCCCGTCAAAGGCGCTCCTCACCGGTTTCGACCAGCGGATGGCGCTCAGCAAGAAGAAGCGGGCGCAGTTCGATGCCATCCGCAACCTTCCCGCGAAGACGACGGACGGCCTTGCGGTCAGCGTCATGATGAACGCCGGTCTTGCCGAAGACGCAGCGTCGGTCGACCTGACGGGCGCTGACGGCATCGGCCTGTTCCGAACCGAGTTCCAGTTCCTCGTTTCCGCCACCATGCCCGGCCGCGAAAGCCAGCTGCGGCTCTACAAGCGGGTTCTCGACGCGGCCGGAGACAAACCGGTCGTGTTCCGGACTCTCGACATCGGAGGCGACAAGGCGCTGCCTTACCTCACCAGCGCGGCCGAAGAGGCGGAAAACCCGTCGATGGGGTGGCGTGCGGTGCGGCTGTCACTCGACCGCTCGACTCTGATGAAGGCCCAGGCCCGGGCGTTGATCCAGGCCGCGGCGGGACGGACTCTGCGAGTGATGTTCCCGATGATTTCCGAGCCATGGGAATATGAGCAGGCGCGCACCCTGTTCGAAGCCCAGGTGCAGTGGGCCGAGCACGGCAATCGCCCAATTCCGACTCGGATCGAGTTCGGCGCAATGCTCGAGGTGCCCTCGCTCGCAGAGCAGCTCGACATCCTTCTCCCGCGCGTCGATTTCCTTTCGATCGGAACCAACGACCTCACCCAGTTCCTGTTCGCCGCCGACCGCGGCGATCCGCGCCTCGCCGAGCGCTACGACTGGTTGAGCCCGTCGATCCTGCGCTTCCTGAAGCGAGTCCTCGACGCCGCTCACGAAGCCGGGAAGCCGGTCCGGATTTGCGGGGAAATGAGTGGCCGCCCGCTCGAAGCCATGGCGTTGATCGGCGTCGGAGCCGAAAATTTCTCGATCACTCCGGCGGCGGTCGGGCCGATCAAGGCGATGGTCCGCTCGCTCGATGCCGCCGCGATCCGCGCCAGGATGGACCAGTGGCTCGCCAGACCCCCGCAGGACCTTCGCAAGGCGCTGTCGGACTGGGCCCGGCGCCACAAGGTCGCGGTCGGCTGATCCGCTGTTGACAGTCCGCTGGGCGGCTTCGACAGTGCGCGAAGCGGGTGCAAAGGGTGAGGAATGGACGAAGAGACTGAAGCGACGGAGTTTATTTCTGCCGGACAGCGGCTGAAGGCCGCCCGCGAGGAAAAGGGGCTCAGCCTCGAAGATATCGCTTCGGAAACGCGAATCCCGCTTCGCCATCTCGAAAGCGTCGAGAACGGCGATTGGGATCGCCTTCCAGCGCCCACCTACACCATTGGTTTCGCAAAGAGTTATGCCAGCGCGATCGGGCTCGACCGAGCCGATATCGGGGAACAGTTGCGCCAGGAAATGGGCGGCACCCGCACCGACAGCTCGACGGTCGAGCATTTCGAGCCGGCTGATCCTGCCCGGAGCATGCCCAAATGGGTCGTGATCTCCGCCATTGCCGCAATCCTGGTGGTCGTCCTTGCATTCAGCTGGATCCGTAATCGGTCGGTCAGCGAGCAGCCGGTGCAGACCGCGCAAGAGCAGGCGGCTCCGCAAGCCGCTCCAGCCGTTGCGCCGGCCGCCTCGGAGCCGGCTCGGGAAGCGGTTCCCCGGGGCCCCGTTGTCCTCACAGCGACGGCGCCCGCGTGGATTCGGGTCACGGACGGTGGCAAGACCCTGTTTGAAGGCGTCCTCCAGCCAGGCAACACCTATCAGGTCCCGCAGGCCGCGGCCGCTCCGATGCTACGGGCCGGCGCTCCGGAGGCGCTGCGGATCAACGTCGGCAGCGCGGTTGCTCCGCCGGTCGGCCCTGCGGGCGAGGTTGCATCGAATGTCAGCCTGCTTCCCGCCGACTTGATGAAGGGTCCGCCGCAGCAGGCGGCAAGCGCTGCCCAAGCCCAGCCGGCCACTCAAAATTCGCTGGCACAATAGATTCATCCCGGCGTAAGCTTGCGCCTCGCAAAAGACCTAGTCGATTGAAGGTGGTGGGGGATTTCATGACCGCGCATTGGCGCATCGTTCTTCCGGCAGCGGCCGCCCTGGGCCTGGCCGCGACTCCCGCGATTGCGCAACGGGCGCCGAACCCCGAGCAGCGGATCGCGATCCTCGAGCAGCAGGTCGCTGCAAGCCAGGCGACCGCGCTCCGGCTCGAGCAGCGGTTGAATGCGATCGAGACCCAGCTCCAGCAGCTCATCAACCAGGGCGAGGTCAACGGCCATCGCGCAAGCGACCTTCAGCAGCAGATCACATCGCTCAAGAGTGACGTGAACAGCCGCCTGAGCGCACTGGAATCCCGCCCGGCCGTCCAGGCCGAACCTCAGTCCGCGGACTCGGCCGGCACCGGAGCGGAGCAGCCCAAATCAACTGCCAGGAAAGTCGAAGCGGCTTCGACATCCGATGCCAAGGCTCCGGAGGAAGCGTCCGACACCGCCGAAGTCGCCGCGGCCGATCCGGGCGAGGAGGCTTACACGAAGGGGTTCCGCCTCTGGCGCGACGGCAAATATGACCAGGCGATCACGGCCCTGCGCGCTTTCCTCTCCGGTTTTCCGGATCACCGCCGAGCAAGCTTCGCACGCAACCTCATCGGCCGCGCCATGCTCGACAAGGGCGAACCCCGTGCAGCCGCGGAGGCATTGCTCGCCAATTACCGGAAGGATCCGAGAGGCGAGCGGGCAGCCGACAGTCTCTATTATCTCGGCCAGGCGCTGATGCAGCTCAAGCAGCCTAGCCAGGCGTGCAAGGCCTATTCGGAACTCGAGGACGTGTATGGCTCCTCGGTCCGGGCCGACCTCAAGTCGCTTGTCGCCAAGGGCAAGGCCGACGCCAACTGTTCCTGATCCGGCGCTCGTCGGCCGCTTCGCCGCCGAGCTCGACCGGCTGGTTCCAGCCGGTGAGCGGATCGGGATCGCGGTCTCCGGGGGCCCGGACAGCCTCGCCCTCCTGATCCTCGCCGCTGCCGCTCGCACCGGCGCGATTGAAGCGGCCACGGTCGACCATGCCTTGAGACCAGAGTCGAAAGCGGAAGCCGCCATGGTGGCCCGCGTTTGCGCCGAGCTCGGCGTCCCGCACTCGACGCTGGAGGCCGAATGGAACCCAAAGCCCGAAACCGCCATCCAGGAGCGGGCGCGGATCGAGCGCTACCGGCTGCTGGCCCGCTGGGCCGTCGAGCGCGGGATTGCGGCGATCGCAACCGCTCATCACCTCGACGACCAGGCCGAAACCCTGCTGATGCGGCTCAATCGCGGAGCGGGGGTCCGCGGCCTTGCAGGGATGCGCGCGGATTCGCCTGTTCCCGGCGCCGAAACCCCGCTCAGGCTGATCCGGCCGCTTCTCGGCTGGCGCCGCTCCGAGCTCGCCGGAATCTGCGTGGCCGCGGGAGTCGCTCCCGTCGCCGACCCCAGCAACCAGGACGAGCACTTCGAACGCGTGCGCGTGCGCAATGCCCTCGCGGAAGCGTCATGGCTCGATGCCGAGGGGGTTGCAGCGAGCGCATTACACCTTGGCAGTGCCGAGGAGGCTCTTTGCTGGGCAACGGATGTGGAATGGGATCGGCGGGTTGAGCGCGCCCGCGGCAGGATCGTCTATCGTCCGGAGGGGCCGATCGAAATCCGCCGGCGAGTCCTTCGCCGAATCGTCAACGCTCTTGCCAGCGAAGGCGGTGAAAACGAGCTTCGAGGCCGCGAGCTAGACCGGATCCTTGCCGTGCTCTCTGCGGGCGGCAGAGCGACGATCCGGGGCGTGCTGTGCTCGGGCGGGGAGCAATGGCGGTTCGCTCCCGCGCCGCGCCGGACTGCGCGCTAGGCAGCCAAATTCGGCCGGCGCGCGTTCTACCGCCATGCCGTCGACCGTAATCCGCCGTTTCGATTATTCGCCCGACGCCCGCCAGCTGACGGTCGAGTTCGTGACCGGGCGCCGCTACGTCTATTCGGATGTCCCGCTTGAAGAGGCGGAGGCGATGCGCCGTGCCTTTTCCAAAGGGACTTATTTCAACAAGCGCATTCGCAACCGCTATCCCTGCCGGGAAGTCGCCTGACGCCGATCAATAGCCCGGCGTGTTCTCCAGGGGCGGCGCGGAATCCTTGTTCTCCTGCCGGGCTTCGGATTTCGCGCGGTCGATCATGTTCTGGAGGCAGCCCGTGTAGCCGCCCGGGCCGACCGCCGAACAGCTCTGGATCCCCGTGCGTCCGACATATTCGAAGCTCTTCGCCTTTTGCGCCCAGCTCTGCCGGGTCTGGATCGGCCCGCTCTGGCGGTAACGCTCGGGAATCCGGTAGCGCTCGGCCTCCGGCTTCCTCGCGCAGACCACGACTTCGTCCTCGGTGGAGCGGGGGCAGGGATCGTCACCATAAACGATGATCTCGGCGATCTTCACGTCACCCGTATCCTGCGCCTGGGCTTCGACCGATAGCGCCGCGAGGCCGCCGCCGAGGGCCGCCGTGGCCGTGAGGGAGAACATAAGCTTGTTCATGGTCAAAAACCTTTCACGGACAAGAGCGGCCGGGGAGCCTGGCTGTTCCCCTAAACTCGCTTGGATAACCCGATTGCGACACGACATGCCGCGCGGATTGCTCCGGTCAATAGGGGATAAGCCGGTGCAGCCTCCGATCCCGCCGCCCGGGCTGTATCGCGATGCTCGATTTCCTCCTCCCGAAACTCGGCGATATCGCCCGAAAGCTCCGGATCGTCGGGCCCGAGGGAATCGAGCTGCCGCTTGTAATGGCGGTCAATCTCGGTCTCGATCGCGTCCGTGCAGGCCATCGCCGCTTCCGTGCCGATGAGTGCGGTTCCGGCGCCGAGCGCGAAGCCGGCCACGTTCCACAACGGCTGGAGGACGGTCGGGCGAACCCGCCGCTGTGTCATCAGATGGTCGAATCGCTTGAGGTGGCGCTGCTCCTGCATCGCCATGCGCGATATGAGCTTCGCAGCCGGCGAGTTGGCGGGCAGGACCGCAAGCTGCCCCGCATAGATGCGGGTCGCTCCATATTCGCCCGCCTGATCGACGCGAAGCATCGAGGCGCTATCGGCGCGCCTCTGGCCCGGGCGCCAGGGCCCGCTCATCGCGCCCGCCTTCCGGTTAGGGCCAGCCAGGCGATGGCCGCAGCCCCGCTGAGCGAGAATATCGCGTTCCATCCCGCCATCGAAATCCCGAACAACGACCATTGCACCTGGTCGCAACGGATGAGCGGCACCTTCATCAGCTGCTTCAGCAACTCTGCCGTGCTGGCAGCCTTTGCGGTGGACGTGCAAGTGGTGAAGCCTTCGAAAATCTTGAGTTCGACGCCCGCGTGATAGACGCCGATCAGGCCGGAGACCGCGATTGCAAGCGCCGCCAGCAAGGTTAGCGTTCGCGATCTCTGGGTTGCAGCTGGCGCGCTGAACGCGAACGCAGCGAGCAGGATCGCGGCTGCGTGCGCATAGCGCTGCCACCAGCACATTTCGCAGGGGTAGAGGCCGCCGATATATTGAAACGCATAGGCGCCGCCGAGCAATGCGATCGGCAGCAGGAGCGCAAGCAGTCGCGCGCTTTCCGCCCGGCTCAACGGGCTGGTCCCGCCTGGAGAACCCAAAGTCGCTTCAGCCATCGCGGCGCCGGCCTAGCGCTTGGAATGCGACTTGCCGCCGGCCGAAGCCACCGCGGCCGGTGAGGCCAGCCGCTTCAGCGTGTCGAGCGCATAGTGAAGCTGGAAGTCCTTGATCCCCTGCTTCTTCAGCTCCTCGGCAGTAGCGCTGAACCTCGGGTCCTTGGCGGTGTCGTCCTCTTCAAGAAGCTCGTCCGTCGCCTTGGCCTGGGCCAGCAGGTGGCGGCGAAGGTCCGCTTCGCGGACGACCGGCCGATCCTTGTAATCCGGATCCGAAAGCTGCGGCACGGAGATGTCGGGCCGGATACCTCCAGCCTGAACCGAGCGGCCGGACGGCGTGTAGTAGCGCGCGGTCGTCAGCCGGAGAGCGCTGTCGGGCCCGGTCTGGACAACCGTCTGGACGCTCCCCTTGCCGAAGCTCTTTTCGCCCATGACGAGCGCTCGCCGTTGATCCTGCAAGGCTCCGGCGACGATCTCCGCCGCCGACGCCGTCCCGGCATCGACCAGGACGATCACGGGAAGGCCGTGGGTCATGTCGCCGGGCTTTGCATAATAACGTTCGATGTCGGTCTTCTCTCGCCCGCGCTGCGAGACGATCTCGCCGCGATTGAGAAAGTCGTCGCTGATGTCGACCGCCTGGTCGAGAAGGCCGCCGGGGTTGGAGCGAAGGTCGAGGATGTAGCCGAGCGGATGCCCGCCGGTCGCCTTGTCGATCGCCGTCAGCGCCGCCTTGGTCTCTTCCGCCGAATTGCCGGAGAAAGTGTTGATGTCGAGGATCGCGATGCCGTCCTTGATTTCCCACTTCACCGGCTTGAGTTCGATGCGCTCGCGGGTCAGCGTGACGTCGAACGGCTTGTCGCGGCCCGGACGGACGATGGTGATCTTGATTGATGTTCCCGGGGGGCCGCGCATCTTGTCGACCGCTTCGTCGAGCGTTTCGCCGTAAACGAGCTGGCCGTCGATGTGAGTGATATAATCGCCGGACTTGATCCCGGCGCGCCACGCGGGCGTGTCCTCGGTCGGGGCGATGACCTTCACTGCTCCGTCCTCGACAGTGACGGTAAGCCCAAGTCCGCCGTAATTGCCGTCGGTGGTCGTCTTCAAAGTCTCGAAATCGCTTCCCTCCATGTAGGAGGAGTGCGGGTCGAGCGCCGCGAGCATCCCGTCGATGGCGCCCTTGATCAGCGTGTGATCGTCGACCTGGTCGACGTAATTGGCCTTCACCCGTTCATAGACGCTCATGAATTTCTCGAGCTCTTCGTAATTGGCCACGTCGGCGGCCGCGAAGGAGCTTGTCGTCACCGGGACCAGAGCGAGCGCTCCGACCAACGCAAGTGACGGGAGAAGTTTGTGAATTGTCTTCATGGATAATGCCTTAGGGTCGCGTCGAGCACGAGATTAGCCGCCTTTGGAAG
>JBDZVP010000140.1:0-2886 GCA_040255765.1 Sphingomonadales bacterium | reverse complement strand
CCCCGGACATCATCGTCCGCAACGAGAAGCGCATGCTTCAGGAAGCGGTCGACGCTTTGTTCGACAACGGCCGCCGAGGCCGGACCATCACCGGCGCCAACAAGCGCCCGCTGAAGTCGCTGTCCGACATGCTTAAGGGCAAGCAGGGCCGCTTCCGGCAGAACCTGCTCGGCAAGCGCGTCGATTACTCGGGCCGTTCGGTTATCGTCACCGGGCCTGAGCTCAAGCTCCACCAGTGCGGCCTGCCAAAGAAGATGGCGCTCGAGCTGTTCAAGCCGTTCATCTACTCGCGCCTCGACGCCAAGGGCCTTTCGATGACCCTCAAGCAGGCGAAGAAGTGGGTCGAGAAGGAGCGCAAGGAAGTCTGGGACATCCTCGACGAAGTCATTCGCGAGCACCCGGTCCTCCTCAACCGCGCGCCGACTCTCCACCGCCTTGGCATCCAGGCGTTCGAGCCGGTCCTGATCGAGGGCAAGGCGATCCAGCTTCACCCGCTGGTTTGCGCCGCGTTCAACGCCGACTTCGACGGCGACCAGATGGCCGTTCACGTGCCGCTGAGCCTCGAGGCGCAGCTGGAAGCGCGTGTGCTGATGATGAGCACCAACAACATCCTGTCGCCCGCCAACGGCAAGCCGATCATCGTCCCGTCGCAGGACATGGTGCTCGGCCTCTACTACCTCTCCATTCCCAAGGAAGGTGAGCCCGGCGAGGGGATGGTCCTGTCCGACATGGCCGAGGTCCACCAGGCGCTGGCCGCCGGAGCAGTGACGCTGCACTCGAAGATCATCAGCCGGGTCCCGCAGACGGACGAGGACGGCAACACCTACATGAAGCGCTTCGAGACGACGCCGGGCAGGATGCTGCTCGGCGAGACCTTGCCGAAGACCCACAAGGTGCCGTTCGAAACCGTCAACCGGCTTCTGACCAAGAAGGAAATCGGCGACGTCATCGATATCGTCTATCGCCACACCGGCCAGAAGGAGACGGTGCTCTTCGCCGACGCGATCATGGCGCTCGGCTTCCGCCACGCCTTCGCCGCGGGCATTTCCTTCGGCAAGGACGACATGGTCATTCCGACCGAGAAGGAGAAGCTGGTCGACGACACCCGCACGCTGGTGAAGGATTACGAGCAGCAGTACCAGGACGGCCTGATCACCCAGCAGGAAAAGTACAACAAGGTGATCGACGCCTGGTCGCGTTGCGGCGACCAGGTCGCCTCGGCGATGATGAAGGAGATTTCCGCCGTCCGGAAGAATGACGACGGGCGCGAGGCGGACGTCAATTCGATCTACATGATGGCTCACTCCGGGGCTCGCGGTTCGCAGGCCCAGATCAAGCAATTGGCCGGAATGCGCGGCCTGATGGCCAAGCCGTCGGGTGAAATCATCGAGACCCCGATCATCTCGAACTTCAAGGAAGGCCTGACCGTCCTTGAATATTTCAACTCGACCCACGGCGCCCGCAAGGGCCTCGCGGATACGGCGCTGAAAACGGCGAACTCGGGCTATCTGACCCGCCGCCTCGTCGACGTCAGCCAGGACTGCGTCATCGTCGAAGAGGATTGCGGAACCGACCGTGCGCTGGAAATGCGTGCCATCGTTCAGGGCGGCGCGGTGATCGCCTCCCTCGCCGACCGCGTTCTCGGCCGCACGACCGCCGAGGACATCGTCGATCCCAAGTCGGGTGAAGTCGTGGTTCCCGAAGGTACTCTTCTCGACGAGTTGATGGTCGCGAAGATCGAGGAAATCGGCATTCAGAGCATGAAGATCCGCTCGCCGCTGGTCTGCGCCTCGACTCAGGGCGTCTGCGGCAAATGCTACGGACGCGACCTTGCCCGCGGCACGCCGGTCAACATCGGCGAAGCGGTGGGCGTGATCGCCGCCCAGTCGATCGGCGAGCCGGGAACGCAGCTGACGATGCGGACCTTCCACATCGGCGGCGCTGCCCAGCTCAACGAGCAGTCGAACCTCGAAGCTCCGGTCGATGGAACGATCGAGCTTCGCGACATGCCGACAATCGCCGACCCGCGCGGGCGGCACCTGTCGCTGTCGCGTTCGGGCGAGATCGCGATCGTCGACATGGACGGCCGCGAGCTTTCGACCCACCGCGTTCCCTACGGTGCGCACCTGCTGTGCGAGACGGGTCATATCGTTACTCGCGGCGATCGGATCGCCGAGTGGGACCCGGCCTTCAGCCCGGTCATCACCGAGCTTGGCGGCACGGTGAAGTACCAGGACCTGATCGAGAATCGGACGATGACCGAGCAGGTCGACGAGTCCACCGGAATCACGCAGCGCGTGGTCACCGAGGACACCGGGCGCTCGAAGAAGGACAACCTGCAGCCACGCCTGACCCTGACCGGCGACGGAAAGAAGGGCGCTAAGGAAGCAGGTGTCTACCGGCTTCCGGCGGGTGCGATCATCGCTGTCGACGACGGGCAACATGTCGAGGGCGGCGAGGTCCTCGCCCGCCTTCCCCGGGAAGCGGCCCGGACTCGCGACATCACCGGCGGTCTCCCGCGGGTCGCGGAACTGTTCGAGGCTCGCAAGCCGAAGGAGAATGCGATCATCGCCAAGGCATCGGGCAAGGTCACCTTCCTGCGCGACTACAAGGCGAAGCGGAAGATCGCGATCGTCCCCGAGGACGGTTCGGATCCGGTCGAGTATCTGGTTCCGAAGTCGAAGCTGATCGAGGTCCAGGAAGGCGATTATGTGAAGCGCGGGGACAATCTCGTCGGCGGCTCACCCGATCCACACGACATCCTCGAGGTTCTGGGGATCGAGGCGCTGGCCGAATATCTCGTCAGCGAGATCCAGGAGGTCTACCGGCTCCAGGGCGTGAAGATCAACGACAAGCACATCGAGGTGATCGTTCGCCAGATGCTGC
>JBDZVP010000139.1:1713-2898 GCA_040255765.1 Sphingomonadales bacterium | reverse complement strand
CCGAAGACGGCAAGGTCCTCTATCCGGCTGAATGAAACCCGGCTTGCGAACCGCCCGCGCAACCGGCAAGTCTGCCGAATATTCGACAGGGGAATTGCAGATGTCGGCACGGTGGAGCGGGATTGCGCAAGCGGTGATCGCGACCGCCGCCGGGATCGCCCTGCTCTATTTCCTGCGCGACATCCTCGTCCCGTTCATCCTCGCGCTGGTCCTCGCCGTCCTCGTCAACGCCCTGGTCCGATTCATCGGCAACCAGTCGCCGTGGGCGCCGCGCTGGGCGTCCGTCCTGGTCGCCGGCCTGCTGGTATTGTTATGCGCGGTCGTGACGGCGCTGATCTTCGTCCAGGGCGCAGCCCAGATGGTGAAGCAGGCGCCGCAGCTGATCGATCGGCTCGACGGGATCGTGATGCAGATCGGTCATGCGGTGGGGCTGAAGCGGCCCCTTCACCTCGCGACCCTGACGGGAAGCATCAATGTCCCGCAACTCGCGGGCGACCTACTCGGGAGTGTCGGCAGCTTCTTCGCCGGCCTGCTGCTGATGATCACCTATTTCATCTTCATGCTGGCCGGCCGACGCCACATGGACACGAAATTCGACCTGCTCGCCCAGAACGCGGCTGGAGGGCCCAACGTCCAGAATGCCTCGCGGCAGATCGCCGACGACATCGAAACCTACCTGTGGGTGCAAACCGTTACCGGCTTGATGATCGGGGGCGTGTCGGCGCTCGCGATGTTCGCGGTCGGACTCGACCACACGATTTTCTGGACGATCGTTCTTTTCCTGCTTTGCTTCATCCCGATCATCGGCGTGACCGTCGGCTCGATCGTCCCAGCGCTGTTCGCGCTCCTCCAGTTCCCGACCTGGTGGCAGGCGGCCGTAGTGTTCGGCGTGATCCAGGCGGTCGCTTTCGTTGTCGGCAATTTCATCTATCCCAGGATGCAGGCCGAAACCCAGAACATCGATCCGGTGGCGACCCTGCTCAGCCTCGCCTTCTGGGGCTATCTCTGGGGCCTCACCGGAGCGTTCCTGGCGGTTCCGCTAACGCTCATCGTGATGATGATCTGCGCGCATTTCCCACGCGCCCGCTGGGTTGCGATCCTGCTCAGCAACGACGGGCGCGTCGCCTTTCCAGACGACGCGCCCAAGAAGAAGCCGAAGCGAAAAACCTAGCGCCGGCGGTTGAT
>JBDZVP010000139.1:0-1613 GCA_040255765.1 Sphingomonadales bacterium | reverse complement strand
ATCGACTGAAGCACCTGGCCGATGACGTTGGTCGAATAGCCGTACTGGCCGTAGCCGTACGGAGAGCCGCCATAATATTGCGCCTGGGCCGGGGCCGACGCAGCGGCAAGCGCCGCAACGCCGACGCCGCCGATAGCAATTGTCTTCAGAGCCTTCATGGCCCGTCTCCTTTGAGCATTATCAAGTTGAAATGCACAACGAAGACAGGCGCCAGAAGGTTGATTCAGCGACTCGCAATCAACCCCTGAAATCAGCAGTTTAGCGAGGATTCAGAACGCCTTGGCGCGCAGAAGCGCTCTTAAGCCTCTTCGAATTCCTCGGTCATCACCGGGCCGCTGTCCTGGCCCTTGGCGGCGACGTCGCGGTCGACGAACTCGATGACCGCGATCGGGGCCGCGTCCGACTGGCGGATGCCGGCTTTGATGATCCGGGTGTAACCGCCGTTGCGCGAGGCGTAGCGCTCGGCCAGGACGTCGAATAGCTTGCGCACCTGCGCTTCGTCCATGATCCGCGAGTGGGCGATCCGGCGGTTCGAAAGCCCGCCCTTCTTCGCCAGCGTCACCAGCTTCTCGACATAGGGGCGAAGCTCCTTCGCCTTGGCCGTGGTGGTGGTGATCTGCTCGTGCTTGATCAGCGCGGCTGCCATGTTGCGGAACAGGGCCGCCCGGTGGCTCGAGGTGCGCTGAAGCTTTCGTCCGCCTACGCGATGACGCATTGTCTTTCTCCGTTCGTCAGGAGCCCGTGCAAGGTAGCTCCAGCCACGCGGCACTCGGGGCGGCCGCGCAAAAGCCCTTCAAAAACAAAGCGGCGGGAACCCGCCCGCCGACGCCGGCTCCTCAAGCGGAAATCGGACGGAAGGTCAAGTGTCGCGAGGCTAAGGCTGCTTCGTGTAAATCAACAGGCTGGTGTCGTATCCCAGATTCCTCGCCCGAGCCACGAGGCTATCGATTTCTTTCTTGCCCGGATTGGCTTCGCGATTCAGGATCCAGAGGTAACGGCCGCTCGGTTCTCCGACGATCGACCAACTGTAATCGTCACCATGATCGAGCACCCAGTAATCGCCATAGAAGGGGCCGAAGAAGCTGACCTTCAGCTTGGCGTTCGTCGCCCGGTCGACGATTTTCGCGCGGCCCCTGGCCTCTTTGACGGTTCCGTCCGACCTCCGGCAGCGGTTGACGACGGAAATACTCCCGTCGTCGCGGAGGCTGTAGCTTGCCCTGACCCCGCTTTCGCACGAGCGTTCGAACCGTTGGTCGTATCGGGCGATTTCGAACCAGTCTCCGAGGTAGCGGTCGAGGTCGACGGACTTCGCCGGCTCGGGAACGTTGCGGTTTCCGACCGGGTGACGGTCGAGCAGGAAAGCGGCAGCGGCTGCGGCGGCTGCCGAGGCGGAAGCAACTGCGGCGGCGCCAATCCACCATTTCGTCGAGTTTCGCATTGGGCGCCAACGCCGGAATTTGCAGCCGCGTTCCGTTCTCTTTCCGGAAGTTCGGGAAGGCCAGTTGCGCCGGATATTGCGCCCAGCTAAGGAGCCGCTTCGCCGGTGCGGGGCTGTAGCTCAGATGGGAGAGCGCTGCAATCGCACTGCAGAGGTCAGGGGTTCGATTCCCCTC
>JBDZVP010000043.1:0-15770 GCA_040255765.1 Sphingomonadales bacterium | reverse complement strand
TCAGATGGGAGAGCGCTGCAATCGCACTGCAGAGGTCAGGGGTTCGATTCCCCTCAGCTCCACCAGCCGCCCGGCGCAGCTTTTCCTAGCCGCTCCATCGCTCGCCGCACAGTTGGCGCGGCCTGCCGAATACTGCCGTATATCAAGGACAAGGCCCGGAACGGCGTCTCTCCTCCAATCGTTTTTTCGGTGATCGCGACGGCCTTCCTGCCGTCGCTCGGAATCCACGAGGAGGACTGACCAGATGGCTTACAATCACTATGACGACCGGCGCGACCGAAGCCCCGACTACGACCGTTCCGAGCGGAGCGGCGGCCGCCGTGACGAGCGCGGATTCTTCGAACGCGCGGGCGACGAGATCGCCTCCTGGTTCGGAGATGACGAGGCCGAACGGCGGCGGCGCGAGGATGAGCGGATGAACCGCGATCGCGACATGAACCGGGATTACGACCGCGGCGGCTGGAGCCGCGGCCCCGATTATGACCGCGGCTACGGAATGACCCGCGACTATCGCTCGACCAATCCGCGCTCCAGCCGCGACTACGAGCGGATGGGCTATAGCGGCCAGGACCGCGACTATAGTGCTCGCGGGCGGATGGGGAGCCCACAGAACAGCGACTATATGTCGCCGACCGGCCCAAGCTTCGGCTACGGCGGCCGCTACGGCGCCGGAACCGACAGCGGCTACGGAAGCGGTGGCTACGGAAGCGAATATCGCGGCGGCGAATATGACCGCGACGACCGTGACCGCGAAAGGAGCCGTTGGCGCGGCCGAGACCGCGACCGCGAACGCAGCCGCGACTATCGGCCGATGACCGGCGATTATGCCCGCTCGCAAAGTCCCTGGGGCCGCGACGATTATCGCAACACCAGCTTTGCCGGTTCCGGCCGCGACAGCGATCGCCACTATCACTCATGGCGTCAGCGGCAGCTCGACGAGCTCGACAGCGACTATGACCGTTACAATCGCGAGCGGCAGGAGCGTTTCGAGAACGACTTCGGAAGCTGGCGGCAGACCCGGCAGACCAAGCGCGGCCGGCTCGGCTCCATCCGCGAGCATATGGATGTGGTCGGAAGCGACGGTGAGACGATCGGCAAGGTCGACAAAGTCCGCGGCGACCAGGTGATCCTCACCAAGGCCGACTCCCCTGACAACCGCCACCACGCGATCGATTGCTCGATGATCGAGACGGTCGAAGGCGACCAGGTTCGCCTGGAGATGCCCGCCGAGGAAGCAAAGAGCCGGTGGGAAGACGCCGACAACCGCGGCTTTTTCGGGCGCGATGACGACCGGAGCGAACGCTCGGGCCCGGACCACGAGGCGAACCTCAACCGCAGCTTCGCCGGGACCTACGACAATGAAAGCTAAGCAATAGAGCCAGCACGGCTTAGCAGGGAGGCCCGGTGGACGCGTTCGCCGGGCCTTTCGCGTGGGCCTCGCGCATATTATCGCGGAGGCGACAAGGGAGAGACGAATGGCGAAGGCATGGAACCTCGTAAGCCGCCCCGAAGGCGCTCCTGACCGAAGCAATTTCGAGCTTCGCGAGTTCGAGCTCCCGCCGCTCGAGGACGGAATGATCCACGTCCGCAACCAGTGGCTGTCCGTCGATCCCTACATGCGGGGCCGGATGAACGAGTCGAAATCCTATATCCCCCCGTTCCAGCTCGGTCAGCCGATGGAAGGCGGAGCGGTCGGCGAGGTGGTCGAGTCCCGCGCGGAAGGCTTTGCTCCCGGCGACCTGGTCCAGCATTTCGCCGGCTGGCGTGACGAAGCGGTTCTCCCGGCCAAGGCGGTCACGAAACTTCCGGATCTCGGCGCGAGGCCGCAGGACTTCCTCGGTAATCTCGGCGTGACCGGGGCGACCGCCTGGTTCGGCTTGCTTGACGTGGCAGAGGCGAAGGAAGGCGACATCGTTTTCGTTTCCGCTGCTGCCGGAGCCGTCGGCTCCGCGGTCGTCCAGATCGCAAAAGCCAGGGGCATGAGGGTGATCGGCTCGGCCGGAGGCGCCGAGAAATGCGATTTCGTCCGCTCGCTCGGCGCCGATGCGGCAATCGACTATCGTGCTGGGCCAATCGGAAAGTCCCTGCGCGACGCCGCGCCCGATGGAATCGATGTCTATTTCGACAATGTCGGCGGCGATCATCTCGATGCCGCCTTTTCCCGTGCGCGGCTTAACGCCCGCTTTGCGCTCTGCGGGATGATCTCGGGTTACAACAGCCGCGAGCCGCAGCAATTCCGCTACATCATCCGGATGATCGCGATGCGGATCATGATGAAGGGATTCCTCTACGGCGATTACGTGCCGCGGATGGGCGAGTTCTATCGCGGAATGGGCGAGTTGCTAGCCAGCGGCAAGGTCCAGGCACGCGACACGGTTTACGAAGGGCTCGACAACGCCGCCGACGCTTTCCTCGGGCTGTTCACCGGCGCCAATACCGGAAAGATGCTGGTCAGAACTTAGAACAGGCGGCCGGGTCGCCGGACTGAAAGCCGGTGCGAAGCGCCGCCATCCGCTGAGCCGAGGTGCCGTGGGTGAAGCTGTCGGGAACGACACGGCCTTGCATCTGCTTCTGGAGGGTGTCGTCGCCGATCGCCTCGGCTGCCCGCATGCCTTCCTCGAAATCGCCGGGCTCCATGATCGAGCCCTGCGCGTCCTTTGCGTTCGCTGCCCACACGCCAGCGTAGCAATCCGCCTGCAACTCGACTCCAACCTGGATTTGGTTGCCCTCCACTTCGCTCGCCCTCGCCTGGGCGTTGTGCGCCCTGTCGAGCGTGCCTTCGAGATCCTGCACGTGATGGCCGACCTCGTGGGCGATGACGTAAGCCTGGGCGAAGTCGCCTGCCGCGCCGAAGCGGTCCTTCAGTTCGTTGAAGAAATCCGGGTCGATGTAGATCTTCTTGTCGGTCGGGCAGTAGAAGGGGCCGACCGCCGATTGCGCCATTCCGCAGCCGGATGAGGTACTGCTCGAATAAGCAACCATCGTCGTCGGGACATATTGCTGGCCGCTCTTCGCGAAAATCTCCCCCCAGGTCTGCTCGGTCGAGCCGAGCACATGCGTCAGAAAGGACCGCGTTTCCGGCGATAGGGTCGACTGCCCTGCCGGAAGGCTCTCTTGCTGCTGCGGGCTGCTACCGGGAAGGAGCCCTCCGCCACCGCCAAGCGAGCTGAGGATGAAATAGCCGATTACCAAGATGACGACGCCCCCGATTCCGAACCGGCTCATGATGAGCGGAATCAGGCAGCCAAGCGCGTTGCCGCCGCCCCCGAACCCGCCGAAGCCGCTACCTCCCTGGCCGGTTCGATCCTCGAAGTTGCTGCTTTCCGGTTCGCCGCCAAGCCGCATGTCGATGCCTCCTGTTTCCGCCCCCAAATGCGCGAGAGTGCGCGGCAGTTGCAATCGCCTGTTTGCGAGCCGACTAGCGGCCCGAAAGGAGCTTCAATGATTCTCAAAGGAAAAGTTGCTCTCGTGACCGGATCGACTTCGGGCATTGGCCTCGCAATCGCCAAGGCCTTTGCCGCCGAGGGCGCGAAGCTGATGATCAACGGCTTCGGCAACAAGGCCGATATCGAGCGCGAGTGCGATGCGCTGGGCGCAATCCATGACGGCGCGGACATGTCCGATCCGAAGGCGATCGAGGCGATGATGAAGCGCTGTGCCGACGAGATCGGTCCTGTCGATATCCTCGTCAACAATGCCGGGATCCAGCACGTGGCGCCCGTCGAAAGCTTTCCGCCCGAGAAGTGGGACGCCATTCTCGCGATCAACCTGTCGGCGGTGTTCCACACCACGCGCCACGCTTTGCCCGCGATGAAGGAGAAAGGCTGGGGTCGGATCATCAACACTGCTAGCGCACACAGCCTCGTTGCGAGCCCCAACAAGTCGGCTTACGTCGCCGCCAAGCACGGGGTCGCCGGCTTCACCAAGACCGTGGCACTCGAGGCCGCGCGCGATGGCGTGACGGTCAACTGCATCTCCCCGGGCTATGTCTGGACCCCGCTAGTGGAAAACCAGATCCCCGACACGATGAAGGCGCGCGGACTAACCCGCGAGCAGGTGATGAACGACGTGCTCCTCGCCGCCCAGCCGACAAAGAAGTTCGTCACGCCCGAACAGGTGGCCGCGCTTGCCGTCTTCCTGTGCCGCGACGATGCGGCTTCGATTACCGGCGCCAACATCAGCATGGACGGCGGCTGGACCGCTGCCTAGGCTGGGCCAATGCGGCTTGCGCTCACCTTATTGCTGTTCGCCTGCACTGGATGTGCGATGGCTCATCCCTCGACGGAGATCGTCCAGACGCCGTCGAGCGACTGGCGGTTCGCCGCAACCAAGGACGATCGGGCGCGGCTGCGCGATTGGCGTGAGGCGTTCATGTCGGCGCTCGCTGCGGCGCGCGCCAGCGGCCACTCCGGCGATATCGCGCGCGAGGGCTCCCTGCTCGAGCCCGACGCTGCGATCGGCGGCCCTATACCGAACGGCCTCTATCGGTGCCGGGTGATCAAGATCGGCGCGAAATCGGCCGGAATGCTCGACTATGTCGCTTATCCGGCTTTCACCTGCCGGGTTCAGCAACAAGGCAAGGTCCAGGCCTTCGCCAAGCTCGGCGGATCGCAGCGGCAGGTGGGACTCATCTTCCCGAACGACCAGTTGCGCGAAGTCTTCCTCGGCACATTGATGCTCGCCGACGAATCCCGAACGATGCAATATGGGGTCGACCGCGACCGCGACGTCGCCGGCTTCGTCGAGCGCATCGGGCCTGACCGCTGGCGGCTGGTGATGCCAAAGCCGCATTTCGAATCGATCATGGACGTGATGGAGCTGGTGCCCGCGTCCTGAGGGAGGGGAATGAGATGAAGTTCGCCGTTGCTTTCGGTCTTGCCGCGCTTTTGCTTTCGACGACGGTACCCGCCGCAACCGTCAATCAGGCGGTGGAGGCCGACATGCCGCAACTGATGACCATTTACCGCGACTTCCATTCGCATCCCGAGTTGTCGATGCAGGAGGTGCGCTCGCCCGCCATCATTGCCGCCGAAGCCCGCAAGCTCGGCTTCGAGGTGACCGAGCATGTCGGTAAGACCGGCGTGGTGGCGGTAATGAAGAACGGTCCTGGACCGGTGCTGCTGATCCGAGCAGACATGGATGCGCTGCCGGTCAAGGAGCAAACCGGCCTGCCGTTCGCCTCGACAGCCACCGGAAAGCTTGCCGACGGGACTGTGACACCCGTGATGCACGCGTGCGGGCACGACACCCATATGACGACATGGATCGGCACCGCCCGGCGAATGGCGGCGATGAAGGACCAGTGGTCGGGGACTCTGGTGATGATCGCCCAGCCAGGCGAGGAGCTTGGACAAGGCGCGAAAGCGATGCTTGCCGACGGCCTGTTCACGCGCTTTCCGAAGCCCGATTATTTGCTCGCCTTCCACGACAGCTCGTCGCTTCCCGCCGGAGTGATCGGGATTACCCCCGGCTATGCGCTGGCCAATATCGACAGCGTCGACATCGACGTGAAGGGGGTCGGCGGGCACGGCGCCTATCCGCAGGCTACCAGGGACCCGATCGTGCTGGCGTCGCGGATCGTCACTTCGCTCCAGACCCTGGTCAGCCGCGAGAACGATCCGCAAAACCCGGCCGTCGTCACTGTCGGAAGCCTTCACGCGGGAACCAAGCGCAACATCATCCCCGACGACGCAAAGCTACAGCTAACGATCCGGAGCTACAGCCCCGAGACCCGCAAGCTCCTGCTCGACGGGATCAGGCGCATTGCCGAAGGCGAAGCCATCGCGGCGGGAATGCCGAAAGATCGAATGCCGGTGGTAACGATGATCGACGAGACCGGCGACGCGACCTTCAACACGGAACCTTTCTCATCCCGCCTGTCGAAGCTTTTCACGTCGCATTTCGGCGCCGATCGCTTCGAGACGACCAAGCCGATCATGGCGAGCGAGGATTTCAGCCAATATTGGCTGACGGACAAATCCAAGCAGAGCGTGATCTTCTGGGTCGGCGGCGTGCCGAAAGCGAAATGGGACGCGGCCGGCGGCGACATCACCAAGCTGCCGTCGCTCCATAGCCCGCTGTGGGCGCCGGACGCGCAAGCTGTGATCTCTACCGCGACCGAAGCGATGACCTTAGCCGCGCTGGATGTGCTGAAGAAGAGCTGAGCTGCCGAGCGTAACGTAAGCGGAGCGAAGCGAGCGTCGTTACGTCGAGAGACGGCGAAGCCCGGCCGACCGGCGCGAAGTGGCCGGATCGACGTCACGGGATTCAGTCCCCTGATGGCTGTGGCCCATTAGAAGATGGCCTACTCCGCCGCCCAGGCCGCGGATTTCTCGATGATCGTCAACTCCCGGATCAGAGCGTCGACGCTATACGACAGCTCCGGAAGCTGGGTGATCTGGTGGCGAGCGCCGCGGTAGGATTCGACCATCAGGATCGCGTCGATCAGGATTGGCACGACGAGGCTTTCGGGGTCGTCGAGATCGACCAGCCCCTGAAGCTTCTCAAGCGCCTTCCGCCTCGCTCCTTCCGGATCGGATATCACGGCTGTCCGACCGATTGCCCACGCCATCACACCCTCCTTGCAGGGGCAACTCTAGCCGAGCGGTGACGGCGTAAAAGCTCGTCCGCCGCGCAATCGGGGCAGCCCGGCGCTAACGCGGTTAAGCGCTCGCGGCGTCGAGCCGCGCAATCTGATCCGGCGTAAGGTGGAGCTGAAGCGCTGCCACCAGTTCTGCGAGCTGCGGCATGCTCGTTGCGCTTGCAATGGGAGCGGCGATCGCCGGTTGCGCCTTCGTCCAGGCGAGAGCCACCGTCGCAAGCGCGGCTCCGGTTTCGGCCGCGACTTCGTCAAGCGCGTCCAGGACCCGCATCCCCTTCCCCTCCAGATATTCGACATTCCGGAGCCCGCGCACGGATTTGTCGAGGTCCTCCTTCGATCGATATTTGCCGGTGAGGAAGCCGTTGGCGAGACTGTAGAACGGAAAAACCGCGAGACCGTGGCGAAGTGCGACATCGCGAAGCTCGCCCTCGAACTTCTGCCGTTCGACGAGGTTGTACCAAGGCTGGAGAGCCGATGGTGGGGTCAGGCCGAGGCGGCGCGAGGTTTCCATCGCTTCGTCGAGCCGGTCGGCCGTGAATTGCGAAAGGCCGATCGCCCGGATTTTGCCGGCCTCGATCAACTTCTCGAACGCTCCGAGGCTGTCGGCCAGCGGAACGCTCTGGTCATCCTTGTGTTGGTAGTAAAGGTCGATCCGGTCGATCCCCAGGCGTTCGAGCGAGGCTTCGCAAGCAGCCAGGACTTTTTCCGGAGCGAGACCTTCGAAGAAGCCGACCTTGGTGGCGATCACGACCTTGTCGCGCTTCGACGGGTCGCGCTTCAGCCAGCGGCCGATCGCCCGCTCGCTCTCGCCGCCGCTGTGGCCGGGTACCCAGGCCGAATAGACATCGGCGGTGTCGATCATCGTGCCGCCCGCATCGACGAAGGCATCGAGAATATCGAAACTGGTTGCCTCATCGGCGGTCCAGTCGAACACGTTGCCGCCAAGAGCGAGCGGAGCGACTTCCAGTCCGCTGGTTCCGATCGGGCGTTTCGCGGTCATTTCTCGCTCCTCGTTCACCATTAATTTGTAAAGTTTAGCGACACCCGTGGCGATGTCGCCGATCATCTCCTTCTGGAGCCACGGGCTCGCCGCGGCAATGTTTGCGTCGCTACTGATCTGGCGCCTGGCCGCGGGCGCTCGCCAGCCAGGGCACCGGCTGTTGCTCGGAGCCTTTGCACTTACCGCCTGCTGGGCGTGGCTAGAGGCGATCGCGCCGAGCGGAATCCTTGCCCGCTATGCGGAAACCGCGCGCAACCTCGTTTGGGTCGGTCTTCTTTACTCGCTCTATGCGTCGAGCAGCGACGGCCGGCAGCGCGGAGTGAAGCTCGTCTATGCGGCGGTTTCGGCGGTCCTCGGACTGCAGTTCATCACCACCAGCCTGCTGCTCGTCGGACCGGTACCGGCCGTCGGGCAAACGGGCATAATCCTCCGGATCACCGCCGCTGCAGGATCGTTGGTCCTCGTCCATAACCTCTACGGGCAAGCGGCGCCGTCGAGCCGGTCGAACATCCGCTACGCAATGCTCGCGCTGGCGCTATGCTGGGCCTACGACCTCAATTATTACACGATCGCCTACATCAACAAGGCTGCGGCGGGCGGGCTTGCCGACTGGCGGGGCATTGCGCTCGCGCTGACCGCTCCGCTCTTCGCACTCGCCGCCCGGCGCGAGGAGGATTGGCGAATCCGTTTGTCTCGAGCGGCGACCTTCCAGTCGCTCTCGCTGCTCGCGATTTGTGCATATTTCGCTGTGATGGCGATCCTTGCAACGGCGTTGCAGGGTTCCGGAATCGGATGGCTTCGAGTGGTTTCGACCGCGCTGCTCGCGCTGATGGTCGTGGCGGCGATGGTGCTGATTCCCAGCCCGCGCGCCCGAAGCTGGGCAAAAGTTAAGATCGCCAAGCATTTCTTCGAGCACCGCTACGACTATCGATCCGAATGGCTTCGTTTCACCGAGACGCTGGGGGCTTCCGGCGCCGAAGCCCGGCCGCTCGGCGAACGGGTCATCAAGGCGTTCGCGGATATTGTCGAGGCTCCGGGCGGCCTGCTTCTCGAACGCGACACTTCGGGCTCGGCGGTGGTTGGGGCGGCTTTGAACTGGAACTCTCCGGCGGGACCGAAGGCCGACGAAAGCTTCTGGGCAGGCCTCCCCGACCGGGCGCGAATTCTCGAGTTCGACGCAATCCGCAACGGTTGGTCGAGGGACGAGGAGCAGGGCTCGATCCCCCAATGGATGCTCGACGATCCCGAAGCATGGATCGCGGTGCCGCTCGTGCACAAGGACAGGGCTGTCGGGCTCGTCCTACTCGGGGCACCGGACTACCGCCGCCCGCTCGATTGGGAAGACTTCGACCTGCTCCGAACCGCCGGCAGGCAGGCGGCGAGCTCGCTCGCCGAAGCGCAGGGCCAGCGCGCGCTTTCGAACGCCCAAAGGTTCGAGGAATTCAACCGCCGCTTCGCTTTCATCCTGCACGATATCAAGAACCTGGTGAGCCAATTGTCGCTGCTCGCGCGCAATGCCGAGCGGCACGCCGACAACGCGGAGTTCCGGGCCGACATGATCGCGACCCTCAAGAGCTCGATCGGCAAGATGAATGACCTGCTCGCAAGGCTGTCGCCCGATGCCGCGGCCCGGTCGCAGAAAGTGCAGCCGCAACCGCTCCGCGACGTTCTTGCAGGGGCCGTTGCGGCGAGACGCGGCCAGCACAAGGTGCGGCTCCTCGGCGACATCGGCGAGTGGGCAGTGATCGATGCCCCGACGCTCGAACAGGCGGTCAGCCACCTCCTCCAGAACGCCATCGAGGCCAGCCCGGAGGACAAGCCGGTGACGGTCCGGGTTGATCGAAGAAGCGACGAAATCGCCATCGCCATCTGCGATCAGGGCCAGGGAATGAATGCAGAGTTCATCCGCAACCGGCTGTTTCAGCCGTTCGCTTCGACCAAGGAAACCGGCTTCGGGATCGGTGCTTTCGAAGCGCAGACCCTGATCACCGCGATGGGCGGGCGGATCTCGGTCGAAAGCCGCCCCGGAAAAGGCAGCCAGTTCACCATTCATCTCGCCGCGGCCGATGCGCCGCCGGCCAAGCAGCGGAAGATCGCATGACCGACGAAGCCAACCTCCCCGTGCTTCTCGTCGTCGAGGACGACGAGGGCCTGCAGCGCCAGCTCAAATGGGCCTACGACGGCTACAAGGTCGTCATCGCCGGCGACCGGGCGAGCGCGATCGACGCGCTCCGGCTTCACGAACCGGCTGTGGTCACGCTCGATCTCGGCTTGCCGCCCGATCCCGACGGGACCGAGGAAGGCTTCCTGACTCTCCAGGAAATGCTCGCACTAAAACCCGACACCAAGATCGTCGTCGCATCCGGCCACGGCGCCCGCGAAAGCGCGATGAAGGCCGTCGCGCTCGGAGCCTATGACTTCTACCGGAAGCCGGTCGATATCGACGAGCTCGGGCTGATCGTCGCGCGGGCCTTTCATCTTCACGGGATCGAGGCGGAGAACCGGCGGCTGGAGCAGCCGGGCGGGTCGGCGGTGCTCGGATCGATCATCACCGCCGCGCCCGAAATGCTCAAGGTCGGCCGAACCATCGAGCGCGTGGCCTCGACCAACGTGTCGGTGATGCTGCTCGGCGCCAGCGGCACCGGCAAGGAGCTTCTCGCAAGGGCGGTCCACGAAAAGAGCGATCGGGCATCCGGTCCATTCGTCGCCATCAACTGCGCAGCGATCCCCGAGAACCTGCTGGAAGCGGAGTTGTTCGGTTACGAGCGCGGCGCGTTCACCGGGGCGGTCAAGTCCAACATCGGCAAGATCGAAATGGCACAAGGCGGAACCCTGTTCCTCGACGAGGTCGGGGACATCCCGCTTCCGCTCCAGGTGAAGCTGCTTCGATTCCTCCAGGAGCGTATGATCGAGAGGATCGGCGGACGGCAGGCGATCGATGTCGACACGCGCATCGTCTGCGCGACCCACCAGGACCTCGACTCGATGATCGCCGACGGCCGCTTCCGCGATGACCTTTATTACCGGCTCGCCGAAGTAGTCGTGCAAATCCCCGCGCTGGCCGATCGCTCAGGCGACGCGGTCCTCCTCGCCCGCCACTTCACCAACCTCTTCGCTCGCGACATGAACGCCAAAGTGCAGGGACTCTCTCCCGATGCCCTCGCGGCGATCGACGCTTACGCCTGGCCGGGCAACGTCCGGGAGCTGGAGAACCGAATCAAGCGGGCGGTGATCATGGCCGACGGGAAGCTGGTGACCGCGGCCGACCTCGACCTTCCTGGAATCGCGGGCGCAGGCGGCGACCTTCCTATCAATCTCCGCGCCGCTCGCGAGAGCGCCGACCGCAAGGTGATCCGCCAGGCACTGAGCCGCACCGACAACAATATCTCGGGAGCCGCGAAGCTGCTCGGGATCAGCCGGCCAACGCTCTACGATTTGCTAAAGCAGTACCAGCTGACGGCCTAGATTCCGCGACGTAATCAGCCGTGGGTGGGCTTTCCGGCAGAGCGAAACGAAACGGTCGCCGCGCTGTCGCCGTGGGTTGCGTAATAATCCTGAATGGCCGCCTTCAGCTCGGATTCGAGCTCGGGCCGGTCGGCGTCCGCGAGCTTCTGGCCGTAACTCAGACCCGCGACCATTAGCTCGGGCGTCTCGATCCGAAGCTTTTTGAGAAGCGGATCGGATTCCAGGACAACAAGCCGATTGAGCTCCGGGATGGTGAAGCGCGCCGCATAAGCCACGGCCGTAGCTCGCTTGAAATCGCCCCGATGATCGCCAAGGATTCGCCTGAAGTGCGTATCGACGATCTTCTGCAGCTTGATCATCAGGTCATCGGGCAGTGGGTCGCCGGCCTTCCTGGTTACTTCGGCGGCAAACTGCTTCTTCATCTGGGTTGAGAGTTGCTCGATCATCTGATCGACGCTCGCATCATAATCGACCGAATCCAGGAACCTCTCCGCTGCTGCGACAGCGGCCGCGTCGGGCTGCGCGGCCACGGCGGGAGCAGCAAGCAGCGAAAGGAAGCACGCGGCTGTTGCAAGGCGTTTGAACATGAATCCCCCCAAAACAAAGTTTTTCCGGGCGAGGTTTATCTCCTCCGGAAGGCGGGTCAAATCAGCGGGCGGCGAGCCACACGAGCGCGCCCGCCCCAGCGACGATCCGGTACCAGCCGAACGGCGAAAACCCGTGCTTCGAGATGTAGTGGACGAAGGCGCGGACGACGACGATCGCGACGACGAAGCTGACGACGAAGCCGACGGCGACGGTTCCGAAGCCGACGTCATTGCTCCCGGCGAGCAAAGTGTCATGGTGCTTGGCGATCTCCAGAACCGTCGCTCCGAGCATGGTCGGGATCGCGAGGAAGAAGCTGAACTCCGCAGCCGTCCGGCGCTCGACGCCGAGGGCAAGGCCGCCGAGGATGGTTGCTCCCGAACGGCTTACGCCGGGGATCATCGCCAGGCATTGGATGAAGCCGATGCCGACCACTCGGCCGAGCGGCATTTCGGACACTCCGACGATCTCGCCAGGCTTCACGAACTTCTCGATCAGGATGATTGCAACGCCGCCGAGAACCAGCATCCAGGCCACGATCTCGGCATTGCCGAGAAGCGCCTCGATATTGTTGATCAGCAGGAAGCCGAGCACCGCCGAGGGAAGGAAACCGATCAGGACGTTGCGGACGAATTTCCACGACATCGGCTGGTTCGCGAACAGCCCTTCGAGGACTGCCCAGAAGGTCCGCCAGTAGAGGACGACGATCGCGAGGATCGCGCCGAGCTGGATGATGACGTTGAATGCCGCCCATCTTTGTGCGTCGAAGCCCAGCAATTCGGTCGCGAGGATGAGATGGCCGGTCGAGGAAACCGGCAAAAATTCGGTGACGCCCTCGACGATGCCGAGGATGATCGCAATCAGGAGGATCGGCACGCTTTGGGGCTCAGGTGGCCTGGGCGGCGGCACGAGCGGCCCAGCGGCCGCCCTGGCGGAACCGCCCGAGCCAGTCGGGAGCAACGGCACCAAGCGCCGCCGGCTCGATCCCGAACGCCTCCAGCCCGACCGACTTCCTGGCCGGCAGATTGTCGCGCTGGAGCATCTTCCACTGGTCGCGGGTCAGCGGCGCTCCCGGAAGGAAGCCGAACAGCGACAGGAAAGAGGAAGCGAAATTGGGCATCTCGACGAAGTCGGGGTCCTGGCCCGCAGCACGCGCACAGACTTCGTAAATGTCGTGCATCGACATCACCTGCGGCCCGCCGATCTCGAAGGTCTTGCCGCCATAAGTGCGCGGGTCGAGCGCAGCCATCGCGATCGCCTTGGCGAGGTCGTGGACATAGACCGGCTGGAACCGTCGCTTCGCCGCGATGACTGGAAGCACCGGCAGCCTCGACAGCGAGGCGAGGCGGTTGGTGAGCCCGTCCTCCGGACCAAAGACGATCGAGGGGCGAAGGATCGTCGCGGTCGGAAACGCGGCCCGGACGGCGCGCTCGCCCTCTCCCTTCGACCGGCCATAAGCGGAGTCTGAATTGGGATCGGACCCGATCGCGGAAATATGCACCAGCGCCGTCGCGCCAGCGTCGCGAGCGGCCTCCGCAATGTTCCTGGCGCCGTCGACATGGACTGCATGGAGCTTGCCGCCGAAGGTTCCGACGAGGTTGATGACCGCCGAGGAATCTTTCACTGCCTCGCGAACCGAAGCGGCGTTGGTGACGTCTGCTCGGACCCTTCCCCACTGGCCGACCGGGGCCAGCGGCTGAAGGAAATAGGCGCTCCTTGGATCGCGGCTCGCGACCCGGACGCGGACGTCGCTCTTGAACAATTCCTCACAGGCATAGCGGCCGATGAAGCCGCCGCCGCCGAACACCGTGACGATGCGATTGCCGGGGTTGAGCATGGCTCGCCACTAGCCCGACCGGGCAAGGCTCACAAGCCGCTGATGACGCTGTTTCCAGTCGGTTGACAACAAGGCGACCCGCCTCCAAATGGCGCGCCCTACCACATATCGATGAGCACCGTGCCCAGGTGGCGGAATTGGTAGACGCACCAGCTTCAGGTGCTGGCGCTCGCAAGGGCGTGGAGGTTCGAGTCCTCTCCTGGGCACCACCGTTGTCTGCAGCCAATCCGGGGGATTGGCGAAGCCAGCGGTCGGAGCGAAGCTAGGTCTTCGGGGCGCCCTCCAGGGTCAGGTCAGCCAAGCTCCGCTTCGCACTCCATGGATAGGACCCTCTCGATTCGCGCCGCAACGTCGGCGATCCGGAACGGCTTCCTGAGCACCGTTTCGTCCGACAATTCCTCGCCGAAGGTCTGCACGTCCGCATAGCCGCTCGAGAAGAGCACCGGCAGCCGGCCGTCGATCGCGCGCGCCCTGCGCACCAGCTCGACGCCGTCGACGTCGGGCATTGCAACGTCGGTGATCAGCAGGTCGAACCGGCCCTGGCGGAGTGCATCCAGAGCTTCGTCCGCATTCCCGGCTGCGACGACGACATAACCAAGTTCTTTGATCGTGTCGGAGGTGACGTTTCGAACATCCTCGTCGTCGTCGACGAGCAGGATCTTCGCGCGCCTTCCTCGATGGCCGTCCTGGCGTTGGGCGACGGCGCTGGTGAGTTCTTGGCGGGTCCTGGGAAGGTAGATTGCAACTGCCGTTCCGTTGCTCGGCTCGCTTTCGATCTTCGCAGCGCCGCCCGACTGCTTCGCGAAACCGTAAAGTTGGGCGAGACCGAGACCGGTTCCTTTCCCGTGTGCTTTGGTCGTGAAGAATGGCTCGAAGGCATGGGCGAGCACATCCGGCGGCATTCCCGGCCCGTCGTCATGGACGCTGACGCAGACATATTCGCCGGGTTCCAATTCGGATTCGAGCGATGCCGGGACGTGGGGGACGTTGCGAGTTCGGATGATTACCGTTCCCTTGCGCGACATCGCGTCGCGCGAGTTGATCGCAAGGTTCAGCAACATCATTTCGAGCTGCGTCGGGTCGGCCAGCGCATTCCACATGTTCGGCTCCAGGTCCGTTTCGATCCGCACGTGCGGACCGATCGTTCGGGCCATCATGTCCCGCATTCCCGAAACGACTGCGTTGATATCGATCGGAACCGGCGACAGGCGCTGGCGGCGGGAAAAGGTCAGGAGTTGTGCCGTCAGGCTCGCGCCGCGCTCGGCGGCCTTGAGCGAGTTTCCCAGCAGCCGCAGCACCGCCTCGTCGTCGGAGCGCCGGAGGGCAAGGTCGAGCGACCCGACGACGACGGTGAGTAGGTTGTTGAAGTCGTGCGCGATGCCGCCGGTCAGCTGGCCGATCGCTTCCATCTTCTGCGCCTGGATCAGCCGCTCTTCGGCGCGCTCGCGCTCGGCGATTTCCGCAGTGAGCCGATCGTTGGCCGAGGCGAGGTCGCGCGTCCTTTCCGCCACCTTCTGCTCGAGGGTTGCAGTCAGGTCGCGAAGTTGCTGCTCGGCCCGTTCCCGCTCTGCCAGATATTCCGCCGCAAGCCGCTGGCGGCGGCGCGCCCGCACGGCAGCGCGGGCCGCGCTGATCAGCGAAGCGGGATGGAGCGGCCGTTCGAGCACGGTCGCGTTCGCTATCGCCTCGATCGATGCCGAACCGCCACGGGCGCCGCTTCGGCGAGCGAGAAGAACGAACGGGAAATCCGACCACGGCGGCTGGTTCGCGATCGCTTCGCTCAGCCGCGGTCCGTTCAGACGGAGGAGCGCATCATCAGTGAGGACGGCGCCCGCAGCTAGACCGTCGCGCAAGGCATCGAACAAGAGTTCTCCGTTGCCGTCCGCGACAGCTTCAAGTCCGGCGTTCGACAGGAGCTGCCGAATCACCTCCGCGTCACGGCCGGCAGGTGCGACGATCAAGAACCGTTCCACGGCGGCTCGAGACCTAGCCCGCGCGGTTCATGAGATCGGCGTCAGCATCGCCATCGTAGACAGGGGTGCCCGTCAGGACGCCGCGGAACCCGTCGAGGCGCGGGCCCACTTCGACCCCGTCGGAATCGATCTTGAACTCCCGGATCGACGGCTCGTGACGGCCTGTGCGCTTCTTGATCACTGAAATGGCACGGCGGATTTCACTGTTGGCCTCAAAGTAGCGAAGGAGAAGCACGGAATCCGACAGGTACGTGAGGTCCAACGGATTCTGCATGTGACCGATCATCCCTGCCTGAGTCAGGATCAGAA
>JBDZVP010000042.1:8792-16031 GCA_040255765.1 Sphingomonadales bacterium | reverse complement strand
GCCGCCTGCTGCTGATCGTCGAGGGGAAGCATGGCGCGGTCTTTAAACCGTCGGCGGTGCGAAAGTCAGGCCCTCACCAGCGCGGATATTTCGCTTCGAGGTCGGCGATGACCTGGTCGGCCTTGTCGGGATGGACCTTCCTGAGGATCGCATTGAGCTTCTCCTCCAGCCGCTCGTCGCTTCCGCCTGTGAGCGGGCACCCGGCATAATAGAGGTAGGTGAAGACGATCATCTGGTAGAGCAGGGAGAAGAATTCCGCCTGCCAGTTTTCGAGCGTGCTTCGAGCCATCTGGAACAAATAGGTTGTGAGATGGACCGCGACTCCGTGCTCGTGCTGCAGGCGGACGAACTCGCCCCATCCGGAAATCCACTGCGCGGTAATCAGGACGAAGAAAATCGCACCCGTGACCCAGGCCAGGCTGTAGCGCTTGAACATGACTGTCCCCCGTTCAATCCGACCGCGGGATAGTGACTCGATTCGAGCTCTGCGAACAGCTTGCCAAGCGGGCGTTATGCTCTAGCATTCGCGTCTCACCGGGGCTGGTGGAGAGTGCATGATGCTGGTTGCGCTGCTGGTCCCGCTCGGACTGGCGATCCTCTTCTTCACGATCATCCTCGTCCGCTCGGCGATCGCCCGGCGGGCAACTCCGAATCGCGAGGCGATGGCGCTGGGCTCGGTGGTCGCCTTCTTCGACACGCTCGGCATCGGTTCGTTCGCTCCAACCGCGACCTGGTTCAAATTCCGCAAGATGGTCCCCGACCGGCTGATCCCGCCGACGATGATCGTCGGATTGACCCCGCCGGTGATGGTGGAAACGATTTATTTCCTGACCAAGCTCGGGGTGAAGGTCGACCCGGTGCTTCTGTTCGGGTCCGCGGTCGCCGTCCTGCTCGGCGGGCTGACCGGGGCGCCGCTGGTGGCGAGGGCGAGGGTGTGGGTCGTCCAGCTGACGGTCGGCGCCGGCTTGCTTCTCGCCGCGATTTTCTACGGGCTCGATGCCGCCGCCGCCCACAACATCCACATCATCCCCGGCGGCGGAACGGCGGCGGGGCTGCCGCCGATGCTCACGATCGTCGCCATCGCCGCCAGCTTCGGGTTTGGAGTGCTGCTCAATTTCGGAGTCGGAAATTACGCGCCGACTCTCGTCTTCCTCAGCCTGATGGGAATGGACCCGCGGCTATGTTTTCCGATCATGGCCGCCGGCGCAGCGCTGATGGGCGCGGGCGCGGGAGCGAAGCATATCCAGCTCGGGCAGATCGACCTCAAGGTCGTGCTTGGACTCGCAATCGGTGGAATCCCGGGCGTGCTCGTCGCCGCCTATCTCGTGGTCACCATGCCGCTCGAATATCTGCGCTGGCTGGTGATCGTCGTCGTTCTTTACGCCGCGGCGGTGATGTTCCGCGCGGCATGGCTCGGCAAACGCGAGGGAAAGCGGGCTGGCGAGCCGGTCGCGGCCATATTGTGACAATTCGGCCCCTTGGCAGTGCGGGGTGCGCTCGCTATCAGGCCCGCAATCGCCTTAACGGAGACCCCGCAGGGGCGGGTCTCCAATTGTCATAGGGGAAGCATGGCTGACGTTCCGGTTACGGCTGGCGATGGCGTTCGCCGCCGCGATTTTCTCAATGTCGCAGCGGTGAGCTTTGCGGGCGTGGGCGCCGTCGTCGCGATCTCTCCGCTTTTCGTCCAGATGGCGCCTCCGGCCGACGTGCTGGCGTTGTCGACCACCGAGGTCGATATTTCGAAAGTGCAGCGCGGCCAGGGCATCAAGACGGTGTGGCGCAAGCAGCCGGTGTTCGTCCGCAACCTCACCGACAAGGAAATCGCCGAGGCCAACGCCGTCCCGCTGTCGGATCTTCGCGATCCGGAGACGCTGGCCCAGCGGACCAAGGCCGGGCACACCAACTGGCTGATCACGCTTGGCGTCTGCACCCACCTGGGTTGCGTCCCGCTCGGCATTGGCGAGGGCGAGAACAAGGGCCCGTACGGCGGCTATTTCTGCCCGTGCCACGGGTCGATGTACGACACCGCCGCGCGAATCCGGCAGGGGCCGGCGCCGAAGAACCTGTTCGTTCCGGACTATGCATTCACGTCGCCTACGACGGTCGTAATCGGGCAAAAGGGGTAAGCGACCGATGAGTTTTTCCTGGGCAAGGCCCTACGAACCCAAGCATCCGTTCATGCAGTGGATCGACGAGCGGCTTCCGCTCCCGAGGCTGGTGTACGGAGCCATCGGCGGCGGCTACCCGGTTCCGCGCAATCTCAATTACTGGTGGAACTTCGGAGTCCTCGCGGGGCTGTTCCTGACGATCCAGATCGTCACCGGGATCGTGCTCGCGATGTGGTTCTATGCGACCACCGGCGGAGCGTTCAATTCGGTCGAGCACATCATGCGCGACGTGAACGGCGGCTGGGTGATTCGCTACGCGCACATGAATGGCGCCAGCTTCTTCTTCCTCGTCACCTATATCCACATTTTCCGCGGCCTTTATTACGGTTCGTACAAGGCGCCGCGCGAGCTGGTGTGGATGCTCGGACTCGTCATCTACCTTCTGATGATGGCGACGGCATTCATGGGCTACGTGCTTCCCTGGGGCCAGATGAGCTATTGGGGAGCGCAGGTCATCACCGGCTTCTTCAGCGCCTTCCCGGTGTTCGGAGAGCCGCTGCGGGTGTGGCTGCTGGGCGGTTATGCTCCGGACCAGGCGGCGCTGACCCGCTTCTTCTCGCTCCATTATTTGCTTCCGTTCGTGATCGCCGGGGTCGTGATCCTTCACATCTGGGCGCTTCACATCCCGGGCTCGGGCAACCCGACCGGAGTCGACGTTAGGGACGAGAAGGACACGCTTCCGTTCCACCCGTTCTACACGGCGAAGGACGGATGGTTCGCCGCGATGGTCCTGCTGGCCTATGCGCTGGTCGTCTATTTCGCTCCGAACTATCTCGGGCACCCGGACAATTATATTCCGGCCAACCCGCTTTCGACTCCGCCGCACATCGTCCCGGAATGGTATTTCTGGCCGTTCTACGCGATCCTTCGCTCCTTCACCGTGGACTTCATCCTGCCGGCGAAGCTGTGGGGCGTGCTCGCGATGTTCGGCTCGATCCTGCTGCTGTTCTTCCTTCCGTGGCTCGACAAGTCGCCGGTCCGGTCGGGAAGCTACCGGCCGATGTTCAAGCGGTTCTTCTGGCTGCTGGTCGCCGACGTTCTCATCCTCGGCTACATCGGCGGAGCGCCGATCAATCCGTTCAACGTCGCGCTCGGCCAGATCGCAGCCGCTTACTACTTCCTGCACTTCCTCGTGATCCTGCCGCTCGTTTCCAAGTACGAGCAGACGCTTCCGTTGCCGACGTCGATCTCGGCCTCGGTGCTTCACGGAGAGGAACAGGAAAGCGCACCCGCCGGAGTCAAAACCGGCAAGAAAAAAACCACCGTCGCGAGATAGGGATCAGGGGGAAAGCCTAAGCAAATGGTCCGCAAAATCGGTTTCCTCATCGGACTGGCCTTCGCCGGAGTCCTGCTGATCTCGCTGTTCGTCGGCGTGTCGGAATATGTCTCGAGCCCGCCCGCGCCAACGGCGGAGGCGGAGTTCCATCTTCCGCCCAAGCCGCTGCATCTCGCCAGCGACGGGCCGTTCGGCCACTTCGACAAGAAGCAGCTCCAGCGCGGGCTGAAAGTCTACACGGAGGTCTGCTCGGCCTGCCACGGCCTCGATCACGTCGCGTTCCGCGACCTCGCGCAGCTCGGCTACAACGAAGCGCAGATCAAGAATTACGCCGGCTCGGGCAATTACTGGAAGATCGAGGTTCCGGACATCAACCCGGACACCGGCGAAGCGACGACCCGCAAGCCGCTCCCGTCGGACCGCTTCCCGCCGCCGTTCCCGAACGAGATCGCGGCGCGTGCAGCGAACAACAACGCACTTCCGCCCGACCTGTCGATGATCGTCAAGGCACGCGAAGGCGGAGCGGCCTATGTCCATTCAATCCTGACCGGCTACCAGAACCAGCCGGCGGAGCTGCTCAAGAAGTTCCCGACGGCGAAGACCCCGGCCAACCTTCACTACAACCCGTACTTCGCGAACCTGAACATCGCGATGCCGCCGCCGCTGACCGCGGAAGGGCAGGTGACCTATGACGACGGCACCAAGCCGACCGTCGACCAGATGGCGACCGACGTTTCGGCATTCCTGGTGTGGGCGGCCGAGCCGAAGCTCGGCGTCCGCCACTCCTCGGGGATCGCGGTAGTGATCTTCCTGCTGTTCGGCACCGTCCTCGCATTCTTCGCTTACAAGAACGTCTGGGCGGAAGCGAAGCGGAAGGTCGCCCTCACCGGGCCTCTGGATCCGGAGAACAAGGCGAAGCGCAAGGCTGCGAGCCGCAAGGCCGGAGTCAAAGGCTAAAGCCTCGGCCCCGCCCGGTCAGCGGGCGGGGTCAGTCGACCACCGACTTCGCCGCCTTCCAGCCGAAGAACAGCAGCACAAGGCCGATGACCAAAGCGATCACGAAGATCGCGATTGCGATGTTGGCGAGCGTCCCGGCGATTCCGCCGAAGCCGAGAATCGCGGCGATGAGCGCGATGATGAGAAGCGTGATTGCGAAACCGAACACGGTGATGGTCCTTTCGATCAGGTCTGCCTGACCAACAGCGAGCGCCGGAATTCCGTTCCGGAGACAGGGCCCGGATTGCCCTGGCCTTCCGTGAAATTCCATTCATCTCAGTTACATGTCGGAACGCGCAGCCTTTACGGCGCATTGGTGCACTGAACCCTCATCGAGGAGGAGCTTATGCGCGCGCGTCTTGCAATCCTGTTGGCCGGTACGGTCGCTCTTGGCGGCTGCGCCTACGGATACGGCGATTATGGGTCCTACGGCGGACTCTCGGTCGGAATCGGCTCCGGCTACGGGGGCTATGGCGGTTATTACGACCCCTATTACGACGGCTACGGCTACGGCAGCCCGTATGGCGGATACGGCTACGGCTATCCGTCTTATTACGGCTGGTACGGCGACTATTATTATCCGGGCACCGGCTATTACGTTTACGATCGCGATCGCCGCCCGCATCGGTGGACCGACAGACAGCAGCGGTACTGGACGCAGCAGCGACAGCGCGTGCTCAGCACCAGCCGCGACCGGACCTCTACCGAACGGGCCGTGACCCGCGAGAACTGGAGCGGCTTCAGCCGTCCGCAAGGAACCGAAACCCGGCGGGACAGTCGGCGCGACGACACTCGCCGCGACCGCCGGTCGGACAGCACCCGCCCGCAGTAGCGCTTTCTAGTCCGCCGGGCGCCGGCGGATGAGGACGATCGAGGTGAAGCGCATGACCGCAACGCCGTCCTGGTTGGTGACGATCGTCTCGGTGCGGAAGGAACCGATTTCGGGCTTGCTCCTCGACGGCGTCTTGTCGACGATCTTTCCTCGCACATGGAGGGTGTCGCCTGGGTAGACCGGCTTCAGCCACCGCAGTTCGTCGACTCCCGGAGAGCCGAGGCCCGCCTGCTCTTCGCCAACGACTTTCCGGGCGATTACGGCCATCGTCATCGCGCAGGTGTGCCAGCCGCTGGCGGCGATCCGGCCGAAATGAGTCTTGGCCGCTTCCTCGTCGGAAAGGTGGAACGGCTGCGGATCGTATTTGCGCGCGAAGTCGAGCACTTCCTCTCGGGTGACGTCATAGGTCCCGAAATCCGTCTCGGCGCCGATGTCCAGGTCTTCGAAATAGATCATGCCTCGTCATTGCGAGGAACGAAGTGACGAAGCAATCCACGATTGCGCTCTGGATTGCGTCGCTGCGCTCGCAATGACAGTGTTTGATTCATGGCGACCGAGGCCCCGGCACCCGCGCATTTCCATCCGCGTCTCATCGAGGCGGCGATCGCGATGAACGAAAACCGGCTCGATGTGGCCGAGCGGATCCTGAAGCCTCACCTCAATGAGGATCCATTCGACGCCAAGGCGATCCGGATGCTCGCGGAACTTGCCGCGCGCATAGGCCGCTGGCGCGACGCGGAGAATTTGCTCCGTCGAGCGGTCGAGATCGCACCCGCGTGGACGACGGCACGGGCAAATCTCGCGCTCGTACTGGGGCGGATGGGGCGTCCGGCCGAAGCGCTCGAGCTTCTCGACGGCGTGTTCGCGGACGAGCCGGAAGGGCTGAGCCACTGGAACCTGAAAGCGGCGACGCTTGGCCGCCTCGGCGAATTCGAAGGCGCGATGGCGCTGTACGAAGAGGTGCTGGAGCGGGCGCCGAAGCAGCCGAAGGTGTGGATGAGCTACGGCCACATGCTGAAGACCGTCGGTCGGCAGCAGGAGGGAATCGCAGCTTATCGCAAGGCGCTCGAACTCAGGCCCGCGCTTGGGGAAGCGTGGTGGAGTCTCGCCAACCTGAAGACCGTGAAGTTTGACGAGGCCGATGTCGCGGCGATGGCTTCGGCGCTCGAGACTCCCGACCTCCGCGACGAGGACCGGCTCCATCTGGAGTTCGCGCTCGGCAAGGCGATGCACGATTCCGGGCAGCCGGACGAGGCGTTTGACCATTATGCGCGCGGGAACGCGATCCGGCTGAAGCTGCATCCTTATCGGGGCGGGGACGTCACGCGGCTGGTCGACGAGAGTATCGCGGCCTTTACCGCAGCCGCCTTCGCCGAGCGGCCGGGCGGGAGCGAGTCGGCCGATCCGATCTTCATCGTCGGAATGCCGCGCGCCGGCTCGACCCTAGTGGAGCAAATCCTGTCGTCGCACAGCCAGGTCGAAGGGACGTCGGAACTTCCCGACCTTCCCGCGGTCGCGCGCCAGAGCGGCCGTTATCCGCGCAGCGCGCTGGAGCTGTCCGAAGGGCAGCGAAGAGAGCGCGGCGAGGAATATCTGAAGCGCGCCTCGGTCCAGCGCCGGACTGCACGGCCGTTCTTTATCGACAAGCTTCCGAACAACTGGATGTATGTTCCCTTCATCCAGCTCGTGCTCCCGAACGCGAAGATTATCGATGCCCGGCGGCATCCGATGGCCTGCTGTTTTTCCAACTTCCGCCAGCATTTCGCTCGCGGGCAGAACTTCACTTACGCGCTGGAGGATGTCGGCCGATATTATTCGGATTACGTCCGGCTGATGGCCCACGTCGACGCTGTCTTGCCGGGACGGGTCCACCGGGTGTTTTACGAGCGCATGGTCGAGGACACCGAGGCCGAAGTCCGCGCGCTGCTCGATTATCTCGGCCTTCCTTTCGAGCCCGAATGCCTGGA
>JBDZVP010000042.1:0-8692 GCA_040255765.1 Sphingomonadales bacterium | reverse complement strand
TCCACGTTCATGGTTTCTCCGGCTTTCGCCCAGAACCCTGCGCCAGCCGATGCAACTCCCGCCACTCCGACGACTCAGTCGCCCGCACCCGCCACCAACGCGACCGACGTCACCTCGCAGCCGCCGCAAGTCCAGGTCGCGCAGCAGGGGCAGGTTCGCGATCCGAACGAGATCGTCATCACCGCGACCAAGCGCGAGGAGCGGCTTCAGAACGTCCCGCAGAGCGTCATCGCGCTCGGCACTCGCAAGCTCGACCAGCTCAACATCACCAATTTCGAGGATTATACCAAGCAGCTCCCGTCGGTGAGCTTCAACACGTCGCAGTCGGGCGGCGCGGTCATCTACATGCGCGGCGTCGCGACCGGCGGCGACGGCAATCACTCGGGCTCGCTCCCGTCCGTCGGCGTCTATCTCGACGAGCAGCCGGTGACGACGATCGGCGGAGCGCTCGACGTTCACATCTACGACATCGCCCGGATCGAGAGCCTCGCCGGGCCCCAGGGCACCCTCTACGGCGCTTCGAGCGAAGCCGGCACCATCCGGATCATCACCAACAAGCCCGATCTCAACGACACCTACGGACGGGTCGACGGAGAGCTGAACACCGTTGCCCATGGCAACATGGGTGGAATCCTGCAGGGGATGATCAATATCCCGTTGACCCCGTCGATCGCTTTCCGCGGAGTCGCTTTCTACCAGCGCGACGCGGGCTTCATCGACAATGTGCCCGGGAGCAGAACTTACTGCGGCGACGCGATCATCGGGCCGAACCCGAGCCCGCCGCCCGCGACCCATGTCATCGGCTGCGTTCACAACGGGATTAGCGTCAACAACAGCGCTTTCCTGCGCAAGAATATCAACCAGAAGACGACCTATGGCGGCCGTGCGGCGCTGAAGATCGACCTCAACGAAAACTGGACCGTCACTCCGACGATCATGCACCAGCATTCGAAGCAGGACGGCTTCTATGCCTTCGATCCGACGCTGGGCGACCTCAAAGTGCAGCGGTTCCGCGACGAATATGCAAGGGACAAGTTCACCCAGGCCGCGCTGACGGTCGAAGGCAAGGTGTGGAACTTCGACCTGACCTATGCCGGCGCCTACATGGACCGGCCGACCTCGTCGCTTGGCGATTACACCGATTATTCCGACGCCTATGACGCTTATTACGAGAGTGTCGGCGGGCTCGCGAATTACTTCTATTACCAGGACGCGGCGGGCAACACGATCGATCCGCGCCAGTACATCGTCGGTACCGAGCATTTCAAAAAGATGAGCCACGAATTGCGGATCGCGACCCCGCAGGAATGGCGGGCGAGAGCACTGGTCGGAGCCTTCTACCAGGTCCAGAAGAACCACATCTTCCAGGATTATCTGATCGACAACCTCGCCCCCGACCTGTCGGTGAACGGCTGGCCGGGAACGCTGTGGCTGACCCTGCAAGATCGCAAGGACAAGGACTGGGCGCTGTTCGGGGAAGGGGAGTTCGACATCACTCCGAACCTCACCCTGATCGCTGGCGGCCGCCTGTTCAAATATCAAAACAGCCTGTTCGGGTTCGCGGGTTTCGGCAAGAATCCCGGGTTCGACGAAGATACCTGGCTAGTGCCGCCGAACGCGGCGGGCGGAAGTTCGGGCGTTCGCCGCTGCCTCACCGTCAACGGCGAGCAATTGCTCGACGACGAAGACTCACCGCTTGCACCCGGCGGAGTCGCCGGAACGCCATGCACGAACGTCGGCAATGTGGTGAACGGCGTTGCGGTTCCCCGCCAGAGCAGGGGCGACGGCTTTACGCACCGGCTGAGCGCCCGTTGGAAGCCCCAGCAGAACCTGATGTTCTACGCGACCTGGTCGCGCGGTTTCCGTCCGGGCGGAATCAACCGCCAGCCGAACGCTCCGGCCTACGCTCCGGACTTCCTGACAAATTATGAAGCCGGCTGGAAAACGAACTTCGGACCGTTCACCTGGAACGGCGCGATCTATCACCAGATCTGGAAAAAGTTCCAGTTCAGCTTCCTTGGCGAAAACAGCCTGACCGTCATCCAGAACGGCCGCAACGCCAAGATCAACGGCGTGGAAACCGATCTGTCCTACGTCGCCGGCGGCCTGTCGCTGAACGCCGCGGCGGCTTACACGGATGCGAAGACGAGCGGGGCGATCTGCCACATCAGCTTCGATACGGCCGCGAACTGCGACACTTTCTTCCCGGACCTGAGCACCGCCGATCCGACCGACGGCGATCAGGATTATCCGGTGACCCCGTCAGGGACCCGGCTGCCGATCACGCCGAAGTTCAAGGCGACCGCGACAGCGCGCTACACCTGGCCGATCGGGCTTGGAAATGCGCACGTCCAGGGCAGCATCGCCTATCAAAGTTCGGCTGCGGCCGATATCCGGCAGGATATCGGGGGCGGAGTGAATCCCAACTCCTACCTGGGCCGTCTCCGCGCTTCGACGCTGGTCGACCTGTTCGCGGGTTATGACTGGGACAAGTACAGCGCCGAGCTTTTCGTCAGCAATGTTTTCGACGAGCGCAACGAGTTGGCGCGGTTCGTGGCGTGCAGCATCTGCACCCGCACCTACATTCTTCCCGGACGTCCCCGGACGATCGGGATCCGGCTGGGAGCACGATTCTAGGCCCGACGGTGCCGTCTTCGCCGCTTTGGCGTTGATCGGCCGATGAACGGCGAAAAGCGCAAGCGCTTACCATCGCTGCGCGTGAGCATCGCCGCGGCATTGCTCGCGATCCTGTGGTTCGCGATGCTGACCGTCGGCGCCGGCACGGCCGACGACGATATTCTTAGGTCGCTCTACGTTGGCGGGCACCCGGCGCTCACAGCCGTCGCGCGGGGATTCACCTTCTTCGGAAGCGCGGCTTTCCTGATCGCTATCGGGATCGGTTTTGCCTTGTTGCTGTGGGCGAAGGGACGCGCGCGCTACGGGCTGGTTGTGATTGCAGTCACGCTGGTTGGAAGGGGGCTAGTCGAGGCGCAGAAATATGGAATCGGCCGCTTACGGCCGGAGGACGAGGTTCATCTCGTGCCCGTAAGTACGCCGTCCTTCCCGAGCGGGCACGCGGCGAGCTCGATGATCGTCTACCTTACGCTGGCACTCATCTTCGCTTCCGGAACACGTTGGAGGTGGCCGGCAGTAGCGGGGGCGTTGCTCTTTTCGCTTTGCATCGGGATCAGCCGGGTGATGCTCGGCGTGCACTGGCCGACAGACGTCATCGGCGGCTGGGCTTTCGGGCTCCTGTGGGTGCTGCTGGCGCTGCCGCTGGCGGAGCGGGTGGCCGGGCCGGATTCTAGACGTTGAACCGGAACAGCATCACGTCGCCGTCCTGAACGACATAGTCCTTGCCTTCGGAGCGGAGCTTGCCGGCGTCGCGGGCGCCGGATTCGCCCCCGCAGGCGATATAGTCGTCATAGCCGATGGTCTCGGCCCGGATGAAGCCGCGCTCAAAGTCCGTGTGGATTTCGCCGGCAGCTTCCGGGGCCTTCGCGCCCTTGTGCACCGTCCAGGCGCGCGATTCCTTGGGGCCGGCGGTGTAGAAGGTGATGAGGCCGAGAAGGGCATAGGCCGCGTGGATCATCCGGTTGAGGCCCGTCTCGTGGAGGCCGAGGTCGGACAGGAAGGCGTCGCGTTCTTCCTCGGGCAGAGTGGCGATTTCGGCTTCGATCGCTGCGGAGATGACGACCGCGACCGCGCCCTCGGCTTTGGCTTTCTCCGCGACCTTTTCCGATAAGGCATTGCCGGTGGCGGCGTCGCCTTCGTCGACGTTGCAGACATAGAGAACGGGCTTGGCGGTCAGGAGCTGGGCGCGGCGAAGGGCTTTCTCTTCCTCCGCATCTTTCGGCTGGGTCAGCCGCGCAGGCTTGGAATCGCGCAGCAAATCGAGCGCCTGGCCGAGAACCGAGGCTTCGATTTTCGCTTCCTTGTCGCCCTGCTGCGCTTTCTTCACGAGATTTGGCACCCGCCGCTCCAAAGATTCGAGGTCGGCGAGCATCAGCTCGGTCTCGACGACGTCCGCGTCCGCGACCGGATCGACGCGCCCCTCGACATGAGTCACGTCCCCGCCCTCGAAGCAGCGAAGCACATGGACGATCGCATCGACCTCGCGGATGTTGGCGAGAAACTGGTTGCCGAGGCCTTCGCCCTTCGACGCGCCGCGGACCAGCCCCGCAATGTCCACGAACTCGATCTGGGTCTCGATCTCCTGCGCGGACTTGGCGACCGCCTTGATCTTGTCCAGGCGCGGGTCGGGGACCGCGACTCGACCGACGTTCGGCTCGATCGTGCAGAACGGATAGTTAGCCGCCTGTGCCGCGGCGGTTTCGGTAAGCGCATTGAAGAGCGTCGATTTGCCGACGTTCGGCAGGCCGACGATGCCGCAGCGGAAGCCCATGGAATGTCCTGATGTGAAGGAATTTCAAAGCGCTTAGCCGCCAGCGCGCGGAAATTGAAGCGCGAGCATCCGCGATAGCGAAACTAAGGGATATTACGGGAGTCCGGTTGACCGCTCCGTCTTTTAGACCGTTTTCGTAGGTCCGGGGGGTTGCATTCCGAGACTGTCGTGTGAAATCTAACCGGCGTTAACAAGCAGGCTTCGGCCGGCAGTCATTCATTTCGGGGGCGAAAGATGGCAAAGCGCGCACAACAACAGGATCTTTCACAACCGTCGATCGATCCAGTCAGCGATATCCTGAAATGGGTGCTTCTGGTTACCGCGATATTGTGCTTCGCGATGATGGCCTGGGCAACGGTCCTCACCTATCGGGCGGCACCGCCCCACCCCAATGCTTTCACCGATCCCGCCGGCAACGTCCTGATGACGGCCGAGGATATCGTCGACGGCAAGGGCGGCTTCCAGAAAGCCGACCTGATGGATTACGGCAGCATCTACGGAATGGGGTCCTATTTCGGCGAGGATTACACTGCCTCGACGCTGGTCCGGCTTGGAGTCCTGACAAAGCAGGCGATCGCGAGCAGTTCGGCGACGCCGCCATCGACAAAAGCCCCGGCCAACAAGTCGCTTGCTGAAACGGGGCCGCAGGGCACTCCGCCCCAGCCGACAACGCCGCCTCCCGCGTCGGCCGAAGAGGCGTTGAGCGATGCCGCGGTGACGAGCTTGATGCAGCAGCAACTCCACGGAATCGACCTTACGCAGGAAACTGTCGTTCTGCCCGAGGCCGTGGCGCAGGCCGTTCGCGGCTTACAGAGCGAACTCGCGACCAAGCTCAACACGACCAATCTCTCCGCGGGCTGGGTTCCCGCCAAGAGCCTGAATCCCGAACTCCGGCTGAAGACCGCCGACTTCATCATTTATTCGGCGATCACGACGGTGGCCCGCCGTCCGGGCCACCCGGAGACGTCGTGGACGGAAAACTGGCCTTACGAGCCGTCCGTCGGAAACACTCCGACCACCAACACCTTCCGCTGGACGTGGATCAGCTTCTGCTTCACGTTCTTCGCGTTCGGCTTCGTGCTGTGGCTGTACCGGGCCTATATCGATGAGACCGACGACGCGCCGCGCGAGCGCGGGCTGGCCGTCTATCGAGGGCTGACTCCAAGCCAGAAGAAGTGCGGCAAATATTTCGTCGTGGTGGCGCTCGTCTTCCTCGCCTCGCAAGGGGCCGGCGCGATCATGGCGCATTCCTATTACGAGCGAGAATTTTTCTACGGAATCCAGCTCAACTACATCCTGCCGTTCAACTTCCTTCGAAGTTTCCACCTGCAGGCGCCGATCATATGGATCGGGCTCGGGTGGATCGCGAGCGGGCTTTTCCTTGCTCCGGCAATCGCCGGCGGCCGCGAGGCGAAAGGGCAGGGATTCCTCGTCGACCTGCTTTTCTGGGTCTCGCTGTTCGTCGTCACGGCCGCGCTGATCGGCAACTATCTCGGCATCCAGGGCGTGATCGACAAAGGCTGGTTCTGGTTCGGCAACCAGGGCTTGTCCTACATCCAGCTCGGCCGGTTCTGGCAAATCCTCTTCTTCGTCGCCCTGCTTAGCTGGAGCGCGTTGATGTTCAGGGCGCTGTGGCCGAGCAAGGACACGCTCGTCGAAGCGACGAAGCAATTCTGGAGCGGCAAGATCCGCCTCGAGCATCTGATCTGGGCAGCGACCATCAACGTCGCGGTTCTCTATGCCTTCGGAATGATCCCGCTCACGGGAATCGAGAAGAGCTTTACGATCACCGATTTCTGGCGCTGGTGGGTGGTCCACCTGTGGGTCGAGCAATCGTTCGAGTTCTTCGCGGTGGCGATGAGCGCCTATCTGCTGATGTCGCTCGGCCTCGTATCGCGAAAGCTCGCCGAGCGGTCGGTCTATCTCGAACTGATCCTGATTTTCCTCGGCGGCGTGCTGGGTACCGGCCACCACCTCTACTGGGGCGGCGGACCGAGCCTGTGGGTCCCGCTTGGAACGATGTTCTCGTTCATCGAGGTGCTGCCGCTGGTCCTGTTGATCCTCGAAGCCATCTCGCAGCACCGGCTGATCAAGGGCGAAGCGAAGTTCGATTACAGCCTCGCTTATTTGTACATCCTTGGCTCCGCGTTCTGGAATTTCGTCGGTGCCGGGGTGTTCGGCGGCGGCACTCTCAACGCCCCGCTCGTCAATTATTACGAGCATGGCACGTTCCTGACGTTGAACCACGCGCACACGTCGCTGTTCGGGGCCTTCGGCTTGCTTGCGCTCGGGTTGATCTATTTCTGCCTGCGTTATCGGGCGGGACCCGGCGCCGAGTTCAACGAACGGCCCGGCAAGATCGCCTTCTGGTGCTACAACATCGGGCTCCTGATGTGGGTATTCCTCCACTTCTTCCCGATCGGCTGGCCGCAGCTCGACGCGGTGTTCGAGCATGGGTTCGCCTGGGCGCGCAGCCAGCAGTTCTACGACCAGACCTTGTTCTGGCAGTGGATGCGGATGCCCGGGGACATCGTGTTCTCGGTCGGAACCCTGATCATGGCCTGGGACTTCCTGGTGAAGCTTCGCATGCCGCGCGGCGATGTCGGCGAGCCCAACTCCCGCACAGCCGCAGTCGCCGCGGAATGAGAGTTCGGAGCCGCCCGGCAAAGGCGGCTCCGCCCCTCGCCGCCTAAGGAAGATTGCGTATCGGCGCCTTTGCTCCTGATCATTATTGCGAATGATTATCAGGTCAGGAGGGTGCAATGCGGTGGCTTCGGGGCGCTTATGCTGGGTGTGACAGCCTGGACGTCGCTGCCGTCTGGCCGGCGTCGGCATCGGTGGCCGGGATGCCGCTCCCCCAGATGCTTCCCGGACGGGCGCGAGAGGAAGAGCCGATGAGAGAAAAGAAGGAGGCGCTGTGATGGCTCTTGCTCGTGCCAATCCGGGCGAGAAGGTGCATCTGCCCTCGCTTGCCGCGGCAACCGAAGCGCGGGCAGTTGCGCTCGTCAAAACCAAGGCGTTTGAATCCGCCCAACTGGTGTTGCGGGCGGGCGACGAGATCGCCCGGCACGCCGTTCCGGGCTACTCGACCATTCATTGCGTCGAAGGCTCCGTCATTCTCGAAACCGACCGGCGAATCGAGATGTCTGCCGGGGACTGGCTGTACCTGGACCCGGGAGAAGAGCATTCGGTGTCGGCGACCGAGGACGGATCGCTGCTGGTGACGATCCTGTTCGAATGAACGGCGCGCTTTAGCTGAAGTTGAAGCTGATGCTGAGCCGCTCGCCCGGTCCCGTGCCGGACAGGACTTCGTGCCGAAGCCAGCTTTCCCATAGGAGAAGGAGGCCGGGGCGAGGCTCGACGGTGACGAAAGTCCCCTCGCGCGTGGGGGCAGCCATCATCAGCGGGAGTCGCGGGTCTTCGAACCGAATCGCGCCTGAGCCTTTCGGGACTTCAACGTAGAGCGTTCCGGAGAGGATGCTGTGCGGGTGGATGTGGCCGCTGTGGTGGCCGCCCGCCTTGAGCAAGTTGACCCAGAGGCTGTCGAGCCTGGGTTTGGCGTCCCAGCCCGCTTCCCTTGCGAATTGCCGTGCATGGCGAGTCAGAACTTTTGCGAGATCCGCGAAGGCAGGATCGCGCCTGGGCAAGTCATCGAGTGACGCATAGCTGGTGTAGCCGGAGTAAGCATGCTCTTTGCTCCAGCGCTGCCCGGCGCGGTCATCGGCGGCAAGCGATCGGATCGAGTGAGCAAGCTCGGGGAGCGAGTCCGCATCGATTTCGGCTTCGTGGAGAAGCGTAGGGAAGAGCTGGCGCGTCGGCATGAGCGGGCTCTGCGTCTTCGACGAACGGCAGGCAAGCCCCGTGGACAGGCTTCTGCCGCCTGATTAGCCTTCGAAGCACCTGCAGGGGGGTCTTTCATGCGCCGTCGTCTTTTGAGTTCGTCCGTTTCGCTTGCGCTTGCACTGGCCCTCGCAGTGCCCGCGGGCGCCGCACCGGCCACCGCGACGGAACAGGCGCAGGCGGAAAAGCCGCTGCTCAAAGTCGATTCCGACCCGATCACGGGGAAGATCGTCGCGACATTCCCCAAGCCAGACGAGAACGGGATTTCTGCCCGCTACATCTATCTCGCGCAACTCGAGACCGGGCTTGGCTCGGCACCGATCGGGCTCGACCATGCGAGCGCGAACGAAAGCCGGATCCTGGTCTTCCGGAGGCTCGGAAAGAAGGTTGCGGCCGAGGTCGAGAACAGCAAGTTCACGGCGAGCGGGAGCGAGGACGAGAAGCGGG
>JBDZVP010000041.1:0-16286 GCA_040255765.1 Sphingomonadales bacterium | reverse complement strand
ACAAGCACATCGAGGTGATCGTTCGCCAGATGCTGCAGAAGGTCGAGATCACCGAGAGTGGCGACACCACGCTGCTTCCGGGCGAGCAGGTCGACCGCGAGGAGATGGACGCCATCAACGCGCGGCTGGAAAAGAAGCAGAAGCCTGCCGAGGGCAAGCCGGTCCTTTTGGGCATCACCAAGGCGTCGCTGCAGACCCGCAGCTTCATCTCTGCCGCCTCGTTCCAGGAGACGACTCGAGTTCTCACCGAGGCTTCGGTGCAGGGCAAGATCGACACCCTGAACGGGCTTAAGGAGAACGTGATCGTCGGCCGCCTCATCCCCGCCGGAACCGGCGCTGGAATGAACCGGCTCAGGGTCTCGGCTTCCGCTCGCGACGCCGCGCTCCGGGCGCAGCACCGCAAGCTGCAGGAAGCGCTGGCGATCCCCGAGAGCGCCGTTGAGGAGCATGCAGCGGAGCTCGCGGAAGGCCCTGAAGCAGCGATCCACGCGGATCCGCTGGCGGCGGTCGCTCCGTCGGGCCACGGCACCGATGCCGATGCGGGCGATTACCTGCAGGAGAAGTGATAGCTTCCCCTCCCTGGAGGGATGGGAGCGCAAAAAAAGCCCCGCCGGAGCGATCCGGCGGGGCTTCTTTTCTGTCACTGGGCCCTGAAACAAATCAGGGTGACGGCTTAGGCCATCACTTGCAGCGTCCGGTGTTGATCGTGTTCTCGGTGCAATTCGCGACCGAGTTGACATCGGCAGCCGCGCCCCGAACGGTGTTGCACGCCGTCACCGCGAGGCTGCCCACGACGGTGGCTGCAATCACGAGCATTCGAACCATTGTCGTTCCTCCATTATGCCTGCGGAATGACAATGGCTGGGAAGCCGGCGGCTTGTCCAGTTAAAGGGTCAGCAATACTGGCCGTTTATCGCATTTTCGGTGCAGTTGGCGACCGAGTTGACGTCGCGCGCAGCCCCGCGGACGGTATTGCAGGCGGCGGTCGCAAGCGCTGCGCCGACGATCAGGACCGTTGCGATCTTCTGAAGCATAATTCTCTCCTTCGGCAGGAGGAAACGCGGCAACGGTAATTCGGCTCCCCCGGTTAAACGGCGACCGGAGCGGCGATGTGCGGGTGGGGGTCGTAATCCTCGAACGCGAAATCCTCCGGCTCATAGTCGAAGAGCCCCTGCCCCCGGTCTTTGAGGACGAGTCGAGGTAGCGGGCGAGGCTCGCGGCCAAGTTGAAGCGCCACCTGCTCCATGTGGTTCGAATAAATATGACAATCGCCGCCGGTCCACACGAACACCCCCGGCTCCAGCCCGCACTCGCGCGCGAGCATGTGAGTCAGCAGGGAATAGCTGGCGATGTTGAACGGAACGCCGAGGAACATGTCGGCGCTGCGCTGGTAGAGCTGGAGATTCAGCCGCCCCGCCGCGACCTGGGTCTGGAACAGGCAATGGCACGGCGCCAGCGCCATCTTGTGGATTTCGCCGGGGTTCCAGGCGGTGACGATCTGCCGGCGCGACGCCGGGTCCTTGCGGATCAGCGCGACGAGATCGGCGATCTGGTCGACGTGCCGCCCGTCGGCTGTCTCCCAATCCCGCCATTGCTTGCCGTAAACGGGGCCAAGATCGCCCTTCTCGTCCGCCCATTCGTCCCAGATGCGGACGTTGCGATCTTTCAGCCAGCCGATGTTGGTGTCGCCGCGAAGGAACCACAGAAGCTCGACGATGATCGAGCGCAGGTGGAGCTTCTTGGTGGTGAGGAGCGGGAACCCCTGTTGCAGGTCGAAGCGCATCTGCGCTCCGAAATAGCTCAAGGTCCCGGTGCCGGTGCGGTCCGACTGTTGCACGCCCTGGTCGAGGATGGTCCGCAAAAGATCGAGATACTGGCGCATGGGGCGACCCTAAATCAGGGGCGGCGAAACTCAACCGGAGTCGAGCGCGGCAAGATGGTGGCGTTTCGTTCCTCGGGGCACCTTGACGACCGTGCCGGGACGATCGAGCGGCGCCTTGGTCAGTTCCGGGTCGGTGACCACCTCTGCGGATCCGTTCGAAAAGAGATCCGTTTGCGAACCCCAGGCTTCCAGAGCGGCCTTCTGGCTTGGAGCGGCCACATAGGCGTCGTGGAAGCCGATCGGGGTTCGAAACACCTTGAGCCTCTTCTTGCGCTTCGCCTTCGCCATCCCCGCTCAACGCTGCAGATCGTCGCAATCTCCCTGCGGGCCGCGGGTTACGACGGAGCAATGGGGCTTAGACATGCGTTGGTCGGAGGAGCAGAAAAGCCAGAGGAGTATCCCATGAGCGAACGCGAGCTCATCAAGCCGCACCCGGGCGACAAAAGGTACCAGCGCCGCGACGAGGAAGGAAAGTTCAGCGACAGCGACGACCAGTCCAAATCGCTGAGCCAGGACGTTCGGCGGCACTCCAAGACCAAAAAGCCGCGCAATGAGGGCGACCGGGGGGACTAGTCTCCGCGTTGCATCGGCCGGCCTTCAGTAACCCATAAGGGCCAGAACCTCGCGCCGGCTCCGCTCGTCGGAGCGGAAGGTGCCCATCATCCGGCTGGTCGTCATCATCACTCCGGGCGTTCTTACCCCGCGAGCGGTCATGCAAGAATGGCTCGCCTCGATCACGACCGCGACGGCCTTGGGCTCGAGGTGCTCCCAGATGCAATCGGCTACCTGCGCCGTCAGCCTCTCCTGCACTTGAAGCCGGCGCGCAAAGCCGTGGAGTACCCGCGCGAGCTTGCTGATGCCGACTACCTTGTCGTTGGGCAGATAGGCGATCGCAGCCTTGCCGATGATCGGCGCAAGGTGGTGCTCGCAATGCGACTGAAACGGAATGTCCTTGAGAAGGACGATCTCGTCGTAGCCGCCGACCTCGTGGAAGGTGCGGCTCAAGTGGATGGCGGGGTCTTCTCGATAACCCTGTGAATATTCGGCCCAGGCACGAGCAACCCGCTCCGGCGTCTGGAGCAAGCCTTCGCGGTCGGGATCGTCGCCGGCCCATCGGATCAGCGTCTTTACCGCCTCGCGCACGTCCTCGGGCACCGGCAGCTTCGGCTGCGCCTCGTAAATGTCGCCATCGTCGGGCGTCGGACTCATCGGCCAAGCTCCACTGCAATGTCTTCGGCGACCGCCGCCGCCTGCTCCCGGATATCGGGAACTGCGATCATTTCCCAATAGCGGCCCTTGGTTAGAGTGCCGAGCGCCCAGAGACGTTCCGCCGGCCCGGCGCGGGATCGCTCATCGACCGCGAATCCGATCGATAGCTCGTCGGGCCGGACAAGGCCGTCGTCGAGAAGCTGACGAAGCAGCGGTTCCCCGGTTCCCCCGATGTCCGCGAGCGGGCCGGTGCAGTTGAAAACATGACCGAAAATCCGAGGCGGCTCCGCTTGCGCCTTGCCGCGCCTGCGGATGGTGACCGCGAGTCCGCCATTCTTCGGTTCAACCATCAGGATCCGCCCCGCGACGATCTCCAGCCTCCGCTCGGAAACGAGCTTCGCCACCTTCGCGGCGACCTCGGGCGCGATGCGATGGCGGTGAATGTCCCACCACGGACGTCCGAAGCGAAGAAAGCGACGCTTTTCCTCCATTGAGAACGACTGCCAGATTCGATGGCTGTGTGGCCGCAGCGAATCGATCGCGGATCGCCAGTCGACGAGCCTGGCGCGGTTGCGAAGCCATTTCGCGAATTCCCGAACTTTCAACGGGGGAAGTTCCTTCCACTCCACGGGCGCGGGATCATGCGATCCGCCGGCAAGCGGAATCTTGCCCCGGCGGGACAGTGCCACGATTGTTCCGCGATGGCCTGCCTCGTCGAGCGACAGGACAGTATCGACCATGGTCAGGCTCGTCCCCACGATCAGGACATCCTCACCGGCCGACGCGGCGTCGGAAATCGCGGATTGCGTCGCCTCGCCCCATGGATTGTCGATCAGGCGATCACCGGCTTCCTGTGCAAACGGCAATTCGGCGGGCGGCTGGTTGCCTGTAGCAAGGACCAGGGCGCGCGAATCGACGGCGCCGCCCTCCTCCAGTCGAATATGCCATCCCGTGGCATCCTGGCTTGCTTCTACGGCCCGGTCGTCGATCAGCTGCACGCAACCACCATCGATCGCGTCGTCGAGGATGGATCGAAGATAGCGCCCGTACCGGCGCCGCTCCGCGAATCCATTGGCTTCGAGTCCCTCGACTTCGGCGAAGTGCCCCGGAGCATCGGCCCAGGCGCCCATATTGTTCGCCCGAATGTTCAGAAGGTGCGCCGCTTCCCGCGTAGAGTAAGCCGCGCCGAGTCCGGACTGGCCATTGGCTTCAATCAGGACCGAACGAATCCCGCGACGGGCCAGATTTGCCGCCACCATTGTCCCCGAAAAGCCGCCGCCAACGATGGCGACCGGCACGTGTCCTTCAGGCATCGCGCTTCGCGTTGAGCTTCTGGATGTGATCGTGAATGCGGATGACCGTAGCCGACGCGGTTTCGCCGAAGATGCCAGGAACGATAGCGTGGATGAGGGCGGCGCACCCAGCGCCAATCAGCTGGAATCCGACTTTGACGGCACCGGAACCATGGCCTGCCCAGCTCATGTCGAGCGAGCGGGGATGTTCGAAGAACAGACGATCGACGATGCCCGCATGCGGCTTTTCGAGCTCTTGCTGCTTGGTGCCTGCCATGTCCCGCTCCTGCAAATGGTGACCCCGACAGGATTCGAACCTGTGACCTACGGATTAGGAATCCGGCGCTCTATCCTGCTGAGCTACGGGGCCAGCCTGCGCACCGAATAGAGTCGGTGCGGGGTTTCTTCAATTGACTTGGTTGGGCGGGACGACCGGGAGTGGCAGGGGTGCAACCGGAACGCCCTCGTCGATCAGCGACTTCGCCTCGGCCGGCGTCGCGCTCCCGTGCACAGCCCGGGCCTTCGCTTCCCCCAAGTGGATCGACCGGGCCTCCTGGGCGAAGCGGTCGCCGACCCACTCGGAATCCTTGAGGATGTTTGCCTGCAGAGCAGCCAGCTTGGCCAGCGGGGAATCCTCACCGGACGTTCTTGCGGGCACTCGAGGGGCCATCGGCGCCTTCTCGACCCTCGGCGACTGGCACACGGGACATTGGACGAGCCCGCGCTCCGCTTGCTCCTCGAACTCGGCTCCCGATTTGAACCAGGCCTCGAAGACGTCGCCGCTGTCGCGGCAGCGAAGGTCGAAGACAATCATCGCGCGACTGCTTCGCCGACCTTGCGCCGGTGGGAAATCGCCGGAACGCGGCTTCGCACCTCGTCCACCTTGCCGAGGTCGATTTCCGCGAATGCAACACCCACCTGCTCGCCCATATCGAGCAATATCGTTCCCCACGGATCGACGATCAAGGAATGGCCGTAGGTTTCGCGGCCATCCTCGTGCCGGCCGCACTGCGCTGCCGCGACGATGAACACGCCTGCCTCGATCGCGCGTGCCCGAAGGAGGATTTCCCAATGGGCTCTCCCCGTCGGGACGGTGAAGGCGGCGGGGACCGAGACGACCTGGGCGCCCGCATCCGTCAGGCTTTGAAAGAGCGCGGGAAAGCGCAGATCGTAGCAGATTGTAAGGCCCAGTTTCCCGAGCGGCGTTCCTTCCACCACCACAGCTTCCGAACCCCCGCGATAGACGTTGGACTCGCGCCAGCTCTCACCCGTCGGAAGGTCGACGTCGAACAAGTGAATCTTGTCGTAGGAGGCGCGAATATCGCCGCCGGAGTCGATCACGAAGCCGCGGTTGGCGAATTTTTCATCCTCGGCGGAGACCGCGAGTGAGCCGATGTGAACCCAGATCTCATTGCGTTTCGCGGCATCCCGGCATGCGGCGAGAACCCTGTCCTGTTCCTCGCTGGTCACGTTGCCCCGCGCCCGCTGAACGTCCCGGTCGAGGAGACCGGACATTTCCGGCGTGAACAACATTTCCGCGCCGCCGCGCGCCGCCTGCCCGATCGCTTCCGTCAGGGCCTGGGCATTTGCGGCGGGGTCGACTCCGGTCCGCGACTGGAAGATCGCAATTCGAGTCACAGCATCGAATCCAGCTTGCCGTCGCGTTCGAGAGCGAACAGGTCGTTGCAGCCGCCGATGTGGCGGCCGTCGATGAAGATTTGCGGGACCGTAGTGCGCCCGTTCGACCGCTGGATCATCTCCTCGCGCTTTGCGCCTCCGCCGTCGATAACATATTCCTCGATCGTGACGCCCTTCGCGTGAAGCAGCCCGCGCGCCCGGACGCAGAAGCCGCACCACGTCTTGCTGTACATCTCAACCCTGGCCACCACGACTCCGCTTATACATCGACTTGCATCGGCCGGATTACCCTCGCCCAGCTGATCAGGTCCACCCGCTCGGCACCGGCGCGCTTGAGGACCCGGGCACAGGCATTGGCGGTGCTTCCGGTGGTCATCACGTCGTCGATCAGGATCACCGTTCGCCCGCGGACCCGCGATGGGTCTAGTGCCCGGAATGCGCCCGCGACGGTCCGCCGCCTTTGCCGCATTCCCATCCCCTTTAACGGGGGTGTCGATCGCGTTCGCCGCAGCGCGTCGACCGTCACCGGGATTCCGGTCCGGCGTCCGATCTCGCGGGCAACGATCGCCGACTGGTTGAAGCCGCGATTCCAGAGGCGCCGCCGATGCAGCGGGACCGGAACCAGAATGCAATCGCCCGGCAATTCGCCGACCAGCGGGCGCATGTATCGGGCCATCGTCCGGGCGAGCGCCGTCTTGCGCCCGTATTTCAGCCGAAGCGCGATCGAACGGCTGATGTCGCCATAAGCGACCGCTGCCCGGATACGGTCGAGCCGGGGCGGATGTGCGAGGCACGCGCCACAGGTTTCGGCATCCGTCGCCTTCAACGGGATTCCGCAGCGCAGGCAACCGCCTTGGAGGAATTCGAGCCTGGCCCAGCAATCGCCGCAGAAACTGTCGATATCGTCGACGATGATCCCGCACCCGCCGCAGCGCGGCGGAAGCGCGAAATCGAGGACTGAGCGGAACAGCCGCGACCCGGCTTGCCTGGCTTTCATCGCTTCCCTTGTCGCGCAGGGGCGCCCGGCGCACAAGCGCGCGCATGGCAAGCAAGCTCTTCGACATGGACCTTCGCGCGATGCGCCGAGACCGGGCGGCGAGATCGGGTGCGGTGCTTTTCCTTCATGAACGGGCCTTCGAGGATATTCTGGAGCGGCTGGCGGGGATCAAGCGCAGCTTCAGCTCGGCGCTCCTGATCGGCTGTCCGGATCCGCAATGGCCAAAGCGCCTGTCGTCGGTTGCCGGAGAAGTGACCGCAGCGGACCCGGGACCGGCCTTTGCCTCGGCCGCGGGCGGTGCCTGCGTCGTCGAGGACGAACTCGATCTGGAGCCTGGCAGTTTCGACCTCGCAGTCGCGATCGGCACGCTGGATAATGTTAATGATTTGCCGGGGTCGCTGCTCCGCCTGCGCTTTGTCCTCAAACCGGATTCGCTGCTGATCGGGGCGATGTCGGGCGGAAATACGCTCCCCCGGCTGCGGCAGGCGATGCGGGCCGCCGACGCGATCATGGGCGCCGCAAGCCCCCATGTTCATCCGCGCATTGAGCCCGCTGCGCTCGCACAGCTCCTGGGTTCCGCGGGCTTCGCGATGCCGGTGGTGGATGTCGACCGAGTCTCCGTTGGCTATCGCGATTTTCGCCAGCTGGTCGGCGACCTTCGCGGAATGGGCGCGACCAACATTCTCGAAAGCCGCTCACAAGCGCCTCTGACTCGCTCCGCCAGCGCCGCCGCCGAGGCCGACTTCAATCCGGACCCCGACGAGCGCACGATCGAGACCTTCGAGTTGCTTCACTTCGCCGCCTGGACTCCCTCTGAGACCTGATCGCCAAGATGGATGAGCGGCCGTTAACCGCACCTCGCGAGGATATTGTTAACCTCCCGTCACTATTTCTGCCGGAGTGGACGTGGACCAGAGGAGGGTGGCGTGGTCGCTATCCGACAATATTTTCTTGCGCTGCTCGCCAGCCAGCGAGGGGCGACGGCAATCGAATATGCGCTGATCGCAGCGCTCATCTGCATCGCGCTTATCGGGGCCATGAATGCCCTCGGAGGGGGCGTCGGCGGCATGTGGGGCGAGCTGAGCTCGACCGTTCAGAACAATATGTAATCAACTGCGCCGGGCGCCGTAGACGACGAGCTTGAGCTTCTGGCCCGGCCTCAACCGCGCGCCGGGCGCCAGGCCGTTGAGTGCAAGAAAGCGATCGATCTTGAAATTGCGGTAGGCCATTCGCTCGCTGAGCGACTGGATGGTGTCGCCCGGCTTGACCGTAACCACATCGATCACCCGCGGGCGGATTGCTGCGGCTTCGGCGGGACTGATCTTCCGGATCGAGTTGATCAGCGGTGCGAATGGGCCAAATGCCGAACCCGCCGAGGTCAGCATTACGAAGTGATAGACGGTGTCGGGGTTCCATTGATAGGCAACGATCCCGACATCGACCGCGCCCGACCCGGTGTTCGCGCGAGTAACGGTATAGGCCGCCGGGATTCCGTTGATAACGGCCCTTCGCGGCGGCGGCACCGCTAGGCGCTGGTTACCGGCCAGCGACTGGAGCACCGCGCCAATGTAGTTTTCGAGCGTTCCGCGATAGCGGCCGCCGCTGAATTCCGCCTCCCCGGCCGATCCTGATATCGAAACCGCATCGGTTCCATTGTCCATTAGATAGCCAACCGGAACGGTAAACTGGATTCGCAGGTCGGGGTGGGTGAAGGTGCGGCCGTCGATCACGCCCTGAGCGGGATCGTCATCGACATAGGCACCGTCGAGGAGAGCGAGGAAACGATCGCGATTGACGATCCCCGTGCCAAGCCTGCCGGTCGAACGCGCCTCGGCAAGCTCGCGCTGCATGCGGTTCTGGCTCAGCGGATGGGTGCTTGCCCATTCGGGAAGCTTGCGGTTGTCGCTACCCTGGATCCGGGCCTGAAGAGCGGAATTCCGGGTCAGCGCGGCGAGAATTTCCGCCGCGCCCGACGGATCATAGCCGGCTGCAATCATATATTTCATGCCCAGCGTGTCGGCCTGGTATTCCTGCTCGCGCGAGAATTTCAAAGTCTGGAGGGTCGCGGTGAGAAGCCCTCGCTGGGCAACCGCGCTGCCGATATTGCCGCCGAAAATCCCTCCCAGAAGGATCCACGGAAGCTGCTGCCAAACCGCCTGGTTCTCGGCCCGCTCGCGCTGCTGCGCGTGGCCGGCGGCGACGTGGCCTGCTTCGTGGCCGAGGACGAAGGCAAGCTCGGCTTCGTCATCCATCAGGGTCAGCAGTTGGCGGGTGACGTAGATATAGCCGCCGGGCACGGAAAAGGCGTTTTCGACCGCCGAATTGAGCAGCTTGAAATGATAGGCCGCACCGGGGTTCGCAACGCCCGAAAAGGCGGCGACGCGATGACCGACTTCGTCGACATAGGCAGCACGAGGGCCGGTTTCGGCACCCCCGTATTGCTGCACGATCGCCGCGTCGTCCTTCCGCGCCTGGGCGACGAGGCTCGGGTCGAGGATTCGCTGCGCATATTGCCCGCTGGCGGCGGTCCCCGAAATGGTTACGGCAGCAGCCGTCAGTAACAGCAGCGCTCTACGCATCGCCCCTCTCTTTTCGTTCGCCGAAAAAGTTACGCACCGGATTTGAACGGGAGATGAGCGGCGCCGGTTCCTGCCGGTGTCAGCCGATGGCGAGGAACTTGGCCCGCCGCTGTTCGAGCACTTGCTTCGGCTTCATCGCCGCGCAGCCCTGCAGTTCCTCGACAATCGCCGACTTGAGGGTGGCGATGGCCGCTTGCGGCTCGCGATGAGCGCCACCCACCGGTTCCGGAATGATTCGGTCGACCACGCCAAGCGCCTGAAGGTCGTTCGCGGTTATCCTCATGGCTTCGGCGGCATCGGCCGCCTTGTCCGCCGTGCGCCACAGGATCGACGCGCAGCCTTCGGGCGAGATCACCGAATAGATTGCATGCTCGAACATCAAAACCCGGTTCGCGGTCGCGATCGCGACTGCGCCGCCGGAGCCGCCTTCGCCGACGATCGCCGCAACAATTGGGACGGTAAGCTCCAGGCATTCCTCGGTCGAGCGAGCAATCGCCTCCGCCTGACCGCGCTCTTCAGCCTCGACTCCGGGAAAGGCGCCGGGTGTGTCGACGAGGGTCACCACCGGGAGGCCGAATCGGTTCGCAAGCCGCATCAGCCGGATCGCCTTGCGATAGCCCTCGGGCTTGGCCATTCCGAAATTGTGGCGGAGCCGCGATGCCGTGTCTTCGCCTTTCTCGTGCCCGATCAGCATGACCTTGCGGCCGTCTATCGTTGCAAAGCCGCCGATGATCGCCGAGTCCTCCGCGAACGCGCGATCGCCCGCGAGCGCCACGAACTCATCGGTCAGCCCCGCGACATAGTCCTTGAAGTGAGGCCGGTCGGGGTGGCGGGCGACCTGCGCCTTCTGCCACGGCGAAAGCTTGGAATAGGTGTCGTTGAGGAGCTTCGACGCCTTGGCCTGGAGCTTGTCGACCTCCGACTGGATGTCGAGCTCGCCGTTGTCGGCGGTCTCCCTTAGCTCTCGAACACGCGTTTCGAGCTCCGCAATCGGCTTTTCAAAATCGAGATACGTCAACATCTGGGGGCGCGGGTAAGCGCGGGAGCGCCAAGCGTCAACGCGAACGGTCCGCTAGGGGATGCCGCTCGTTCACGAGCTGCACCAGCCGCGCGGCGTCGACGTGGGTGTAAATCTGGGTCGTCGCAATATCGGCATGGCCGAGCAGCGCCTGAAGCACTCGAAGGTCGGCGCCGCCTGCAAGCAGGTGCGTCGCGAAGGCATGGCGAAGCACGTGCGGACTGATCCGCTCCGGCGCGATGCCTGCCTCGGCGGCCATTTCGCGGACAAGCTGGAACAGGCGAACGCGGCTGATGTGCTTCTTTCCGCCCGGGAAGAGCCATGGGCTGGTCGCCGGAACATTCTCGAGCCAGGCTTTCACAGCCTCCTCGGCACGGCTGGAAATCGGCACCATTCGTTCCTTCGAGCCCTTGCCGCGAAGAATGAGGAATGGCTGTCCAGGCCGAACGGCTCCTCGCGGAAGCGAGATGACCTCGCTCGCGCGCAATCCGGACCCGTAGAGCAGTTCGAGGAGCGCAAGATTGCGTTGCGCAAGCGGTTCTCCGCTGGCGGCCTTGTCGCCAACCGCGGCAAAGATCGATTCGACATCCGGCTCGCCGAGCACGCGCGGAAGCGGCCGCTGCAGCTTCGGCTTCGGCAGCGCGGGCGACGGATCGTCCGCCCTGAGACCGTCGTCGACCAGGAAACCGTAGAAGCGCCGGAGAGCGGACGAGCGGCGGGCGACGGTCGATGCCGCCAGCTTCGCCCATTTCGTCCCCAACTTGCCCAGCGAATCGCGGTCGGCCTTACCGAGCTCGCCGCCGAGGTCCCGGGCGGCGCTTTCGAGATCGTTGCGATAGGCGGCAAGCGTGTTCGGCGAAGCTCCGGCCTCGGCCGCGAGCATGTCGAGGAAACGGTCGACCAGCGCTCGGTCGCTTGAATCCATCAGGTCCGCGCGAGCGCCTCGGCGGCGATCATTCGAGCGAGGAACTGCTGGCCGGTATTCCTGAGCCCCATGACGATATGGAAGAGCTGCGCCGAGGGGACGGACTCGAAATCCGCGCCCTGGAGGCCGGTACCGGCGAGGACGAGCACTGTCCCGCCCTGATTCCTCTTGGCCGCTGCGTCGATCATCTGCGCCCAGGGCGACGGCCGCTCGATGTGCAAATGATAGCGCGAATTCAGCCTCGACGCGGTTCCCGCATCGAGCCGCCCGAGAGCGGCGAGCCCGGCCACGAGCAGGGCACTGCGCTTCTTTCCAGCGCTCTTGTCACGGCTGATGAAATCGCTGACCCGGCTTGCCCCCACATCGACGTTGCTTCCGTCCGGAGCGCCGAGGGCGAGCATTGCCCAGGAGCGGTCGCCCGGCCCGTCGTCCATGCGCGCCACCGCGTTCGCCCAGCGCGCAGCATCGGCATCGAGCCCGGCCGCAAGCATCGACGCGATCAGGTCGGGAGCGTCATCCTGGAGATCGGCATCCGGTTCAATCCGGGCGGCTGCAGTGGCGAGCAGCACGCGAGAGGCTTCCTTCTGGAGCCGGTCCCCGCCCAGCCCCCAAAGGTGCCGCATTGCAGCGAGCCGCGTGTCCTGATCGCGGCCGGCAAACGCCAGGCGAAGCTGCCAGCTATCGGTCCCGCCCAGATCGTTGGGGTCCGTCGCGTCGTAGATATTCGAATAGAAATCGACCAGCGCCTGCGACGAGAAGACGCCGAGCCCGGCCGCGATCCGGGCCGACTGAAGGCGGTCGTCGAACGCGATCAGCGGCGCCCGCGCATACCAGGCACGAACCTGCGGCGACGCCGAGTCCATCAGCCGCTTGGGCGGCGCCATGCCGGTCGCTGCGGCGAGGCCGTAGCGCCAGGAGGTAAGCCCCTGGACCGGCTCCCACTCGATTGTCGCCGCGGTTCCGGTGTCGGTGGTCGCTCCGGCGACTTTCTGGGCGAGGCTGAGGTCGATCCCGCCGATGGTGCCGCGCCTGCGCGCCGACTCGATCTGCGCGGAGGCGGAATCCGGTTCGCCATTCAATCCGGCGCAAATCGCCTGGACCAGCGGAAGAACGCGCGGGTCGGTTTTGCGCATTCCATCCATCAATGGGCACAGCGCCAGCGGATCTGCGCTCGCAAGCGCGCTCTGGACCGCGACTTGAGTCATCTTGGGCGTAAAGCGGTCGGAATCGACGTTGGCGACGAGCATTTGCGCTCCATCGGCCTCGCCCATTCGAAGCAGCAGCCAGACGCGCTCGGCCGCCCAATCGACGGGATTGACGCCGCGCGGCGAATGAGCGGTTGCAAGAAGGGCGTCGCGAAGTCCGATATGCGCCCAGCGTGATGCGATCGGCGTGTTCGTGCGCCGCATCAGGGTCGACAGGAACACGCCGCTCGCCTGGCCCCAGGGATCGGTTCCGATCGCCATGCTCGCCGGATCGAGCGCGCCCGCAGTGAAGGGATCGCGGCGAGCGTAGGACGGATATTCGATCGGCTTGGGCGGAGGTAACGCCTGAGCCGCCTCCGCAGCTGCCGTGGTGTTGGTTTCGTCCTCCGGCAGAGCCTCGGTCTGGGCAGGTTGCTGGACCCGGGGCGCGGGGGCGGCCCCGGGTGCGGGTGCGGCTTGCGGCGGCGGTGCCGCCGGAGCGGGCGCTGCGCTGTTCTGGACCTGCGCCAGCGCCGGGATTGCGATTGCTGTAACGACGCTGCCGAGAAGCAGCAGGCGCTTAGTGGCCAGCCGCATTCGTTACGTCCACCTGGATCGAATGGGTCGGCACCTCACGCGCCTGGCTGGACAGAAACACGAGCGCTCCTGCGACGATGACGACAATGACGATGAGAAGAATTACGGCTCGCGACATCCGGCCCTTCCGCTTGGGTTCGTGGAACATCGGGCTTTTGCCCGACCTGCGGGGGGAATGTATAGCCCCGCTTGATGAGAAAGCTCCGGGAGAGGCTCGACCGGCCGGTTGTGCTCGTTGGCCTGATGGGCGCGGGCAAGTCCACCGTTGGCAGGCGGCTTGCAAAGCGGCTCGGCGTCCCGTTCATCGACAGCGACCAGGCGATCGAAGATGCAGCTGGCCTGCCCGCCGGAGAATTATTCGACCGCTACGGCGACAAGGATTTCCGCGACGGGGAGCGGCGGCTCGTCGCCCGGCTTGTCGATGAAGGCACTATCCGGGTGATCGCAACCGGCGGCGGCGCCTATGTCGATCCGCTGACCCGCAAACTCTTGAACGAGCGGGCGATCACCATCTGGCTGGACGCCCCGATCGACATTCTCGCCGAAAGAACCGGCCGCCGCGACACCCGGCCTTTGCTCCGCAACGGGGATCGCGCCAACACGCTCAGGCGACTGTCGACTGAACGCGAACATGCCTATTCGCAGGCCCATATCCGGATCAGGAGCGGCCAGGGCGCGCACCGCGACGTCGTCGAATCGGTGCTCAACGCGCTGGTGGATTATCTCGGCTCCGGCGGTTCCGGGCCCGGCCCTTCCTCCGGCAGCGGACCGGAAGCGAACGACACTTCCGCCCCGGCGTGAAGATCGCCGCTTTCGGCCTGGCGCTCCAGCCGCTGGCAATCGCGAAGCCGGTATTCGCGCTCGACTCGTTCGACCTCGCCAGCAATGATTCCGCTTGCCCGAAGCGCCGCCTTGCCCATCACCACCGCGCTTTCGAACAGCTCCCGCTCCGCCAGCGCGAGATCGAGACTGTTTAGCTCGATGAGGTCGCGGCGGTCGTAAGCGCGAACCATGACCGACGCGTGCGGGAAGGCCTCCAGCACCGCCTTCACCGAGGCACGGCTGATCTCCCCATCCCGGTTGTCATTGCAGAAGGCGATTACCTTCGCACCGTCCGCACCGGCAGCCCGCAGCAGGTCTATCCGAAGCCCGTCGCCGTAATAGACCTTGGTTCCGAATTCCTCGGCGCTCTCGATCATCGCCGGGTTCTTGTCGATCAGGGTGACCCCGATCCTTTTGGCCATCAGCATCTGCGCGACGGTCTGGCCGAACCGGCCGTAGCCGACGACGATGGCTGAGGTCTCCGGCGAATTCTCTGGTCCTTCGAGCCCCTCGCCGCCTCGTTCCTCGCGCCGCTCCAGCCAGTCGGTCAGCCGCATCAAGAACGGCGTCGTCGCCATCGACAGGGTCACGACCGCGCCGAACAGCGACGCAGCCGCGGGAAGCACGAGGCCGGCCGCCGTCGCCTGGGCGAACAGGACAAACCCGAATTCGCCGGCCTGGCTGAGGAGAAGGCCGAGCCGAACGCTTCGCGGCCAGTTGTTGCCGAACAGCCGCGCTAGGCCGGCGATGAGAATCGATTTGGTCACGATCACGGCCGCTGCGACAGCGAGCACGAAGAAGGGCCTCTCGGCGACCACCGTCAGGTCGAGCATCATCCCGACCGAGATGAAGAACAGGCCGAGCAGGATCGAGCGGAACGGCTCGACGTCGGTCTCGATCTCGTTCCGGTAAGGCGATTCGGCGAGCATAACGCCGGCGATGAAAGCCCCGAGCGGGACCGAGAGGTGAAGCGCGTGCATCAGGGCCGCCGCCCCGAGCACCGTGAACAGCCCGGCAACGACGAACAATTCGCGCTCGCCAAGGCGGCCCACCAGCCGGAACAGCGGGTGGAGAAGCAACCGGCCGGCGGCGACAAGGCCGACGATCGCAAGCAATGTGTAAAGCGCGAGTGTCCAGCCGACCGGCGCGCTGGGGTCTGGTGGCACCCGCGCCATCGCCGCGATGATCGTGATCATCGGGACGATCGCGAGATCCTGGAACAAGAGGACCGAGAAGGCGCGCTCGCCCTGCGGCGTGTTCAACTCGTTGTCGGCGCGGAGCATCGGAAGCACCTGCGCCGTCGACGACAGGCCGAGCGGAAGCCCGATCGCGAGCGCGGCCTGGATCGAGAGACCGACGAAGAAATGGAGAAGGACGCTGATCGCGAGCCCGCACAGCACGACCTGGGCGAGCCCCAGCCCGAAGATGTCGCTTCGAAGCCGCCACAGCCGCGCCGGTCGAAGCTCCAGACCGACGATGAACAGCAGCAAGGCGATTCCGAGTTCGCTCACGCTCGCAAGCTGCTCGGGATCGTGGATCAGGCCGAGCAATTGTGGCCCGATCAGGATCCCGGCGACGATGTAGCCGAGGGTAGCCCCCAGCTTCAGCCGGCGAAAGATGGTGACGAACAAAAGCGCGGCGCCGAGCATGATCGCGCCGCCTTCCAGCAAGGCGCTGGTCGTCTGCGCGGTCTCGGCTACCGCCGCCGGGTTCACACGGCCGAATCCAGGGCGCCGAGCAGCGCCCGGAGCGGGAGGAGGATTGCCCCATGGCGGCCTGTTCGAGACAAAGCCGGCGCGAGCGCTTCATAGCCCGGCCATTGCGGCGGTTCGGGGCGCTCTCCGGAAAGCCAGGCCGTGAGCTGGTCGAGAGCGGTTTCGACCTCGTCGCGCGTGCGCCCCGGCGCCTGCCGGGCGACCAGTGCAGCGGAAGCCTGGCCGAACGCACAGGCAAGAACCGTCTGCGACAGCGCCTCGATTCGGCCGTCCTTCACCTGCACCTCGGTCTGCATCTTGCTTCCGCAGGTCGGCGAGCGCCGCGCGGCGGTTCCATCCACCCGCTCCAGCTCCACCGGCTCGGGGAGCGAGGCTGCGAGCCTCAGGATTTCGGTCGTGTAGAGCGGCGCGTTCATTCCTTCCGCCAT
>JBDZVP010000040.1:0-16295 GCA_040255765.1 Sphingomonadales bacterium | reverse complement strand
GATGTCGAGCGCCTTGCCCTCGGGCACGCCCTCAACGATGTCGAACAGGACAATGTCACCAAGCTCGCGCATCGCGGCGAGGTGAGCGAGCGTTCCACCGATCATTCCAGAGCCGATCAGCGCGATTTTCTTGCGAGCCATGAAGCTGCTGCTTTCCTTTCCTGTGGGTCGGCGCCGGGGGAGCGGCGCGGGCGAGTTGGCGGCGCTCTAGCCCTGTCGGCGGAGTCGGGCAACCGGGCCGGGTCTCTGGATATCCTGACTGGCCGGTAACGAAATTCGCAAACGAACGTTCAGACGGTTTCGGCTAGATAGGTGCCCTATGAAAAAGCTTTTACTCATCGCCGGCGCAGCGGCGCTCGGATTCGCCGGTCCGGTGCTTGCCAATCCCGGCCACGGTAACGGTCACGGCAATGGCCACGGACCTGCGATGGCAGTCCCGGGCTACGGCGCGGGCGGCTGCCCGCCCGGCCTTGCGAAGAAGAATCCGCCCTGCATTCCTCCGGGCCAGGCGAAGAAGCTGTTCGGGATCGGGCAACGGGTGCCGCTCGGCTACAACGGGCTGCTCGGCTACAATTCGCTGCCCTACAATCTGCGCGATTATTACGGGCGTCAGCTCGATCCGCGCTCGCGTTACATCTACGACCAGAATTACATCTATCGCGTCGATCCGCGCACAATGCTGGTGCAGCAGATCCTCAGCGCCCTGATTCGTCCGTAGCGATAGCGTTGTCGGCTGCTCCGAGGGGGTTCGAGTCGACGTTGCCGAGGGTTTGAGGCGCCGCGTCGAGCATCTCGGCGGCATTGTCGAGCTGGCGGTTCTCTTCGGTTGAAGGCGAGGTCCGGTCGTCGCACGCGCCGGCCAGAAGCGCCAAAACAAAAGGGCCGCACGCCAGCGTAGGCATGCGACCCTTGATCATGACCAGTGACCTTACTTGTTGGTCGTGACGTTGTCGGCCATGTTCGACACCGCGTCCTGCGCGTTGTCGACAGCATTGCCGGCAGTCTCCAGAGCGTTCGAGGCCACTTCCTCGGCGTTCATCGACGCATTCACGTCGGTCGTCGCCGCATTCTCGGTGTAGCTCTCGTTCGCGGTCATCTCGTTATTGGCGTCATTGCTCTTCGCGCAGGCGGCAAGGCCGAGCGCGAGGACCAGAGCGGTCACTGCGACTTTCTTCATGATCGTTCCACTCCCTCAATAAGCCCCTGTTGGGCCGTGGGCTCGGCCTGGCGCGCGAATCGTGCAGGCCTGAGGCGCGCCATTACAGGCGAGGTTTGCCTTGCGCAATTGCCTCAGGGCATCCCATCCGGGGGCTCCCTGGCCGAGGTCCTGCTCATAAGCGCCGTGACTTTGTTTGACCATATAAAGAATTCTTTATATGCCGGTCCACGGATGGATACGCCCGCTCTAGCCGACTGCTTCCAGGCAGTCTCCGACCCGACGCGGCTTCGGATCTTGGCGCTCGTCGCGAGGATGGAACTGTCGGTGGGCGAGCTCGCCCAACTGCTGGAGCAGAGCCAGCCGCGAGTCTCGAGGCACGTGCGGATCCTCGCGGACGCCGGAATTGTCGAGCGCCGCAAGGAGGGGAGCTGGGTCTTCCTCGTGCTTGGCGAAAAGCAGCGCACCGAACCGTTGCTGGCGCTCGTCGACGCATGGCTCGATGAGCCTACTCGCGCCATATTTGACGGCGATTCAAAGCGGCTCGCCGCCGTCCGCGCCGACCGGGCCGAGGCGGCCGAGCGCTATTTCGCGGCCCAGGCGGAGGTGTGGGATTCGATCCGCTCCCTTCACGTCGCCGAGGCTCAGGTCGAGCGAGCCATCGACCGGGCACTTGGCAGTCGCTCGCTTGGCACGCTCGTCGACGTCGGGACCGGCACGGGCAGGATGATCGAGCTTTTGGGCCCGCGGGCGAGCGAGGCAATCGGAATCGATCGGTCCTCCGACATGCTCCGCCTGGCACGGGCCAAGCTGGAAACAGCGGGGGTCCGGTCAAGCCTTCGGCAGGGCGACATGTATGCGCTTCCCCTGGCCGACGGGAGCGCGGATTCAATCATCATCCACCAGGTCCTTCATTATGCCCATGCGCCCGCGGACGCGATCACCGAGGCGGCGCGGGTGCTCGCTCCGGGTGGAACCTTGCTGGTCGTCGACTTCGCGGCCCACGAGCGGGAGGAGCTTCGTACTTTCGACGCGCACCTCCGCCTTGGTTTTGCCGACGAGGCGATGGAAGGCTGGTTCAAGGCCGCGGGGCTCAAAGTCGACCTAGTCGAGCATCTCGAGGGCGGCGAGCTCACCGTGACCCTGTGGCGAGGAATCAAGGCGCCCGTCAGCCAGCGGAGGGCGGCATGAACGCGTTCGAGCAATTAAGCCGGCACGAACCGTTGTTCGCCCAGGCGCGCGGCGACATTCGGGTCAGCTTCGAATTCTTCCCGCCGAAGACCGACAAGATGGGCGAGACATTGTGGGAGTCGATCCAGACTCTCGCGCCGCTGAGCCCGCGCTTCGTCTCCGTGACCTATGGTGCCGGCGGATCGACGCGCGAGCGGACCCACGCGACCGTCGAGCGTATCCTGAACGAGACCGACCTGACGCCCGCGGCGCACCTGACCTGCGTCGGCGCGAGCAAGGACGAAGTCGACGAAGTCGCGCGCGCTTATTGGGATAGCGGGGTCCGCCATATTGTCGCGCTTCGCGGCGACCCGCCGGAAGCCGGCGCGAAATTTCAGCCGCACCCGGATGGCTACCGCGACGCCGCCGACCTCGTCGAAGGGCTGAAGAAGGTCGCGCCGTTCGACATTTCTGTCGCCGCTTATCCGGAAATGCATCCGGACTCATCGTCGCGCCGGTTCGATCTCGAGAACCTCAAGCGCAAAATCGACGCCGGAGCTGATCGAGCGATCAGCCAGTTCTTCTTCTCTCCGGACTGTTTCCTTCGTTTCCGGGATGAGGCAGCGGCGGCGGGAATTGACATCGAAATCGTCCCGGGAATCCTGCCGGTTTCCAACGTCGCGACGACCCGCCGCTTCGCGCAAATGTGCGGCGCCTCGATCCCGCAGTGGCTCGACGAGTTGTTCGAAGGCTTGGACGATCTTCCGTCCGCCCGCCAGCTCATCGCGGCCACCGTCGCCGCGGAGCTTTGCGGCCAGCTCTATGCCGGCGGCGTCCGCTGCTTCCATTTCTACACCCTCAATCGCGCCGAGCTCAGCTACGCGATTTGTCATTTGCTTGGAGTAAGACCGAAATGAGTACCGCCGCCGAGTTCCGCGCCGAAGCGGCGAAGCGAATCCTGATCAAGGACGGCCCCTACGGAACCGCGATCCAGGCCGAGAAGCTGGCGGCCGACGCCTATCGCGGCGACCTCGACCTGGCCAAGGACCAGAAAGGCAACAACGACCTGCTCAACCTGACCCGGCCGGATGTCGTCACCAAGATCTGCGACAGCTTCGCCGGCGCGGGCGCGGACGTTCTTGCGACCAACACCTTCAATGCCAACCGGATCAGCCAGGCCGACTTCGGCGCCGAAGAGCTTGTGAGCGACATCAACCGGGCGGCGGCACGCATCGTCCGTGAGGTCGCCGATCGCTTTTCGGAGTCGGACGGCCGGCCGCGCTGGGTTGCCGGCGCGATGGGGCCGACCAACAAGACCCTGTCACTTTCGCCCGACGTCAACGATCCCGCTTTCCGCGAAGTCGATTTCGACGAGGTCAAGGCGGTCTATCGCGAGCAAGTGGACGCGCTCGTCGAAGGAGGGGTCGATTTCATCCTGGTCGAAACCGTCTTCGACACGCTGAATGCGAAGGCCGCCATCATGGCGACTCTCGAGGCCGAACAGGTGCTGGGCCGCGAGCTTCCGCTGATGGTGTCGATGACTCTGACCGACCTTTCCGGCCGCAACCTTTCGGGCCATACGGTCGAGGCCTTCTGGGCGAGCGTCCGGCACGCAAAGCCGCTTACGATCGGCCTCAACTGTTCCTTCGGGGCCGAGCAGCTTCGCCCACACCTTGCGGCGCTTTCGGCGCAGGCGGACGCGCTGGTCATGGCCTATCCCAATGCCGGCCTTCCCAACGATCTCGGCGAATATGACGAAGCCGCCGAAGAGACCGCGGCCCAGGTCGCGGAATGGATCCGCGATGGCCTGATCAATGCCGTTGGCGGGTGCTGCGGGACCACGCCCGGGCACATCCGCGCGATCGCCGAAGCGGCGGCGGGCAAGCCGCCGCGTAAGATACCCTTACCTCGCCGGCATACGCTTCTCGCCGGGCTCGAGCCGATGGTGATTGCCGCGTGAACCAGATTTCAGAAGTGATTGCCGAACCACAAGTCCAATCGGGCGCCGGTGCTCGTTTCGTCAACGTCGGCGAACGCACCAATGTCACCGGCTCCGCCAAGTTCAAGAAACTGATCATGGCCGGCGATTATGACGCCGCGGTCGAGGTCGCCCGGCAGCAGGTCGAGAACGGCGCACAGGTCATCGACGTCAACATGGACGAGGCGCTTCTCGATTCCGAAGAAGCGATGACGATTTTCCTCAAGCGGATCGCCGCCGAGCCCGATATCGCCCGGGTTCCGGTGATGATCGACAGCTCGAAGTGGAGCGTGATCGAGGCGGGACTCAAATGCGTCTCCGGCAAGCCGATCGTCAATTCGATCAGCATGAAGGAAGGCGAGGCACCGTTCCTCGAAGTCGCCGCCAAGTGCCGCGCCTATGGCGCTGCAGTGGTGGTCATGGCCTTCGACGAAAAGGGCCAGGCCGACACCGCCAAGCGCAAGGTCGAGATTTGCGAGCGCGCCTACAAGCTTCTGACCGCCAGTGGCACCGCGCCCGAAGACATCATCTTCGATCCGAACATCTTCGCGGTGGCGACCGGGATCGAAGAGCACCGGCGCTATGCCCTGGACTTCATCGAGGCCGCTGCCGAAATCCGCCGCCGCTGCCCCGGCGTCCACATCTCGGGCGGCTTGTCGAACCTCAGTTTTTCGTTCCGCGGCAACGAGCCCGTGCGCCGCGCAATGCACAGCGTCTTCCTGTTCCACGCGATCCCCGCGGGAATGGACATGGGCATCGTCAATGCCGGCCAGCTCGACATCTACGACGATATCGACCCGGAACTTCGCGAGGCTTGCGAAGACGTCGTCATGGACCGCCGCGAGGACGCGACCGAGCGGCTCGTCGAGCTTGCCGAGAAGTACAAGGGCACCGATGCAGCCGAGGAGAAGAAGCTTGCCGAATGGCGCGGCCTTCCCGTCGTCGAGCGCCTGTCTTACGCGCTCGTCAAAGGCATCGACGCGCACATCATCGAGGACACGGAGGAAGCCCGGCAGGCATTCGCCCGCCCGATCGAGGTCATCGAAGGCCCGTTGATGGACGGAATGAACGTCGTCGGAGACCTGTTCGGCTCCGGCAAGATGTTCTTGCCCCAGGTCGTGAAGTCGGCCCGAGTGATGAAGAAGGCAGTCGCCCACCTCATCCCCTTCATCGAGAAGGAGAAAGAGGAAAAGGGCATTACTCAGGGCAAGGGGCGGGTCGTCATGGCGACCGTCAAGGGCGACGTCCACGACATCGGCAAGAACATCGTCGGCGTCGTCCTTCAGTGCAACGGCTATGAGGTCATCGACCTCGGCGTGATGGTGCCGTGGCAGGACATCCTCAAATGCGCGAACGACAACCAGGCGGACATGATCGGCTTGTCCGGCCTAATCACGCCTTCGTTGGACGAGATGGTGACCGTCGCGGGCGAGATGCAGCGGATGGGGCTCAAAACCCCGCTGCTGATCGGCGGAGCGACCACCAGCAAGGCGCATACCGCGCTTCGGATCGACGTGGCCTATGACGGGCCCGTCATCCACGTTCTCGACGCCAGCCGAGCAGTGGGAGTCGCATCGTCGCTGATGTCCGACACTCAGCGCGAGCCACTGATCCAGTCGACAGCGGAAGACTATGAAGCGCTGCGGGAAGCCCGCTCGCGAAGCGGCCAGAATGTCCTTGCGACGCTGGAAGAGGCGCGGGCCAACGCCTTCCCCTACGATCCGGCTGGGCAGGCGCCGCCACCGGCAATGCCGGGCCTTCACCATTTCGGCGAATGGCCGCTTCGCGACCTCAAGACGACGATCGACTGGACTCCCTTCTTCCGCGCGTGGGAGCTTGCCGGAAACTATCCGGCGATCCTCGACGACGAGGTCGTGGGGGAGAGCGCCCGGAGCTTGTTCAAGGACGCCCAGGCAATGCTCGACCGGATGATCGCCGAGCGCTGGGTCACGCCCAAGGCGACGGTCGGCCTATGGCGCTGCAAGCGCGAAGGCGACGACATCCTGGTGCTGGCGGGCAACGACTGGACACGGCTGCCAATGCTTCGCCAGCAGGTGAAAAAGCGCGAAGGCCGGCCGAACATGTGCCTCGCCGATTTCATCAACGCCGAAGGCGAAGACTGGATCGGCGGATTCGCGGTCGGAATCCACGGCCTCGAGCCCCACCTCGAGCGGTTCGAAGCCGAGCATGACGATTATTCCGGGATCCTGCTCAAGGCGCTCGGCGACCGGCTCGCCGAAAGCTTCGCCGAGGTGATGCACGCCGAAGTCCGCAACCGGATCTGGGGGTACGCGGAGGAGCATCTGTCCAACGAGCAGCTTATCCGGGAAAAATACCACGGCATTCGTCCCGCACCGGGTTATCCGGCCTGCCCCGATCACAGCCTCAAGCCGATCCTGTTCAAGATGCTCGGCGGAAGTCCTGGCGAAGTCGTTTTGACGGAGAATTTCGCCATGCTCCCGACATCGGCGGTGTCCGGATTCTATTTCGGCCACCGCGACAGCCAGTATTTCGGAGTTGCCCGGATCGGCCACGACCAGGTCGAGGAATATGCCGAGAGGCGCGAGGTTTCGGTCGAGCAGGCCGAGAAGTGGCTAAGGCCGAACCTGGATTAAGCCGCCACTCGGAGTTCGTTTCAGGGTCATTTGCGAGACACGCCCTGCACTTCGTCGGAATGGATGCTGAAACAGGTTCAGCATGACGTTACAGGGCTGAACCATGCTCCACCGGCTGCTGATTCTCCTCGCACTCCTGCTCGCACCCGCCCTGGGGCACGCACGTGGAATCGATCCGCAGCTGGTCGCCGAGGGGCCCGCCCCGGCGGGCGGCGAGGTCGAGCTTGCGATCGTCATGCACACCAAGCCGGGCTGGCACGGCTACTGGCTCAATCCGGGCGATGCCGGCCTGCCGATGGAAGTGAAGTGGAAGCTTCCCGAGGGTTGGTCGGTCGGCGACCTGCAGTACCCGGTGCCGACCCGGCTCACGATCGCCGGGCTGATGAATTATGTTTACGAGAAGGACTATGCCGTCCTCCTCCGGCTGAAGGCGCCTGCGAATGCGTCGGGCAGCGTTCCGATCAGGGCGGAGGCGCAGTGGCTCGCCTGCACCGACAAGATCTGCGTGCCCGAAAGCGGCGAACTGTCGCTCGAGGTTCCGGTGGGCAGCGGAACTCCGAACCGGACGCAGTTCGACCAGTGGCGCAAGGCGCTCCCCCGACCGCTCGCGAGCGTCGCGCACTTCGAGGTCGAGGGCGACAGGATTCGCCTCGGAATCCCGCTTCCGCGCGACGTGAAGGTCGAAAAGCCGTACGTCTTTCCGGCTGCCGACGGCCCGGTCGACTATGCAGGAGAGCAGCATTTCAGCCGCAAGGGCGACCTGCTGATCGCTGAGCTTCCGAGGCGCAATGGCGAGCCGCAGGCCCTGCCGGCGGTGCTTGCGCTTGGCGACGGGCGAGGGCTTCGGATCGACGCGGTCCCGGGCGCCGTCCCGGATGGCGGCACTCCGATCGGAAGCCTCGGGATGGATGCGCTGTTGTGGGCCGTGCTCGGCGCTATTCTCGGCGGAATCCTGCTCAACCTGATGCCGTGCGTCTTCCCGATCCTGGCATTGAAGGCTTTGCACCTTGCTCGAAGCGGTGGCGAGGCCAGCCACGCCCGGCGCGACGCGCTCGCTTATGCTTCGGGGGCGATAGTCGGCACCGGCGCGCTTGGGGTGGCCCTGGTCGCGATCCGGGCGGGCGGGAGCGCCGCCGGCTGGGCATTCCAGCTCCAGGACCCACGGACGATCATGCTGCTGCTTTTGCTGGCGACAGCGATCACCGCCAACCTCGTTCGCCTCTTCGAGCTTCCGACGGTCGGAGGAGGAACGCGGCCAGCCGGAAGCTTCGGGACCGGAGCGCTTGCGGCGTTCGTGGCGACCCCGTGCGCCGGACCGTTTCTCGGTGCGGCACTGGGGACCGCTCTCCTGCTTCCGCTGGCTGGTTCGATTGCCGTGTTCGCCGCGCTTGGTCTGGGTCTTGCGCTTCCTTTTATCGCGGTCGCGTTCATTCCGCCGCTTCGGCGCATGCTTCCGGCGCCGGGCGCGTGGATGGCCCGGCTTCAGCGCTTCCTCGCGATACCGATGGGAGCGACAGCGGTCGCAGCGCTTTGGCTATTGTACCGGGAATCGGGGCAGCGCGGCCTTTGGATCGGGCTCGCCGCAGCGGCGATCCTGCTGGCCGCCTTGTTCATTGTCGGCAGGACTCAGCGAAAAGGCGCTCAGCTTCCATTGTTTGGGCTCGGGCTCGCTGGAATTGCGGTGGTTGCCGCGATCGCCTTTGCTCCGGCGGCGGTCGAAAGCGGTCCCACCAAGGTCGCCGGGGCGCAAATCTGGAGCCAGGCGGCGGTCCAACGACAGCTTGCGCAAGGCCATCCGGCCTTCGTCTATTTCACCGCCGACTGGTGCCTGACCTGCAAGGTCAACGAGGCCGCCGCGATCGATCGCAAACAAGTCCGCGATGCGTTCGATTCGGCGGGCGTGCAGGTCTTCGCCGGCGACTGGACGGGAGGCGATCCCGAGATCACGCGATTCCTGGAAAGCCGCCACCGCGCGGGGGTGCCCCTTTATCTGTGGTACAGGCCCGGGGTCGCGCAGCCGGAAGAACTCCCGCAGGTGCTCACCCCGGCGATGCTCATTTCCCGCGCTCGGGCGCGGCACTAGCCGCGCGCTGCCAGACCTTCTTCCCTGCGATCCAGGTCTGCAGGACCTGAGTCCGCCCCAGCGCCTGCTGATCAGCCTTGCTCGGATCGCGGTCGACCAGCACGAAGTCGGCCCATTTTCCAGGTTCGAGCGATCCGATCCTGGCTTCCGCGAACCCCGCGTAAGCCGACCCGCGCGTGTAGGCGGCGAGCGCTTGCGCGAAGCTTAGCCGTTCTGAAGGAATCCAGCCGCCCGGCGGCTGTCCGTTCATGTCCTGCCGGCTGACAGCCGCGGACAGGCCGGGGAAGGGATTGGGCGACTCGACCGGGAAATCGGTCCCGAAGGCGAGCGGGATTCCGAGCTTCTCGACCGTCTGCCACGCATAGGCGCCCTTGAGCCGGTCCGGCCCGAGCCGGGCCTCCGCCATCAACCGGTCGCTGGTCTGGTGGGTCGGCTGCATCGAAGCGACGATCCCGGCCGGTTTCAGCCGCGGGATGTCGTTCGGATCGACGATCTGGAAATGCTCGATCCGCCAGCGCCGGTCGCCGGGATATTTGGAATGAAGCTTTTCATAGACGCCGATGACCTGCGCGTTGGCGGCATCGCCGATGGCGTGGGTCGCCGTCTGGAACCCAGCGGCCGCGGCTGCGTCCTCCTGCGCGAGTAGTTCGGCGTCGGAATGAAACCGAAGCCCGCGAGTGTCAGGCTTGTCAGCGTAGGGCTGCTTGAGCCATGCGCCGCGCGAGCCGAGCGCTCCGTCGGCAAAGAACTTCACACCGACCGCGCGGAGGCGGTCGTCGTACATCCATCCGGTGGGGTGCGGGATCGCCTTCAGCGGGTCGAGGCCGAGCAAGTACACCATCAACCGCACCCGGAGCGTGCCCGAGTCACCGGAGCGCTTGAACGTATTCCAATCCGCCAGCGAGGTGCTCATCGAGCCGACTCCGGTCACTCCGAAGCCAAGTAAGATTTGCTGGGCCTTGGCGAAGGCGGAATCCATTTGCGTCTGGGTCGGCTTGGGCACAGCGGGATCGATCAGGGCCCGCGCGGCATCGACGAACAGGCCGTCTTGAATCTCGCCCCCGGCGGGGGCGGTTGTCGCGGGCGTGACTCCAGCGGCTTGCATCGCCGCGCTGTTGGCGACGACCGCGTGGCCGTCGACGCGTTCGAGCACGACCGGCCGGTCGCTTACGACCGAGTCGAGGTCGGCGGAGGTCGGGAAGGCCTTTTCCGGCCACAATTCCTGGTTCCAGCCGAAACCGAGAATCCATTTGGAGTCGGGATTGGCGGCGGCGTAATCGCGAAGCCGCTGCTCGAGCTCGGCAAGCGAGCGGGTGCCGGTCAAATCCAGCCGCAAGGCCGCAAAACCGAGGTCCATCACATGCCCATGGGCGTCGATGAAGCCCGGGAGCAGGGTCTTGCCCTCGCCATCGATCACCTCGTCCACGCCAGCCAGCTTCATCATCACGCCTTCGGGGATGACCTGCTTCACCTTCCCGTCGTCGCCAATGACGAGGCCCGAGAAATGTTGGAGCTTTCCGTCAGCGCCCACCTGCATTCCGTTCACGTGGTTGATGACGGTGGTCGACCAGGCGGGAGAGGCGAGGAGGGCGGCGGCGAGCGCGGCCAGGGCTTGGCGTTTCATTACGCTCGCATAGCATTGTCGGCGTTCAAGTGAACGGCTAGTCGCGTGAGACCATGATGCAGCCGCCGACCATCGACGATATCCGTGCCGCGGCGAAACGGATCGAGGGCGCCGTCGTCCGGACGCCGATGCTCCTCAGCCGCGCGCTGTCGGACATTATCGGCGCCGAAGTCTGGCTGAAGTTCGAGAACCTGCAGCTGACTTCGGCTTACAAGGAGCGCGGCGCTCTCAACAAATTGCTGCAGCTTTCAAAAGAGGAGCGGGCCCGGGGCGTGATCGCTGCTTCGGCGGGCAATCACTCGCAGGCCGTGGCCTATCACGCGACCCGGCTCGGCATACCGGCGACCATCGTCATGCCGGAATCGACGCCGTCGATGAAGGTCACCAAGACTCAAGGCTACGGGGCGAAGGTCGTCCTTTACGGCGGAGTCTTCGACGACGCCTACGCAAAGGCGCGCGAGCTGGCGCTCGAGAATGGCTTCGTGTTCGTGCATCCGTTCGACGACCCCTGGATCATCGCCGGAGCCGGGACGGTCGGACTGGAGATGCTGGAGGATTCGCCCGACCTCGACACGATCATCGTCCCGATCGGCGGCGGCGGGCTGATGTCCGGAGTTTCGATCGCGAGCAGGGCGATCAAGCCCGAAATTGAGCTGATCGGAGTCGAAGCCGAGCTTTACCCGTCGATGAAATGCGCGATCGAGGGCTGCCACCTTCCGCTTGGCGGCGACACCCTCGCCGAGGGCATTGCCGTAAAGCAGCCTGGTGAGCTGACCTCGCATATCCTCAAACAGAATGTCGACGAGGTCGTGCTGGTATCGGAGCGCGACATCGAGCGAGCGGTGGCGATGCTGGTCGGAATCGAAAAGACCGTCGTCGAAGGTGCCGGGGCCGCTGGCCTTGCGGCAATGCTGTCCGATCCCGGGCGCTACAAGGGCAAGAAGGTCGGGACGCTGCTGTGTGGCGGAAACATCGACACGCATTTGCTTGCCAACGTTTTGGTTCGCGATCTCGTCCGGCAGGGGCGGATCGCCCGCCTCCGGGTCGCGGCGCAAGACCAGCCCGGCGCGCTGGCCAGGATCACCGACCAGTTCCACGAGGCGGGCGTCAACATCATCGAAATCCGCCACAGCCGGATTTTCTCGGCTCTCCCCGCCAAGGACACGGTGATCGAAGTCGAGTGCGAAGCCCGGGACGCAGCCTCGATCGACCAGGTCGAGGCGATGCTGAAGAAGGCGGGATTCGCCGTCGAACGCGCTTCGCTCGACTAAACTTTCGTCCTGATCCGGGACAGTTGGACGGCCGCGCTCAATTCCTGCCGCCACCAACTCTTTTCAAGCGCGTTTACCAGTCGCATAAACAGTGGCGAAACCATGAGTGCACCGTTCCGCTTTCCCAAATTCTTCGTCACGAACCCTTCGCCGTGCCCGTATTTGCCGGGCAAGGTCGAACGGAAAGTGTTCACCGAGCTGACGGGGCGGAACGCCAGCGAGCTCAACGAGGCGTTGGGTCGGATCGGATTCCGCCGGAGCCAGTCGGTCGCTTATCGCCCCAGCTGCGTTGACTGCAGCGCCTGCGTCTCCGTGCGGGTGATTGCCGGCGAGTTCCAGGCGAGCGCAACCCAGCGAAAGGTGCTTCGGCGGCACGCCGACCTTGAAGTCGTGGCCTGCAAGCCGTGGGGCACAGAGGAGCAATATGCGCTTCTTCGGCGCTACTTGGCCAGCCGCCATCCCGGCGGTGGAATGACCGACATGGACGAGACCGACTTCGCCGACATGGTGGAGCAGAGCCCCGTCCGAACCTACATGATCGAATATCGCGAGCCGTCGGAGAACGGCCGCCGCGGAAAGCTCGTCGGTTGCTGCCTTTCGGATCATCAGAACGACGGCCTGTCGATGATCTACAGCTTTTTCGATGTCGGCGAGGACGCGCGCAAAGGGCTCGGCACGTTCATCATCCTCGACCACATCGTCCGCGCCGCGCGCGCCGGATTGCCCTATGTCTATCTTGGCTATTGGGTCGAGGGCTCGAGTCGAATGGACTACAAGACCCGCTTCAAGCCCCTGGAGCGCCTCGGCCGCGACGGCTGGAAGCGGATGGATGAGGCACAGGCAGACAGGCAAGCCACGCGAGTCGAGCTTCCTGTGCGCCGCAAGCGCCGCTTGGTCGCCGACACCTGATCCAAAACGGAGATGATTGCCGCCACACTATTTTGCGCGCGGCGCTAAGCTGCATTCGCAAGGGACATGCAAAACCTTGTTAAGGTCGTGCAGCTAGCGGAAATTCGTGAAGCACAGCAGCGATTTCAATCCTTCGGTTCCGATCGAGCTCAGCCACAGCTGGCCGCTTTTCGAGCAGTCGCGTCGCTTCGAGCTTGGAGCGGTTCTCGAAAGCGCGGCCATCGACGCGATCTGGCCGGCCAAGGTCGGCGCGATCGCAGCTCAGCACAGCGGATGCTGGGAATGCGACCTCGCGGACGAGTCGCTGATCTGGTCGGGCGGAGTCTATGACATTTTCGGGCTTCCGCGCGGGATTGAGGTCAGTCGCGTAGCCGCCGTCTCCCTATACGCCGAGAATTCGCGCGCATGCATGGAGCGCCTTCGCGCTCACGCGATCAAGCACCGGCGCGGCTTCACCCTGGATGCTGAAATCAGGCCCGCGGTCGGAGGCAGCCGCTGGATGCGACTCATCGCTGCGCCGGTCTGTGTCGGCGGCGAGCCGGTCCGGTTGCACGGACTGAAGCTGGCGCTCTAAAGAAAAAGGCGGCGCCTTTCGGCACCGCCTGATCCCACCACCATGAATTCGCTCAGGCGACCGCCGCTTCGGGCTCCGGTTCGCTGACTTCGTCCGGATCGCGAAGCACATAGCCGCGGCCCCAGACGGTTTCGATATAGTTGGCGCCGCCGCAGGCAAGACTTAGCTTTTTGCGCAGCTTGCAGATGAAGACGTCGATGATCTTCAGCTCCGGCTCGTCCATCCCGCCGTAAAGGTGATTGAGGAACATTTCCTTGGTCAGCGTCGTGCCCTTGCGGAGCGAAAGCAGCTCCAGCATCGCATATTCCTTGCCGGTCAGGTGCACCCGGGCGCCGTCGACTTCGACGGTCTTGGCATCGAGGTTCACGGCGAGCTTGCCGGTGCGGATGACCGACTGCGAATGGCCCTTCGAACGGCGGACGATGGCGTGGATGCGCGCCACGAGCTCGTCGCGGTGGAACGGCTTGGTGACATAGTCGTCGGCGCCGAAGCCGAGCGCCCGGACCTTGCTGTCCATCTCGCCAATTCCGGAAAGGATCAGGACCGGAGTGCCGACCTTCGCGGTGCGAAGCTTCTTGAGCACGTCATAGCCGTGCATGTCCGGCAGGTTCAGGTCGAGAAGAATGATGTCGTAATCATACAACTTGCCAAGATCGAGGCCTTCCTCGCCCAGGTCCGTCGTATAGACATTAAAGCCTTCGGTCCCGAGCATAAGCTCGATGCTCTTGGCGGTCGTCGGCTCGTCTTCGATCAGCAGCACGCGCATTGCTGGCTCCCCCGTTCGCGGCCAAGAACGTAACTCGCTCTTAACGGCCTTGAAGCGTTCATTAACCATGTGGGGAATGAAGGCAAAAGGTTAATAAAGTGTAACAGGCTGGAATCCTTTGATTCGTTGCGGCAGTGCATCAGATGAGGGAACGCACGCGCCGCGGGGGAGGCTTCAATCACCCAATCCATTATGGACCAGCCAATCGCGGAGAAGGTGCTTTTCATCGATGCCGAAGCGGTCGTCATCGACAAGCCGGCCGGGCTTCCGGTCGATGAGCCTCGCTCAGGTGGCGATAGCATCGCGGGCCGCCTCGACGAGCTGAAGTTCGGATTTCACCGCGCGCCCGTCCCGGTGCACCGGCTCGACCGCGACACTTCCGGCTGCCTGCTGCTGGCGCGAAACCCGAAGGCTCGGGCGCGATTCGGGGCTGCGTTCGAAGCGGGCAGGGTCGAGAAGATTTATGTCGCGGTGGTCGAGGCGACGCTGGAAGGTGCGGGCGAAATCGACCTGCCGCTGGCGAAGATCTCGTCTCCGGAGCAGGGATGGCGGATGGTCGGCGACGAACAGGGGAAGCCCGCTCGAACGCACTGGCGGGCAATCGCTGCCCGCGACGGGCGCACGCTCGTTAAATTCCGCCCGGCGACGGGCCGCACCCATCAGATTCGCGCGCACGCGCGTTACGGGCTCGACGCTCCGATAGCGGGCGATCCGATTTACGGAAGTGGCGGTGAAATGATGCTCCTTCACGCGCTTCGGCTCGTCGTCCCGCGGGACAAGAAGCCGGCGATCGACGTCACGGCTCCGCTTCCGGAGCGGTTCGGGGAGTGGCGCGATGCCATTTGATATTCCCGAGGAGGCGCTGAGCGAGACCTTCCTCGCGGCCACCGGACCCGGCGGGCAGAACGTCAACAAGGTCGCAACCGCGGTCCAGCTTCGGGTCGACCTATTCAAGCTCGGCCTTTCGCCCGACGCTTACGAACGCCTGAAGAAAATCGCCGGATCGCGGGTCACCGGCGCGGGCGAGCTACTCATCACCGCCCGCCGCTTCCGGACGCAGGAGGCGAACCGTGAGGATGCACGGCGACGACTGGCGGAAATGATCGCCGAAGCTCATATCGTGCGGGCGAAGCGCAAGGCCACCAGGCCGAGCAGGGCCGCCAAGGCGAAGCGCGTGGAGGCGAAGAGGAACCGGTCGGCGGTCAAGGCCGGCCGTGGGAAAGTGAGTTTCGATTGATGTTCGACTTTAAAATTGCCGCCGCCGATACGCCGACGCTTTACCGCGATCTCGCCTCGGCTCTTCAGGGCCTCGTTGCTGGCGAGCCGGATCCGATTGCCAATATGGCCAACGCATCGGCGCTGATCTTCGAGACACTGCCGGACGTGAACTGGGTGGGCTTTTATCGAAACATCGGCGGCGAGCTGGTGGTCGGTCCGTTTCAGGGGCGCCCGGCCTGTATCCGCATTGCGTTCGGCGAGGGCGTATGCGGAGTCGCGGCCGAAACGCGCCAGGTTCAGCGTGTCGAAGACGTCAACGCCTTCCCCGGTCACATCGCCTGCGACAGCGCATCGGCGAGCGAGATCGTCGTCCCGCTGATCCGCGATGGCGAGCTACTCGGGGTGCTCGACATCGACGCACCCCACAAAGGGCGCTTCACCGACGAAGACGAAGCGGGCTGCGTCCGCCTCGGCGAAATCCTGCAGGCGATTCTCTAGCTTACTGGCCGAGCCAGCGCTTCTCCCAGGCGAACACCTCGTCGTACCACTGGATCGAGTTTTTCGGCTTCAGCACCCAGTGATTCTCGTCCGGATAGATCAGCAGCCGCGACGGGATGCTCCGCCGCTGGAGCGCGGTGAAGGCGGCGATCCCCTGGGTGTAGGGAATCCGGAAGTCCTTCTCGCTGGTGATGACCAGCTGCGGAGTCTTCCAGTTCTGGACGTAATTGACCGGGTTCCATTTCTCATACTCTTCCGGCGCCTCGTAATAGGGATGGCCGCCGTGCTCCCATTCGTCGAACCATAGCTCTTCAGTCTCATAGGCCATGGCGCGGGCATCGAAGACCCCGTCGTGCTGGACGATGCACTTGAACCGGTCGGGCCATTTCCCCTCGATCCAGTTCATCATGTAGCCGCCGTACGAGCCGCCGAG
>JBDZVP010000138.1:0-3061 GCA_040255765.1 Sphingomonadales bacterium | reverse complement strand
CCCGGCTGCACCTACTGCCGCCCGCAGGTCGCCTCCGTCGGCCTCACGGAAGCTGCCGCCAAGGAAAAGGGTTATGAGGTGAATGTCGGCAAGTTCCCCTTCATCGGCAATGGCAAGGCGATCGCGCTCGGCGAAACCGACGGTTTCGTGAAGACCGTGTGCGACGCCAAGACCGGCGAATTGCTGGGCGCGCACATGATCGGCGCCGAGGTCACCGAGCTGATCCAGGGCTATACGATTGGCAAGACCGCCGAGCTGGTCGAGCAGGATTTCATAAACACGGTTTTCCCGCACCCGACTTTGAGCGAAATGATGCACGAGAGCGTCCTCGCCGCGTTCGGGCGGGTGATTCACATTTGAAGCTGTCCTACAGCCGTTCGATTGTGCGATGCGCGGACCATGCGTTCTTGTCCGTGCCACCGTCGCTGTAGAAGATTTGGGCGGAAGGTGGCGCTCCACGCGCGCACGCGTGACACTGTGAACATTGGGAACATTCGAAGGGGCGGGGCAGAATGAAAAAGTGGATTTTGGTTGCTGCGACTGCGCTTGTGGCGGCGACTTCGGCGCAGGCCGCGACGGTCATCACCGCCGACCGGATGCTGGACGTGAAGACCGGCAAGTATATCGACAATCCGGCAATCCTTGTCGGTGACGACGGGCGGATCGCCCAGATCGGCTCGCTCGCATCGATGCAGCTTCCGGCCGGAACGAAGCATATCGCCATGCCTGGCGAGACCCTGCTCCCGGGTCTCATCGACATGCACGTCCACCTCAACAGCTTCGCCGAAATCGGCGGTTACCAGGGCCTCAAATATACCGACAGCTTTTGGGCGACGATCGGGCCGGTCAATGCAAGGAAGACCATCGAGGCGGGCTTTACCACCGTCCGCAACGTCGGCTCGCCGGACTTCGACGATGTCGCGCTTGAAGAAGCGATCGACGGCGGCTGGGTCGAAGGCCCGAGGATCGTTCCCGCGACCTATTTGCTTGGTGCGACCGGCGGCCACTGCGACGATACCAACGGGCTTCCGCCTTCGCTCGGCGCCGACAAGAATGCGCCGGGAATCATCACCAGCCCGGAACAGGCGCGCGAAAAAGTGCGCTGGGTTCACAAATATGGCGCCGAGGTCATCAAGATCTGCGCGACCGGCGGCGTTTTCTCGCTTGGCGACAGCGTCGGCGCGCAGCAGCTCAGCTTCGAGGAAATGAAGGCGATCGCCGACGAGGCGCACATGCTGGGCATGAAGGTCGCGGCCCACGCCCACGGCGACGAGGGAATCCGCACCGCGATCCTCGCAGGGATCGACACCATCGAGCACGCCAGCCTTGCGTCGGACGCGACGATCCAGCTCGCCAAGCAGCACGGCACCTGGTTCGACATGGATATCTATAACGACGACTATATTCTTGCCACAGGAACCGCGAACGGGACCGAGCAGGAGAGTCTCGACAAGGAGCGAATGATCGGCCTCAAGCAGCGCCAGACCTTCCAGCGGGCGGTCAAGGCGGGCGTGAAGATGATCTTCGGAACCGACGCGGGCGTCTATCCGCACGGCGACAATGGCAAGCAGTTCGCCAAGATGGTCCAGTGGGGAATGACTCCGCTGCAAGCGATCCAGGCGGCGACGATCCGGGCAAGCGAAGCGCTCGACCGTGAAGGCGACGTCGGCCAGATCGCACCCGGCTTCTACGGGGACATCGTCGCGGTTCGCGGCGATCCGCTTCAGGACGTCCGCCTGCTCGAGCATGTCGACGACGTGATCAAGGGCGGGAAGCTGGTGAAAGGCTCGGCCCAGGTCGAATGAGTTCGCACACGGCCAGCACCCGGACGATCGTGATCGCCCTTGCGGCGAACCTCGGCATCGCAGTGTCGAAGTTCATCGCCGCCGCGATCACCGGCTCCTCCGCGATGCTGACCGAGGGCGTCCACAGCGTCGTCGATTCGACCAACCAGCTCCTGCTGATGTGGGGACGCCGCCAGGCAAAGAAGCCCGCCGATCAATATCATCCGTTCGGTTACGGGCGGGAGCTCTATTTCTGGAGCTTCGTCGTCGCGGTGCTGGTCTTCGCGCTCGGCGCGGGCGTGTCGATCTACGAAGGAATTCTCCACATTGCCCATCCCGAGCCGGCAATCTCGCCGTTCGTGGCCTATGTCGTGCTCCTGATCGCCTTCCTCCTCGACGGCTGGTCGACAATCGAAGCCTATCGCGAGTTCAAGTCGGCGAAAGGAAAGAGCGGATGGATCGCGGCGATCCGCAGGTCGAAAGACCCGGCAGCGTTCATCGTCCTGCTTGAAAACGGTGCGGCAATGGCCGGCCTTATCGCCGCCGCCATCGGGCTGTTCCTTGCCCAGCAGACCGGCGATCCCTTCTATGACGGTGCGGCGTCGGTCGTGATCGGAATCATTCTCGCAATCACCGCTTTCGTTCTCGCTTACGAATCGAAGGGGCTGCTGATCGGCGAAGCTGCCGATCCGGAAGTGGTCATGGGACTTCGCGATCTCGTGTGCGGCCAGAAAGGTGTAGTTGCGGCCGGCGAAGTTCGGACCGTCCATTCCTCGCCCGATCAGATCACGGCAATGGTCAGCGTCGATTTCGAAGACACGATCACCGCCGCCGACGTCGAGCAAATCGTGTGCACGATCGAGGAGGAGGCGACCGAACGCTGGCCGCAGGTTCGGAGGCTCTATATCCGCCCACGGAAGGGATCGCTTCTCGACTGATCGCCATCAGGAACGGCCCGCGAGCCTGCGGGTTAAGCAGAAGGAACGATGGGGAAAGACATGAAAGTGGCAAGAACGGCGGCATTCCTGGCCCTAGCGCTGGCGGCTTCAGCCTGCAGCCAGGGCAATTCCGACAATGTGATGTCTCCGGATGCCAACGCTCTCGATCCCGCGGACGTGAACGCGGCGCTCGGGCCGGAAGTTACCAACATTCCTGACATAAATATGGCCGCGAACGATATGAACGGGGTCGAAAATATGCCGGCCGACGAGCCGGCCACCAACAACGCGACGGAATGAGGAGCAAGCCATGAAGCGGGGTTATTGCGACAATATCGA
>JBDZVP010000137.1:0-3072 GCA_040255765.1 Sphingomonadales bacterium | reverse complement strand
CGCGGTCGTCATCGCAGTGGACGGGGCAATCAATCTCGCTGCTCCGCGAATCGAATTCGAAGGGCAGGAGATAACCTACTCGAGCTTCGCCGCCCGCACCGCACACCAAATGGCCGTCCCGTCACTCTTCGTCGCCCCGCTCTGGCAAGATGGGAGGATCGGCTTCATGCTCCGGGAGATGCCTCCTCCCGGGATTGTTAGCGATCCGGAGGAATATGCGGATTTGTGGCGAGAGAGCTATCTTGGCTTTCTTCGGGAAGTCCTCCGCGGAGCGCCCGAGAACCTGCGGCTCAGCGGCGGCATCTGGCGCCACATCCGCTAACTCGTCCGGACTGCTGGTCACGTGCGAATCCTGGTCATCACTCGTTCCTATCCGGCGGCCGGCGACCTGTATAAATATCCGTTCGTCCACCGCAGGGTGGTCGCTTATTCGGCGGCCGGGCACGAGGTTCGGGTGTTTCGCCCGGCGCCGGCGGAATGCTCGGATCGGGTCTTCGACGGTGTAAGCTGCCGGTCGGGCGGGACCGAAGCGCTGATCGAGCTCGTCGGCCAATGGCCTCCCGACGTAATCGCCGTCCACGGCTTTGCCGAGACTATGTGGGATTATGTCGCGCCGGTTGTTGCCGAAACGCCGGTCCGCGCCTGGCTTCATGGATCGGAAATCCCCGAGTTCATGCGGCAGAAGGCGCTCGTCGTCAGTGAAGAAGATCGCCCGCAGGCACTCCGCCAGGTTCGGGAACGCTGCGATTTCTGGTCCCGGTTACTCGCCGATCCGCCCCCGCTCCTCAAGCTCGTGTTTGTCTCGCGAACATCGGTCGAGCTTGCGCGCAAGGATTGGGGCGTTGCGCTCCGGGACAGGGATTTCTCTGTCATCCCCAACCCTATCGACACCGAGCTGTTCGAATATCGCGAAAAGCGGGCTGCGGATGTCTTCAATGTGCTCCTGATACGCCCGTTCGATTCGCACACCTATGCCAATGACCTCGCGGTCGCGGCGGTGCAAAAGCTGCTTCAATCGCCGGAATCCGGACGTTTCCGCTTCACGATAATTGGCGATGGCCCATTGTTCGAAAAGACCCTCAACCCGCTTGCTGGCCACCCGCAGGTAGTGATTTCACGGCGATTCCTTCGGCAGCAGGAAATTGCCGAAATGCATCGCCGGAATGGCCTTTTCCTCGTGCCTACGCGGCTGGATACGCAGGGGGTGTCGCGCGATGAGGCGATGAGTTCCGGCCTGGTCCCTGTCACCAACGGCGTCGAGGCTGTGCTGGAGTTCGTCGATGACGAGTGTGCGGCAATCGCTCCGCCGGGCGATAGCGACCGCCTCGCCGGCCACATCCTGGAAATGGCCGAGCGGCCGCAGCTTTTTCTTGACCGCTCGCGCGCAGCTGCAAGCCGGATCCGGGCCGACCGCAGCAATGCACTGCTGATCCCGCGCGAGCTTGCGCTGCTAGAGGAAGCGGTGCGTGGCTAAGCCCCAATCTCCCGATTTCTACATCGCGGCAATCGGCCGCTCCGGGAGCACCATGCTTTCCAACTGGCTGTCGAGTCCCCCGGACCGGGTCGTCTTCAACGAGCCCTTCTTCCTTCGGCCCGGCAATTCGCGGCTCCTCAGGATCCAGCTTGAATCCTTAGGATTGCCGGTCTCGGACGCCGATTGGGCGCAGGGGGATGAAACCGCGTTGCAGCGCTTCCGGCGACTGATGGGGCCTCGGCTTGAAGGATCCCGATGGGCTGCCAAGGAAGTGCTTTGCCAAGAGCATTTCGCCATGACGGCCACCTTTTCGCCAAGCCGGGTCCTCGTAACCGTCAGGGACATCGTGGATGTCGCGCTGAGCTTCCTTGAGAAGCATCGGCTGCAAAATAATCTGGACCGCTTTGGAGATGACTGGGTCGAAGAATATTGCATCCGGGAGAGCGCCGGAATCCTGGATTACCTGGCGTATCTCGACAGTCTAGGCATCCCATTTCGCACTGTCCGCTACGAGGATTTGATTGTCTCGGCCCAGGAACAGGCGGCGGTGGAGGCTTTCACCGGTTGGCCCGGAGGCGGTGCGGCAGACCTTAACTTCGACGCGTTCGATCGCGCCTTCGAAGCGGAGCGGCACGGGCGTTCCATCTCCGGATCGAGCCGGACCCGGCGCCAGCGCGTGCTTGAGAAGGCGTGCCTCGACCACGCAATTGCTATCGGCGAGCGGTGCGCACCGTATCAGCGGCGGTTCGACTACCTCCAGCAGATGTGACAGCCAGAGGGGCACCCGCGTGAATTGTGCCGAACTGAACCAGATTGTTGCTTTGGAACAACAGGTTTGGTCAATTCCCCGCTTTCGTCGCGCTATTCTTGAAACCTATCGTCCGCCCGTTTGTAAGAGTCGGCGGAAAACAAGCGAAAGGGCTCTTTCTATGAAGTGGCATTTACTTGCAGCCGTTGCGGCAGCGGCGGTCGCGTCGCCAGCACTGGCGCAGACGGGTCCGTATGTCGGCGCCGATCTTGGCGCAATGTGGATCCAGAACGACGACATGGATTATCAGGGCCCGACCGGGCTCGATGACGGGTCGTTCGATGTGCACCACGACATCGGCATCGATGGCGACGTCAACCTCGGCTATGATTTCGGATTGTTCCGGCTGGAAGGCGAGCTTGGTTACAAGCGCGCCGGCATCGGCGACGTCGACGTGGCCATTCCGAATTTCGGACCGCTTCTGGGCGACGGCGGGCGCGCACGGACCGTTTCGGCGATGGCCAACGGCCTTGTCGATTTCGGGCTCGGCGGCAACTGGAGTGCCTTCGTTGGCGGCGGCGCGGGTGTTGCCCGGACCAACTACAAGATCAACGCGCTCAGCTTCCAGGGGACGGATTCGAACTTCGCCTGGCAGATTCTCGCCGGCGTCCGCACGGCAATCACGCCGAACCTCGATCTCGGGCTGAAGTACCGCTACTTCAACACCAAGTTCAACATCGAGGAATCGCCGGCCGAGGAAATCATCGGCCACTGGCGTTCGCACAGCCTGCTCGCCAGCCTCACTTACAACTTCGGTGGCGTCGCGGCCCCGCCGCCTCCGCCGGCCGAG
>JBDZVP010000039.1:0-16868 GCA_040255765.1 Sphingomonadales bacterium | reverse complement strand
CGGGCGCCAATGGTAAACAAGGCGTTAAGCACTGTCCCGATACGGGATTGAAGCAGCGGCATTGCGCCCCCCTGATCCCTTTGATAGAGGCGCGGGCCTTGCCAGGAGCGGCGGCTTCCAAGCCGTCCATTTTCATGCACGTGCGGTCGTGGCGGAACTGGTAGACGCGCAGCGTTGAGGTCGCTGTGGCCGAAAGGCCGTGGAAGTTCGAGTCTTCTCGACCGCACCAGCATTCGATCGAGGCCAGTCCAGGGACTGGCCGACCGGATGCCTTCCGCGAACAGCACAAAGCTTTTGCGACTGCATCGCAACAGCGTTTATGCGGGAAGTCGTCTTGGACGACTATTGCGCGGAAGCGATTTTCGGCGCGGGCTGGAGCTGGGTCGAGCCGAGACGGGCGACGGGCTCGTTGTCGTTGACGGTCGCCTGAAGGTTCAACTCCTGCGGAACGCCGATGGCCTGGGCCGAATCTTTCGCGATTCGCACTCGATAGCTACCGTAAGGAACGCCCTCGAACAGGAAGTAGCCGTCGTAATCCGTCCGGGCGGTGCCGACGACGGCCCCGTTTGAATCGATCAGTTCGATATCCACGCCTTCGAAGCCGAGCCCGCCGTTCTTGACGATCGCGCCCTCGATGTCGCCTGACGAGACCAGTCCGATCTGGACTTCCGCGGGCACGCCGGGCCTGGGCACCACCACCTGGAGCGCCTTTTTGGGAGCGAGCATCGGGTCGCCAAGGCTGCTCCGGTCGATTCCGACCGTGATCGGCGTGAAGGTCGCGAGGCCGGCGACCATGACCGTTCCATTGGCATCCGTTGGCTGCTTCGCCACGCTGTGCCCGGCGGTGATGATCGCGCCCTTTTCGGCGGGCTCGCCGGGATCGGCGATGCCGTTGTCATTGAGATCGCGATAGACTTTCGCTCTCACCGAGCCCGCGGAAGCGAGAGGCAGCCGCGACAGGCTGAAGCCGTTGGCCGGATCCAGCGAAAAATTCAGGTTGAAGCCGATCGCCACCGATCCATCGGTCGCGGCCTCGCCCGTGATTGCGAGCGCGAGCCCGTTGAAGCGGTTGATATGGCTGATTCGCGCGCGCGCGCGGCTCTGCGGCCCGTCATAGGCGAGCGTGCCTTCCCAATCGACATTGTCGGACGCGGACCAATAGCCGGTGAGTTCCGCGCCGCGGAACCGGCTTTGGCCGTTGACCTCGAAGGTTGCCGCGCCGCGAACCCGGACCGGGCCGATTCGCCCGGTTCCGATCAGGTCCGCGACGACGTCGGCGGGCGGGGCCGGGCCCTTGGCAAGATATTGGCGCGTGTACCGCACCTGCGCCGCAAGGTTGAAGCGATCGATCGTCGCCGCAAGCCTGCCGGCGGCTTCCAGCTGCGAGCTTCCATCCGGCCGATCGACGTAGTGGACGTCCGCGTGGACCGGAATGATGGTCCGGCCGATACGAAGCGGCGAATCGACCCCGAGGCGGACGTCCTTCTGTGTCGTTGCCGGACCTCCCCGAAGGTGGAAATCCTTGGCGATCACGGCTTCGCCGCTCACATTCAGCGATCCGAGCTTCGCCAGGAGCTGCGCCCGCGCGGCCGTTCCACCGCTGCTTTCCTTTGAAACTCCGACTTCGACGAGCGCAGACCCAAGCGAGCGCCTGACCGTGCCCTCGACGAAAGTCACGCGCTGGTCGGCAAGAAGCATGGTGCGGGCGAGCACTCCGACGGAAGTTCGCTCGTCGAGCCCGTGCTCGACCGACAGCGCCGCCTGGAGCCTGGGCTCGAGCGGGCTCACCGGATCCTCGCCGATCGCCACGAGGTCGCGGCCCGGCTGGTTCACGCCCGCCCAATACCAGGTCTTGCCGGCGGGGACGTTGTCCTGGCCAACGTTAATGACCTCGTTGCGGGTCCTGACCTGGCCCTGGGGTCCGTACAGCACGATGCTGATCTGGTTTTCCCCGTACATGAGCTGGACGTCGTCGAACGTGTATCGCTGGCGCCCGTCGCCGTGGGAGAAAGCGAGGAGTTCGCCATTACGGTAAAGCTCGGCGTCCCAGCCGGCCGGCAGGTCCCCTTCGAATCGCGTCCGGTCGAAATTCGTCGGGTTGACGACCGGCTGGTTGGTCACCACCGCGCCGCGGCCGCTCGTCGCGCTTCCGCTCAGGCGGGTAGCAAGGCCTGCGACGTCGCCGAAACCGAAATGGGTGGCATGAAGCGGGCCGAGCAGTTCGCCATCGGGGTCCGAGCGGTAAGCTTGCAGCCGAAGCGATGCCGGCACGCCCTTTTCGTCGGTGGCGATCTGCGCGTTGTAGGAAAGATGAGCCACTTCCCCGGCCGCATAAACGGAGGATCGGCGGTCGATCTTCGTTCCGGTTTCCGCGCTGTAGGTCATGCCGGCGCTGACGACGAAATCGAGCGCGGGCGCACGCCACATCCGGTACGGAAGGCGAACCTGGGGAAGCGAAGCCAGGTTGAAGCTCGCCTTATGAAGGTTCGCCGCTCGCTTTTCGCGCTCGAGCGCCAGCTCCACGGGCAGCTTTGCTTCGGTTTCCAGGACCAGGGCCGAACCGCTGGTTACCGGTTTCACCCCTATTCCGAACCAGCGCGAGAGGGCATTGGTATCGACGCACCACCCTTCGGGAGTCTCGCGGATGTCCGTCGGCGCGAGCTTCTCGCTCTTGCCGCCATAGTTGACGACGCCGCTGGCTGCATCGATCGAGATGCCGTTGCTTTCCTTGAACGCCCAGCCGCTCGCCTTCCTGGCGCCGAGGTCGATCTTCATCGGAACGTCGAGCGTCGTCAGGAAGTCGCCGAAGACCAGGCAGGTTCCCTGCGGCGTGTTGTAGGCGCGGATTCCATCGCCAAGCCGGTATTGGTGGAGCTTGACGTCAAGAAGGAATTGCTCGTCGGGATTAGCCGCCCAGCGGTCGCCCACCGGGCTCGCCGCGTCGGCGCCGACCGTGGCGATGCAGGCGAACGCAGACAGCGCGCCCGCCCAGCCAAGCCACTTGCCGGCAGCACCCACCGATCGTCACCCGCGCCTGGCGGTCTTCCCGCCCTAGCGCAGCACTGCCTGGGTTTCGGCGATGGTTTTCGATCCATCGTCATAGGTTTCGACATATTCGACCGTCACCGGGCCGGAGATGTCGCCCTTGAAGTTCTCGTCGACCGGGACGACCACCTCCCGCTGGTTGAGCTCGGTGTAGATGGCGACAGCACGGGATAGCGCGATCGGGTCCTTCACGCCGGCTTTGAGCACCTTGATCTCCCCGAAAGTCGATCGCGAGCCGGTGCGGCTGAGTTCCATCGCGATCGCGGGTTTCCCGTCATGCTTTTCGACATGGACATTCGAAATTCCGGCCTGGACGCTGAGATTGCCCAGCCGGACGATCACCGGGATCGTGACCCCGTAGACCGGAGTCAGCTTGAAGCTCACGCCCTTGGCCGGCGCGGATGCTGCATTGGTCACCGGAGTCGCGGGAGGAATTGCCCGAAACAGCAGATGGACGCGATATTCGCCGTCGGGAAGGCCTTTGGGCGGCCGCGCAGCGATCCTGATCGATTGCGGCTCCCGGGGAGCAAGCGTGACCCGCCGCGGAGCGAAGATCAGCATATCCTGAGCGGCCTTCTCCGCCGCGGTCGGATTGGCGACCTCCTCGAGCGATCCGTCGGGGTTCATCCGCCTGAACTCTGCCGAGATTCGGTAAGTCGCGGGCTCGTCGCCGATATTGTTGAGGATTACCTCGGCGCTCCGGCCGCCGTTCAGTATCAATCGCGTCGGAGCGACCAGCAGGTCGCCGACACCGGCGTTGGCCTGTTCGACCGGAATGAGAGGCGCGGCGAGAAAAGCAGCCGCCGCGACGGCTTTGGTCAGCAAGTTCATTTCGGATCCCCACTTCGCTCCGATTTGGAGTTATTGCGGGGTTACTCCGGAATGGTTGATTTTCGGTTCACCATTGCCGTTCAACACAAGGAAAAGGGCCGCCGGAACCTGTCCGGCGACCCTCTCCACCGCGGCGAGAAGCCGCGGAAGTCAAACGCGATTACTGATAGTCGGCGGTCAGGTCGAACGTGCCGGTGTAGACGCCGTCGGTCGTCGTGTCGCTGACCGAGATCGAACCGCCAATGTCGAAGGTGACGTTGCCGGTCGAGTCCAGCACGACCGAGCCGGCTGCCGGATAAGCGACGGCCAGCGACAGGTTCGGCGAAACCTGGGTAGAGTTGACGAGCGGAATGTTCGCGGAACCGGAAACCGTCAGGGTCTGGCCCTGCGTACCGGTGGCCGCATATTGCGCCGTCTGCGTCGTGCCCGAGCAGGTCAGGTTCGCGCCGCCGCAGCTGAACACGCCAGCCTGCGTGATTCCGACCGTCTGGGTGTACGGAGCAACGCCGCTCAGGACGATCGTTCCGAGATCGAGATTGCGAGTGGACGTAAGCGTGAGCGGCTTGACGATACGAGCCGTTGCAGTCGCCTGGGTCGTCGGCGTCGCCGCGAAAGCGGGAGCGCTGGTAAGGGCCAGCGCGGCAACCGCACCGGCAGCAATCAGAACCTTGTTCATTTCATTTCCCCACTGGTTCAAAATGTCAGCGGCTGCCCGACCGCTGGTCCGGTCACCCGTGATCGCTTCATTAACCGCAGCCGCTTACCCCTTCCCTCAAGGGCTTGGTAAACGGCCCCGTAACGATTTATCCGTTCTGAACCATTTCCTCTTTGAGCGACGGGGTCAGAGATATTCGACGGTAATTGGCACGTCGCCCCGATATTCGCCGTCGGCGTCACCGCTGATCTGGAGCCGTCCCCCGAATCGGAAAGTCAGGTTGCCCGCCGAATCGAGTCGCGGCATCCCGGAAAGATCGGTGCCAAGCTGGTCGACCGAGATCCGTCCGCCGCTCAGCGAATAAAGCTTGATCGAACCCGGCATCTCGACCCGAAGCGCGCGATTGGGCTCGCCATGCACCGTGATCGAGCCGACCATCGCCCTGGCGCTGACGGTTGCGACAGAGCCGGTGGCGCTTCGCTCTCCTCCGGGGAGAAGGATCGCCTCTCCGCTCCCGCCGCCAAGCAGCACGAGGCGGTCGAAGTCGAGGGTCGCCTGGACGTCGAGGCGAATATCGTCGCCGGCTTCGTCGCTGTCCAACTGGGTCGTCGGAGTCGAGCACAACCGGCATTGCGCGGGCGCGGCAGCGGGTGCGCCGGCCAGAAGGATGGCGGCAAGGCTGCTCAAGAGGCGAAGCGTGCACCTCATTGCGCCTCTATTGGCTATCGGCGTAAAAACAGGGTTAATGCGTGCGTAACCTCGTCTTCGTCATTGGAGCCCGCGATGAACTTTCTCCTGCAGCGCGGCGGCTCGCCCGAAGACGTTCGCAAATGAACGCCTTGCCGGATTCGCCGCGCATTCCTATCGCCTGACACCAGATGGCCCGAAAACCGACAGGCACCGAGCGGCGCCCCCTCTTCACGGCTTTCAAGCTCCTTCTCTATGGCGCCCTGCTGGGCACGATCGCGCTCGTCGTCGCGGTCGCGGTCGCGGTCGCTTCGCTCCCGAGTTACGGCCAGCTCACCAAGCGCAGCGATCTCGGCCAGATGATCCGGGTGCACGCGTCGAACGGCGCGGTGCTGGTTTCGCTCGGCCCGAGCTTCGGCCAGTGGCTGACCTACGACCAGATCCCGCAGTCGATGCGCTCGGCGATGATCGCCATCGAGGACAAGAGATTCCGCTCGCACCCCGGCGTGGACCCGATCGGAATCGCCAGGTCGATCGCCGTCAGGGTGAAATCGGGGCGCTGGCTTCAAGGCGGGTCGACCATCACCCAGCAACTCGCCCGCAACATCTTCCTGACGAACAACCGGACCTTCGGGCGCAAGATCAAGGAAGGGATCCTGGCGCTCGCGCTCGAGCGCAAGTTCAGCAAGGACCAAATCCTCGAACTCTATCTCAACCGGGTTTATTTCGGCGGCGGCGCCTATGGGATCGACGCCGCTTCAAGGCGATTCTTCGGCCATAGCGCGGACCATTTGTCGCTCGGCGAGGCAAGCATCATCGCTGGGCTGGTGAAAGCGCCGTCCAACTACGCCCCGACCGCGGACGTCGAGGCGGCGCGTGACCGCTCGGAAGTCGTGCTTCATGCAATGGTCGACAATGGCTTCATCAGCGAGGCCCAGGCGGCCGACGCCGATCCGGCCAAGATCAAGATCCAGCAGACGACAAAGCAGGACAGCGTCCGCTATTTCACCGATTGGGCGCTTCCGCAGCTCGACACCCTGATCGACGAGACTTCCGAGCCGATTGACGTCTGGACCACGCTCGACCCCACAATGCAGCAGGCGGCGCAGCAAGCCGTGGTCGCGAATGCGCCGAATGGGGCCCAAGGCGCGCTCGTGGCCCTCGATCGCGACGGCGCCGTTCGGGCGATGATCGGCGGCAAGAGCTATCCGGACTCGATCTACAACCGTGCGACCCAGGCCGAGCGCCAGCCGGGATCCTCTTTCAAGCTGTTCGTCTACCTGGCCGCGCTCGAATCCGGGATGAAGCCAACCGACGTGATGGTCGACCAGCCGGTCACCATCAACGGGTGGAGTCCGCGCAACGACACCCGCAATTACGCGGGGCCGGTCACGTTGCGAGAGGCATTCGCACGCTCGATCAACACGATCAGTGCCCAGATCGGCCAGCAGCTCGGCTTTTCGACTATCGCCGACATGGCCCATCGCTTCGGGATCACAACCGACATTTCGACCTACCCTTCCATGGTCCTCGGATCCAGCGAGGTGCGGCTGATTGAAATGACCGAGGCGTTCGCTTCGGTCGCCAACAACGGAATTGCGGTGACGCCTTACGCGATCACGCGCGTGGTGACGGTCAACGGCAAGGAGCTTTATCGCCACGAAGCGCCGGAGCAGCGTGTTCTCGTCGCGCCCTGGGTCGCCGCGGAAATGACTGACCTGCTGCAGTCGGCCGTCCTGACCGGGACCGGCCGCGCCGCGCAGATCGGCCGTCCCGTGGCGGGCAAAACCGGCACGACCACGTCCAACAAGGATGGCTGGTTCATCGGCTTTTCAAGCGGGCTTACGACCGGTGTGTGGATGGGCCGCGACGATGCAAAGCCGGTCGCCGGACTTTACGGCGGCACCGCGCCGGCAAGGGCGTTCCATGACTTCATGAGCGTCGCCGTCGCCAAGCGCCCGGTCGAGCAATTCCAGACGCAGGTGCCGATGCCCGACTGGAACCTCGAGCCCGACGAGCAATATATGGGCGACGAATATATCGACATGAACACAGCGCCGCTGGTCGACGAGAACGGCAATCCGATTCCGCCTCCGGGCGGCTATCCGCCCGGATACGGCGCGCAGCAGTATCCGCCGGGGACTCTTCCGCCCGGACAACAGCAGCCGGCCCAGCAGAATGGGCTAAGCCAGCAATGGCTCGACAATGTGCTCGGCAATTCGCGCGAACGGGCGCCTCAGAGGCAGCCGCAGCCACAGCAGGTCCCGCCACCTACCCAGCCGCAGCAGCAGCCGGCAACGCCGCGGCCCGGCCAGCAGCGGGTTCCCCAGGAGGGGTCAGCCGCTGACGGCTATCCGGCGCAGCCGAGGGGCGGACTCCCGCAATAAAAGCTCGGCCGCGGCGACGTCCCCTCCGAACAACTCCCGCTCGAGCGCCTTGAACGCCTTGCCATGGTCGAGGTGCTTCAAATGGGCGACTTCATGGGCGACCACGAACCGGCGAGCATCCTCGGGAGCGAGGATCAGCCGCCACGAGTAGCGGATGGCGCCCTTGCTGCTGCAACTCCCCCACCGGGTTCGCGCGTCGCCGATCCTGACCGAGACCGCGCGCAGGCCAGCCCGGCCCGCGAATTCCGCGGTTTCGAGTGAAAGGGTGTCGAGGGCCAGCCGCTTGAGAAACAGCTCTACGCGCCTTGAGAATCCTTCACTGGGGCCGCCACAAACAAGCTTCCCCTCGGCCAGCGCCGGAGTCCGCCGCGATTGCCCGTCCCAGACGAGCTGCACGTCCTTTCCGGCGATCGGGATGGTTGCTCCCGGCGCCAGCGGCTCCGGCGGGAGCGCGCCGCGGAGCTGCTGTTCCACCCAAGGCCTTTGAGTAGCCGCCCAGGACAGCGCCGTGGAGGCTCGGACTCCGCGGGGGTGGGTCAGCTTCAGCAGGCGCTTCTGCTCGTCGAAGCGGAGCCGCATCCGGCGGGCGTTCCGGATCGGGCACAGCAGGACAGGAAGCGGAAGGTCCGGATGGCCGACCACGCGGCGTTGCGCCGTCCGCTTAAAGAGCACGTTCGACCAGGTGATGCTCGAGCTCGCCCGCGTCGATTTCGCTCACGGTCCAGCCGCGCGTGGATTGTCCCGCCTCGTGAACGGTCTCGCGGCTTCCGGAGACGAGGTAGTGCCAGCGGGGAAGCGGCTCGCCCGCCGCGCGCAGGCGGTAGGCACAGGTTTCGGGAAGCCAGTCGAGCTTGTCCAGGTTGTTGCGGTCGAGCTGCACGCAGTCGGCAACCAGCGACTTGCGATTCCGATAATCGGTGCAGCGTCCGTTCCGCCGGTCAAGTAGCTTGCAGGCCACGTTGGTCGGATAGAGCTCGCCGGTCTCCTCATCTTCCAGTTTATGCAGGCAACAGCGGCCGCAACCGTCGCACAAAGCCTCCCATTCGCCGCGGTCCAGCGCCGACAAAGGCTTTTCCCAGAATGGCTTGCCTGCATTCATGACAAAGCCAGCAATGCTCTGCTAACTGCCCCCGATCAAGTCACGCCTGGGGGAACCGGAATGAATGCGTTGAAGCGCGCCCTGTTTGCGATTGCAATCACTGCTGTGGCCGCGCCGGTCGTCGCCCAGATCACCGGCTATGAAGGCGCGCAGTTCGTCAAGGCGATCAAGGACGGCAAGAGCGACGATGCCGTGAAGCTGCTCCAGGCGACTCCAACGCTGGTCAACGCCCGCGACCTCACTGGCGAAACCGCACTCCTCGCGGCAATCGAAAATCGCGATCACGAATGGACCGGCTACCTGCTGCAGCAGGGGGCGGACCCCAATATGGCTGGACCGAACGGCGAGACTCCGCTGATCGCGGCGGCGCGCGCCGGTTATCCGGAGGCCGCCGACTGGTTGATCGGGCTGGGCGCAAGGGTCGACGAAACGAACCGGGCCGGGGAGACCGCCTTGATCGTCGCCGTCCAGCGCCGTCAGGTGTCGATCGTGCGCTCCTTGCTCAACGCGGGCGCCGATCCCGACAAGACCGATTCCGTGGCCGGCTATTCGGCGCGCGATTATGCCAAGCGGGACAACCGAACGCCGCAGCTGCTCAAGCTGATCGAGGCGAAGAAGGCTGCTCCCTAGCTGCCGGCGCCAAGCGTCGGGTCCAACTGTTCGGAAAGCCGTCGCGCTGCCCGCCGGGCGAAGCGCAAAAGCTCTGCCTTTCGCCGAGCAGCGGCGAGCGGCCGGTGGAGAGCCTGCCGAACCAATGCCGCGTCATAGCGGTCGGCAACGATCAGGCCCGCCTCCCGGGGAAGGAACTGCTCGCCGTCGAGGATCGACGCGAGCTCAGGCGGGACCGCCCAGTAGAAATGATCGCAATAATCGAGATATTCCGTCCACTTGCAGTCGCCGAGCAGGTCTGACCGGGCGACCTTGATTTCGACGATCGTAAGATTCCCCTTGGAATCGATGCCCATGAGGTCGGCTCGCCGGCCATTGGGCAGAGGGACTTCGCAGATCGCGAACAGCTCCTGCCTGCAAAACAGCCGGGTAACCCCCCGAGCCACGTCCGCGGCCACGGGCGTATCGGAGAAACAGGTGTCGAGAATCGGTTGGGGTGCGGTGCTCACCCGGGACGATTAGAACGATTCAAGAACGCCGGCAACGAGCCGGTGTGGCATAGCCTACCGATAGAAGATGTGCTGACCGATCGAAGCGACTCGCTTCAGGCGCCAGCCGGGATGAACCCGCTTCGCGTGGAAGAAAAGCGCGTCGCCGACTTTCGATTCCTTGAGGTCCTGGTCGACGATCTTCGCGATCGCAACCGCGGTCTGCCATTGGCGGCCGTTCTTGTTGATGCGCGGCCAGGATTTGCCGCGAACGAACGAGAATTGCCCGCGCTGGAAGAGAACCCCGCAATAGGTGTCAGCAAAGCGACTGCTGTCCGCACGATTGGCGATCACCTGGCCCACTGCGAGCTGTCCCGCGAGCGGCTCGCTCTTCGATTCGAAATAGACCCCGGCCGCGAGGCATTCGAGCTCGCGGCTTCCAGGATCGGAGCTGCGAAGCTCGGCGACCATTGTTGGAAGGTCGGCATTCGGATCGACCTGCGCGGCATCCGAATCTTCGTCCGGCACGGAAGTCTCTTCGGGCGGAACCGCCAGAGTCTGGGAATTGCGGAGCAATTCCTTCGCGATTGCCGAAGGGCTGACCGCGGTTGCCGCCGGGAGCACGGACTGAGCGCTCGGGCCGACCTGGGCCGGCGCAACCGAACTGGCACTCATCGCGGCGCAGATCAGCAGCGCCGAACGAAGCGAAGCCACCATATTGTCCGTTGTCAGTGCGGTGATCCGCCCGAACCGAAGCTTCAAAAACGCGCGGCTACTTCCCGCAAAGCCCCTGGGCTGATCCCCGTCTCGCGTGGTGCTTTCGTCCGGTTAATCGGCGAAAAAGCACCCCCCGCTCTCAATTTGATTGGCCCCTTTTTCCGGACCGCAGCCGAGAATCAACCCGACAAGGTCGTTTCAGCGATGAATCGTTCCGGCTGCGCGATATCCAGTTCAACGAGCCACAAATCCGGGTCGAATCCGGCCTGTCTTGCGAGGAATTGCGAAACTTTCTCTTCCGGCGCTCCGGCTTCGGGCCCGACCGCACCCCAATTATATGTGCCGTCCATGGCCAGCGTCCGCTGCAAGCAGGCGGCAAATCGGCCGCGGCTTCGAACGATGACGAGAATCGACCCGCTATCGGCGTCGCCTCTGCGCAAAACGACTCCGAACCCCCCCGCGCCCTCGACCTTCCGAATCAGGCCGGAGACTTCGACCGAGGCGTTCAACCGCATCGCAAGGTCAGGCGGCGTCGCGCTCGTCCGCTCCCAGAAGCACCGCAGCCAGGGCGTCGCGGCTCCGCGCCCCCCGCATTTTCTCGAGCGTCGGCGCGTTTCGAACCACCCGGCTCACCGCCGCCAGCGCTTTCAAGTGCTCGGCGCCGGCATCGGGAGGCGACAGAAGCAGGAAGACCAGGTCCACCGGCTTTCGATCGATCGCCTTGTAGCCGACAGGCTCGGCGAGCCGGACGAACAGGCCGTAGATCTGCTTCAGCCCCTCGACCTTGCCGTGAGGAATGGCGACGCCCTGGCCGAAACCGGTCGAGCCCAGTTTCTCTCGCTCGACCAGGGTTTCGACGATCGCGGCCGCCGGAAGCTCCAGGCGCGCGGCGGCAATGCTCGCCAGCTGGTTGAGCAAGGCGCGCTTGTTGCCCGCCGGCAAAGCGGGCTTGATCGCTTCGAAATCGAGAAACTCGGTCAAATGCATTTGGGCGAGACTCTTGCAGCACGCGGCCGGTGTTTGCCACCCGCCCCGGAGATCATGCTTGAGCGGCTCAGCGCTCGGGCGGCTCGACCCAGCCGATATTCCCGTCTTCCCGGCGATAGACCATGTTAAGCTCCCCGGTATTGCTGTTCCTGAACAGCAGGGCGGGCGTGTTCCTGAGGTCGAGCATCATGACCGCATCGGCGACATTCGCCTGCGGAACGTCGACCCTGGTCTCGGCGACGATGGTCGGATTGTCGGGCGCTTCCTCTTCTTCGGAACTCGCCGCGAAGACGTGATAGGGCGCGTTGGGTTCGAAAGCCGACGGGCCGCCGTCGCCCGGGTTATGGTCCTTCAGCCGCCGCATGTAGCGCCGGAGCTGCTTTTCGACCTTGGTGGCCGCGCCCTCGAAAGCGAGCTGGGCGGTCTGTCCGCGGTTCGACGCCTTGAGGACGACCCCCTGGACGATCGGAGCGACGATATCGCAGGTGTAGTCACCGTACGGGCCCTTGCCGAAGGTGACATTGGCCCCGACCGCTCGCGAATAATATTTTTCGGTTATCTCCTCGATCCGCTGGATTGCATGTTCCTTGATGGAATCGCCGGTTTCGACCTGGTGGTCCGCGACTCTGACATCCACTGGCGAGGCTCCTTTCCAATTGAGGCTTCGGCCGCCAAATCCGGCGGCGCTTGCCGCCGCGTCAGCTCGCGGCGGGGAAGCGTGCCCAGATCGGTTCGACCAGCTCGGAGATAAATGCTCGATGGCGCTCCAACTCCTCGATCGCGGGCTGATGCGGACGAGGTGCCCGCGGCTGCCGAACGGTGACAATGCCCGGGACATCAACGTTCTCAACGCCAGCGGTTTCCTCGACCAGGCCGAGGCCGATCTGACGCCCGCCCGTCAACTCGACATAGACCTGCGCGAGCAGTTGCGCATCAAGCAAGGCGCCGTGCTTCGTCCGGCGGCTCCGGTCGACTCCAAACCGCATGCAGAGCGCGTCCAGGCTATGCTTGGCGCCGGGATGCCTGCTCCGGGCAAGCGACAGCGTATCCACCATCCGGCTCATGCATACCGCCTGATAGCCGCACCGTTCCAGCTCGTGATTGAGGAATCCGAAGTCGAAGCCGGCATTGTGCGCGACCAGCGGCGAATCCTCGATGAATTCGAGAAGTTCGGTCACTCGCTCGGCGAACCGGGGCTTGTCCGAAAGGAAGATGTCGCTCAGGCCATGGACCGCTTCCGCGCCCGCCGGCATTGGCCGCTCGGGGTTGAAATAGGCATGGAAATGGCGCCCGGTTTCGGCGCGGTTGATCATCTCGATACAGCCGATCTCGACAATCCTGTCGCCGCCCGCCGGGTCGAGCCCGGTGGTCTCGGTATCGAAAACGATTTCCCGCATGGGTGTCTTTAACCACCGCCGCCGAGGCGGAGACAAGAAAGAATTTCCCGGACCTGGCCTTCTGTTGTGGATAGGTCGCCGCCGGTGTCGACAACGAAATCCGCTCGTTTCCTTTTTTCCTCGTCGGGCATCTGGCGCGCAAGCAGGGCTTCGAACTTGGCTTCCGTCATTCCCGGCCTCGAAAGCACCCGTTCGCGCTGGACTCCGGCGGGGGCCGAAACGACGATGACCTTGTCGAAGGCTTCGGCTCCGCCGGTTTCGAACAACAAGGGGATTTCGAACAGGAGCGCCTTCGCGTCGCCGTTTTCGACGATGAAGCGGGTCCGCTCGTGGTGAACCGCGGGATGAACGATCGCTTCCAGCGCCGCCAGTTCCTCGGGATCCTTGAGTACGCGGCTCGACAAGGCATCGCGGTCGACGCCATCGGCCCCGGTTGTGCCCGGGAATCTCTCTTCGATCCGGCCGACGAGCGCTCCGCCAGGACCCTGGAGCCGCCGGACCACCGCGTCGGCGTCGAACACCGGGACCCCGTGGCGGCTGAACATTTCAGCGACCGTGGACTTGCCCATTCCGATCGACCCGGTGAGCGCAAGCCGGATCATCCGTCGATTGCCCCGCGATCGCGAAGCGCTCCGAGAAGCGGCAGAAGCGGCATTCCCAGGATGGTGAAGAAGCTCCCTTTAATGGAATCGAACAATTGCACGCCTCGCCCCTCGAGCCGGAAGACGCCGACGCAATAGCCCACTTCGGGCCATTCGGCATCGAGATAGGCTTGAATGAACTCTTCGGAGAGCAAGCGCACGTGCAACCGCGCGGAATCGCATTCGCTCCACTCGACCTTTCCGTCGCGAGCGAGAGCGACGGCGCTGGTCAAGACCATCACCTTCCCGGAGAAGAGCCGGAGGTGATCGGCGGCCTGGGCCCGGTCGGCGGGCTTGTCGAACATTTCCTTCCCTACGCTGACGACGGAGTCGCTGCCTGCGACCCACTCTCCGGGCCGCCGATGGCTTACCTCGAGCGCCTTCAGTTCGGCGAGCGCCGTCGCCAGAGCGGCCGGGTCGCGATGCTTCACTTTCTCGCCGGATTCATCGACGTTCGCGGGAACCACCTCGAACGCTACGCCCGCATTTGCGAGGATCTGGCGCCGGATCGCGCTGCTGGATGCAAGGATCAAAGGCAAAAGGACAACCTTGTGGAAAAGAGGGCTCGACTCCGTAGCGCGGGTCCGGGGATAGCCTCAACCACGCACCCGCTCAGGCCCCATCTCGCTCAATTCCAGATTCCATCCACGACAGTGGCGGATCGTCCCCAGCCTGTGAATCGCGGGGGACAAGCGGCGCGACTCGCCGGATTCCCGAGGGCCGGTCGTTCCGACTCCTGTTGGAAATTCCGGAACGACCATCTATTTCCCGGGTCCAGCCGGACAACTACATCATCAGTTTTCTTTTAAGAATCTAAATAGGGAGAGAAGTGAGTGACCCGTTCGCCGAGCGAGACCCGGCCGGCGGTCGGTCCGGACAAGCCCTTGCTCGCCGTCCTGAAGGGTGAGCGGCGCGATCCTCCCCCGATGTGGGTGATGCGGCAGGCGGGGCGCTACCTTCCAGAGTATCGCCAGCTTCGCCAGGAGAAGGGCAGCTTCCTGGACCTGGTCTATGACAGCGATGCCGCGGCCGAAGTTACGCTCCAGCCCTTGAACCGCTTCGGGCTCGACGCGGCAATCCTGTTCTCCGACATTCTCGTGGTGCCGTTCGCGATCGGCCAGAACCTCAGCTTCGTCGCCGGTGAAGGGCCGCGGCTGACCCGTCCGCTGCTTTCAGCGGATCTCGACAAGCTCACTCCAGCGCTGACTCGTCTCGAGCCGGTCTACGAGACGGTTCGAAAGGTGAAAGCGAAGCTTCCCGAGGGCGTTGCGCTGATCGGCTTTGCCGGTGCTCCATGGACGGTCGCGACCTACATGGTGGCCGGGCAGGGAAGCCGGGATCAGTCGGAATCCCGGCGGCTCGCTTATTCCGACCCGGAAAGGTTCGCTTCGATCATCGAGCGGATCGAGGCGGTCACGTTCACCTATCTTTCCGGCCAGATCGAGGCCGGCGCCGAGGCGATCCAGTTGTTCGACAGCTGGGCGGGAAGCCTGGCTCCGGAGCAATTCGAACGCTGGGTGATCGCTCCGACCTCGCGGCTCGTCCAGCGTTTGAAAGCAGATTATCCGGACATTCCGGTCATCGGGTTCCCCAAGGGCGCCGGTAGCAAGCTTCGAGCTTATGCCGACCAAACCGGGGCGGATTGCGTCGGGCTGGACGAGACCGTCGACCCCGCCTGGGCGAATCGCGAGCTCGCGGCCGGTTTCCCGGTCCAGGGCAATCTCGATCCGCTTGCGCTTATCGCCGGGGGCGACAACATGCGCGGCGCGGTCGAGCGGATCGTTGACGCGCTTGGCGACCGGCCGCACATTTTCAATCTCGGTCACGGAATCCTTCCCGACACGCCGATCGAGAATGTCGAACGGCTGGTGGCGCTGGTGAAAGGCACATGATGAGCGATCTGGCGGGTTTCCTTGGCGTGGCTTACCCGTGGGTCAAGGCGGCCCATGTAACCTTCGTGATATTCTGGATCGCCGGGCTGCTTCTGGTTCCCCGCTTCTACATCTACCATCACGAAAGCCCGCCGGGATCGGCCGAGGATCGTGCCTGGACCGAGCGTGAGCGGCGGGCCCGGAACATCATCCTTACGCCGTCGATGATTATCGTCTGGATTCTCGGCCTCCTCCTGGCCTTCAATATCGATGCCTTCCACCAGGGTTGGTTCGCTGCGAAATTCGCGCTCGTGATTGCACTGACGGGCTACCAGGGCTGGATCGGCGCCTATGGAAAGAAGCTCGCCGCCGGCCAGAGATCGGAAAACAGCCGTTCGCTCAGGATCATGAACGAGATCCCCGGAATCGCGACCGCGATTATCGTCGTGCTGGTGATCGTTCGGCCCTTCTAGCGCTGCCGTGAACACGCCGCGCCGTTCGCGATCGTCGACACAGCCGATTGACTTGGGGCAAGCTGCTCCCTAACTCGCGCACTTGAAGGCTGCACCGGCCTGTTTTCATCCATTTCGCCGTTTCAGCCTATCGTCCATTCAAGCGGCGTCCCGCCGCGAGGCTTTGAACAGCTGAATTCTCCTCCACGCCCGAAAAGCGATCCCAATGCATCTAAAAGACCTGAAGCAAAAATCACCGGCCGAGCTGGTTTCCATGGCCGAGGAGCTCGGCGTCGAAGGCGCGTCGACGATGCGCAAGCAGGACCTCATGTTCTCGATCCTCAAGGTCGAGGCCGACGAGGGCCTGCAGATCGTCGGAAGCGGCACCATCGAAGTCCTGAACGACGGTTTCGGGTTCCTCCGCTCGCCGGAAGCGAATTATCTGGCCGGGCCGGATGACATCTATGTCGCTCCGTCGGTGGTTCGCCGTTTCGGGCTTCGCACCGGCGACACCGTCGAAGGCGAGATTCGCGGGCCCAAGGACGGCGAGCGCTATTTCGCCCTGACTCGCGTTACGTCGATCAATTTCGACGATCCCGACGCCGTTCGCCACCGCGTCAACTTCGATAACCTGACCCCCCTCTATCCGGACGAGAAGCTCAAGCTCGACACGCTCGACCCGACGATCAAGGACAAGTCGGCGCGGGTGATCGACATCGTCGCTCCGCTCGGCAAGGGCCAGCGCGCGCTGATCGTCGCTCCGCCGCGGACCGGCAAGACGGTCCTTCTCCAGAACATCGCGCGGGCGGTGACCGACAATAATCCGGAAGTGATCCTCATCGTCCTCCTCATCGACGAGCGGCCGGAGGAAGTCACCGACATGCAGCGTTCGGTGAACGGTGAGGTCATTTCCTCGACCTTCGACGAGCCCGCCAGCCGCCACGTCCAGGTCGCCGAGATGGTGATCGAGAAGGCCAAGCGGCTCGTCGAGCACAAGAAGGA
>JBDZVP010000136.1:0-3082 GCA_040255765.1 Sphingomonadales bacterium | reverse complement strand
GTTCGGCGGATTTCCTCGTCGCGGCCGATGACCGGATCGAGCTTGCCCTCGCGAGCCGCCTCGGTCAGGTCGCGGGTGTAGCGCTTCAGCGCGTCGTAGCGGTCTTCGGAGCTTTGGGTGTCGGCCGTCCGCCCGCCGCGAAGCTTCTCGATCGCGGCGTTGAGATTGTTCGGCTTCACGCCCGCGGTTTCCAGCGCCTTGGCGACACTCGTGCCCTTGGCCAGGGTCATCGCGAGGAGAATCCGCTCGACGGTCACATATTGGTCACCGGCCTTTTTCGCCACTTCCTCGGCCTGATCGAGAAGCCGGATTGTGTCGCCGTCCATCGCCGGCGCGGACGTGGCGCCGCTCCCCGTCACCGTCGGGATTTTCGCGACTAGCGCGTCGACTTCGCGCTTTGCCGCCCTGGCGTCGCCACCGGCGGCCTGGATCAGGCCCGCGGCCATGCCCTGCTCGTCGTCGAGAAGCGCCTTGAGCAAGTGCGCGGGCGTGATCTGCTGGTTATGCTCGCGGACCGCGATCGTCTGCGCGGCCTGCAAGAAGCCACGAGCGCGGTCGGTCAGTTTCTCAAAATCCATCCAAGGACCCCCTCTTCGGTCGGGAGCGATATGGTGTTGCGGCGCCGCAACAAAAGGGGCGCCTTATCGGCGCCTCGGCCGCGAAGCCTCCTGAGATTGGGAAACGGGAGATTGGGCTTTTGTTTCCGCCGCTTGCGCTTTGACAGGAAGCGGCTGCCCAACCGACGCCACGTCCGATGGATGGATGATCGGCGGGCACAAGGCGAGGACCGCCGGGTCCATGTTCCAGCGACGGAACTTGGTGCTGTCGACGTGGAATCGAAGGAAGGCGTAGAAGCCGAGGCCCGTGCCGTACCGCTCGCCATTCTCGGTATGGGCGGCGCAGAGCGTTTGGATCAACGCTTCGCGGGTGATCGGCCTCAGCGGCACCATGTCGATCGCGCTATCCATCTTGTGCGCGCTTTGCGGCGCCCCGCCCGCGCATTTGTTCAGCAACGGGTTGCGATAGACGGAAACCGGCTCGACCGACCCGACGACGGGGATTACATAATCCCGGATGTAGCGGAGCGTCTGGATGATGTTCGGCCATTCCTCGGTCGGCGGCACCTCGAACGGCTGCGCCCCGCACTCCTCCCACGATGTCGCGGTGCGGAGCAGCTGCCAGGTCGGGACGATCCCGCCGACCCCGGCCGAGACGAGATAATCGTTGAATGCCTTGACCGCGATCGGGTGCGCGGGCGTCGCCATGTACCAGTTCTTGTAGCCGGGCTCGTCCTGGCCGACGCTGATATAGGCCGCCGCCGGGTCCCAAATGGCCGGTTGCATGGCTGGGGCGGTAACGGGCGGAGCTTGCGCCAGGGCGGGCGCTGCAATCAGCATCGACAGGAACGGGGTCAGGCGCATCGCCCGCGATGATAACCGCATGGCGCCGCTTGAAAAGCGCTCGTGGCTGGGCAACATCCTGATTATGGGCCAGCCGATCGACGTCGACCTCCCGCACAAGCTCGGGAAAGAGGAAGCGAAACGGCGGATCGGCAACAATATCCACTTGCTTCACAAGCAGATTCCCGGCGGCGGCGAGGTGAAGTCGCACTGGGAAGGCGATACGATGAAGCTGTCGGTCGCGGCGATGGGCGATTCGATCAACGCCGACCTCATCGTGTTCGACGACAAGGTCCATTGCCACTTCGACCTTCCGGGCCTGCTCGGGATGTTCGCCGCTCCGATCGCCGGGATGTTGAAATCTAAGGGCAGCGACATCCTTCTCGAGGACCACACCAGCTGATGCGGCACTTCGCTGTGGTCGGATCGGGGCCGGGGGGCTTCTACACCGCCGAGGCGCTCAACAAGGCCTATGGCGACAACGCGCGCGTCGACATCATCGACCGCTATCCGGTGCCCTATGGTCTCGTCCGCTTCGGAGTCGCGCCCGATCACCAGTCGCTGAAAGCGGTGAGCAAGCGTTACGACCAGACCGCGGCCACGGCGGGAGTCGATTTCATCGGCAACGTCACCGTCGGCCGTGATATTTCCATCGCCGAGCTTCTCGAATTCTACGACGCGGTGGTGCTTGCCATCGGAGCGCCGCACGACCGCAAACTGGGAATCCCCGGCGAGGATTTGCCCGGAGTCATCGGCTCGGCAGCCTTCGTCGGCTGGTACAACGGCCATCCCGAGTTCGCCGACCTCGATCCGGCGCTCGGCGGAACCCATGCGGCCGTCATCGGCAACGGCAATGTCGCGCTCGACTGCGCCCGAATCCTGTCCAAGACGCGGGGCGAGCTCCAGGAAGGCGATATCGTCAATCACGCCCTCGACGCGCTCGAGAAGTCGCCGATCCGGACGGTTGCGATCCTCGGCCGCCGCGGGCCCCTGCAGATTTCGATGACACCCAAGGAGCTTGGCGAGCTCGGCCGGATCGAAGCTGCGACTCCGGTCGTCGATCCCGCCGATTTCCCTCCGCCCGAAGCGGACGAGGTGCTGGAGCCGGGCCAGCGCAAATCGGTGTCGCTTCTCCGCGAATATGCGGCGGCGGGGCCGGACTCGTCGAAACCGACGAAGATGATCTTCGACTTTTACGCCAAGCCGCTCCGAATCGAGGGCGACGGCAAGGCCGAGCGGATCGTTGTCGAGCGAACGAAGCTCGACGAAAACGACCGCGCGGTCGGCACCGGCGAAACCTACGAAGTGCCAGCGAGCCTCGTGATCAGCTCGATCGGCTATTCGACACCGCCGATTGAGGGCGTTCCGTACGACGAGCGCGGCGGAAAATTCCTCAACGAAAACGGCAAGATCGCCGACCGGCTCTATTGCGTCGGCTGGGCGAGGCGCGGCCCGAGCGGGACCATCGGCACCAACCGCCCCGACGGTTACGAGGTCGCCGCCCAGATCGAAACGGAGATGGCGCCGGGAAGCGGCGGCGACCGCAAAGGCGCCGAAGGGCTGAAAGCGCTCCTCTCCACCCGCGACCTCATGCCGACCGACTATGACGATTGGCGGAAGATCGAGCAGGCGGAAATCGCGAACGCCCGCCCCGGCTCCCCGCGCGAGAAGTTCGTGCGTGT
>JBDZVP010000135.1:0-3097 GCA_040255765.1 Sphingomonadales bacterium | reverse complement strand
CCATCGGCCAGCATCCTTGCGTCGCGCGCGAAAGTCGCGGGGTTGCAGCTGACATAGGCAATGCGCTGCACCGGCGATCGGGCAAGTTGCGCGACCTGCTGGGCCGCTCCCGCTCGCGGGGGGTCCAGGACGACCGCGTCAAAGCGCGCGAGTTCTCCGGCGTCGAGCGGCCGCCGGTAGAGGTCGCGATGCTCTACCGTCGTCGCGGGAGCAGCGCGCCGGAGCGCAGCGGCGGGGTCGCGGGAGGCCTCCGCGGCGTACGAGGCCCGGGTCGCCAACGCGAAGGTGCCGAGGCCGGCGAACAGGTCGGCAACTATCCTCCCGTTGCTGACTGCTTCGCGCACGCAGTCCACGAGCGCCTCCTCTCCATCTTTCGTGGCCTGCAGGAAGGTCCCCGGAGAAAAGGCAACCGCGGCGCCGGAGAGCGTGATCGTGGCCGGTTCCGGCTCGTAGATCGGTTCCGGGCCATCGCCATTGTCGACGGACAGGCGCGCCAGCCCGCTGTGCTGAGCAAAGCCCGTAAGTGCCTGCAGCGCTTCCAGCCCCTCTGCCGAAACATTGCGAAGCACCAGGTCGACGCCCTGATCGATCAGCGTTAGCTGAAGCTCGGCTCCCCGGCTGGGCTTCATCAATCGCGCCAGCAGGACCCGCGCCGGCTGCACCAGCGCGAACAGCTCGGGCCGGAGGATGTGGCATTCCGTCATGTCGACGATCCGGTGCGATTTTTCGGCATTGAACCCGACGACTGTGCCCCGCCCCAGCTTCAGAGCCTTCAGGGTGGCCCGGCGCCGTGAGCAGGGCGGAGACAAATGCGGATCGCGGATTTTCGTCTCCAGCTCGTGCTGCGCCAAGGCGGTTTCGATGCGCGAGACGAGGTAAGCGCGATAGGCATCGTCGTCGGCATGCTGGAGCTGGCACCCTCCACACTCCGGAAAAAGGCTGCACGGAGGCTGTTGGTGATGCGCCCCGAACGCAAGGGCGCCGTCGTCGAGAACCGCATCTCCGGGAACTCCGAACGGCACATGGCGCCCGCTTGCGGTCACCCCGTCGCCGCGGGCAGCGATCCTAACGATCAGCTCGTTCACAACAGGTCGAGGGCTTGTGGAATTGCGGCGGCGAGATCGTCCGCGATCATCCGGGGGCCGGCGATCTCAGCGGCGCGCCCGTGCAGCCAGACCGCGGCGCAAGCCGCTTCGAAGGACGGCATCCCTCGAGCACGCATCGCCGCGATCATCCCGGAGAGGACGTCTCCCGTCCCTGCGCTCGCAAGCCAGGCCGGAGCGGGCGGAGCGAAGCCAAGCCGCCCGTCTGGCGAGGCAACGAGCGTGTCCGCTCCCTTGTACACCACCACCGCGCTACTCTGGCGAGCCGCCTCCAGGGCTCGCTGGGGCTTCGTCCCTCCGATATCGCCGAAGAGCTGCCGGAACTCGCCTTCGTGGGGCGTCAGGATCGCGTCCTGCCCCTTGAGCCGCTCCGGTTCCCCGACATGGCCGATGGAGTCGGCATCGATGACCTTCGACGCCTTAGCGGTCAGAGCGAGCGTCAGCAGCTGCGGGACGTCTCCCATCCCGGGCCCGACGAGGATGCAGGCGATCCGCGAATCGTCGAGAACGGCGGTGTCCGTCTGGACGATCGCCGATGGCAAATTGTCGATCGTTCGAGACGTGCTCACCCGAACATAGCCAGCGCCGGCCCTCGCCGAAGCCGTCGCCGCGAGCGCGATTGCTCCGGGCATCTTGCCCGCAAGGCAGTGGACGAGCCCGCGCGTATATTTATGGCCCTGAGGATCCAGCGGCGGCAGTTCCGGCCCGCCGATCTCATGCCATCGGGTTTCTGCCGCGATCCCAATGTCGGCGAGCACGACGCGGCCGCATCTTTCCATCGCGGGCATCAGCCGGTGTGCCGGCTTGAGCGCGCCGAAGGTGACGGTTAGGTCGAGCGCTGGCACATCGCTGAGCAAGGCGCCGCTGTCGCTGTCCACTCCGCTCGGAAGGTCGCAGGCGATGTTTACGGATGCCGCTCCAGCCAGCCGAATTAGCTGCTCGACAACAACCTTCTCCAGCGGTTTCTTCAGCCCTGTTCCGAACAGTGCATCGATTAGCACCGGGGCCGGCGCTGTCCCTGGATCAAGCGCCTCCACTTCCCCGCCAAAGCTCGATCTCGCCGACTTTGCAGCGTCCGACTTCGGTTCTGCAATCGTTGCGACCCGGACCTGGACTCCACGCTCCCGCAAATGGCGAGCCGCGACATAGCCGTCGCCACCGTTGTTGCCCGGTCCGCACAGGACCAGCACTGGTAGAGGCCCGGCAAAACGAAGGACCGCCTCGGCCAGAGCAGCGCCTGCCCGCTCCATCAAGGTCTCGACCGGAATTCCGGAACCGATCGCGGCCTGCTCGGCGGCGCGCATCGCCTCGTTGGTCAGGATCGGGCGCATAAGGCGCCTCTAGCGCAAGCGCGTAGCCAGGCGCCACCATTCGCGGGGAACGCCTTCCGCGGCATGGTCGCGGTCGGCCTCGCTGCTGAACAGCGCGAAGCAGGTCGCGCCGCTCCCCGACATTCGCACACAATCGATCCCCTTTTGCGCGGAAAGCCACGCCAGGATTCCGTCGATCTGCGGTGCAATCTGCTTGGCGGCAACCTCAAGGTCATTCCGGCCGAGCCGCCAGTCGTCGAGGGCGCCCCGGTCAATCCCGTCCCAGCGAGCGAACACTTCTGCCGTCGACAGCTCTACGCGCGGGTTCACAAGCAGGATCGGACGTCCGGACAGGCTGATCTCGACCGGCTCCAGCTCATCTCCCCGCTGCGTGCCGCGCATGGTCTGCGACCGGACGCACGCCGGAACGTCGGAACCAAGGCCCCTCCCGATTTCCTCAAGCCGCTCGTCGGGCCAGTCTAGCCGCCACAGGCGATTGAGAAGCCGAAGCGTCGCCGCTGCATCCGCCGAGCCGCCCCCGACACCCGAAGCGACCGGAACGAATTTACGGAGGTGGAGCGAAGCGCCGGCCTTCGTCCCGCAAGCCTCTCGAAGCGCAGCAGCGGCTTTCGCCACCAGATTGTCAGCCGCATTAAGCGACTCACCGAAAGGCCCTGTGATCCG
>JBDZVP010000134.1:0-3122 GCA_040255765.1 Sphingomonadales bacterium | reverse complement strand
AGGTCCAACGGATTCTGCATGTGACCGATCATCCCTGCCTGAGTCAGGATCAGAAACGTCAATACGTTCTGCTGGTTCAGGTAGGTCAGGATTTCGTGCATCTGGAGGAGCAGGAAATTCTCCTCCGGCATGGCCTGCTGATAACCGGACAGAGAATCGAGGATGACGACGCTGACCCCTTCGTCTTCGACCTGCTCGCGAATGATCCCGGTCAATTCGCCCGGAGATAGCTCCGCCGGGTCGACCTGCCGGTAAGTGAACTGGCCATTCTCGGTGAAGGGGCCGGTGTCCAATCCCAGCCCCCTGGCCCGCTTGGCGAAGATAGCGGTGGTTTCGTCGAAGCTGACGACCAGCACCTTCTCGCCCTTCTGCATCGCCTCGTAAGCGTAGCGCAGGCCGATCGTCGACTTGCCGGTACCCGAGGGGCCGATGATGAGGGTCGAGGTGCCGTAATCGAGACCTCCGCCCACCAGCGCGTCGAGAGCGGCGACGCCGCTCGAAGCCCTTTCGGAACGCTCACCGGTGTCCGGGTGGTCGGCGGCCACGAGCCGGGGGAAAATCTCCACGCCGCCCTTGCGGATGATGAAATCGTGGTAGCCGCCGTGAAACTGCCTACCGCGCATTTTGTGGACGCGAAGGCGGCGCCGCTCGGCGCCGTAAGTCAGCGCGATCTGCTCCAGGCGGACGACGCCATGGGCAAGACTGTGGAGGCTGAGATCGTCAATCATTTCCGTGAGGTCGTCGAGAAACAGAACGGTACATCCGTGCTGCGCGAAGAAGTGTTTTAGGGCGAGTACCTGCCTGCGAAACCGAAGGGCGCCCTGGGCGAGCAGCCGGATCTCGGAAAGGCTGTCGAACACTACCCGCGCCGGTCCGACGCGTTCTACCTCGTCCCTGACCAGCTGGACCGTCTCGCCAAGTTCGAGGTCGGACGCATAGACGATCGACTGCTCCCGCTCCTGGTCGAGGCTCAGTTCTGGCGGGACGAGCTCGAAAATCTCGATGCCGTCGAGCGACCAGCCGTGGGTCGCGGCAACGTGGGTCAGCTCCTCCTTGCTCTCGGAAAGCGTGATGTAGAGGCATTTCTCGCCCTTGGCCCGGCCCTCGAGGAGGAACTGGAGGCCTAGCGTCGTCTTGCCGGCGCCGGGCTCGCCTTCGATCAAGTGGACTCGCCTCGCGGCGAAGCCTCCGGCAAGAATGTAATCCAGAGCTGGGGAGCCCGAGGAAACCGGGCCGCCTTCCTCCGGCAATTCGGTGTTGGAGTCGGTCATCAACTTCCTTCCCTGCAGCCGTTCGGGCTGCAGCGCAGATATCCTGGGTTATAATGTGGAACGGCGTGCGCCAGCCGCTGAAGCCTCACACACGGTCCAAACTTCAATTCACAGAAAAAACGACGGCCCGCGAATTTTGGTTCCGCTCGCGACATGACCCGCGGGAGACCGGCAAGGGCGGAGCCAACTTACCGCAGCGGCATCGGCTCAGAACGGGAAATAGATCCGGATGGCGATTACCGCTGCCGCCCAGGTGATGAAGTTGAGCGGAAGCCCGACTTTGAGGAAGTCGAGGTAATTGTAGCGGCCCATCTGATAGACCAGCACGTTGGTCTGATAGCCGAACGGAGTTGCGAAGGCGGCGCTTGCGGCGATCATGACTGCCACCAGGAAGGGTCTTGGGCTGACCGAGAATGCGTCTGCCATCGACACCGCGATCGGAGTGAACAGGACCGCTACCGTGGCGTTCGACAGAAGCTCGGTCGCGAACAGGGTCACTCCATAGAGGATGATGAGCGCGAGCATCGGACTCATCCCCTCCATCGTTCCGATTAGCGCATGGGTCGTGGATTCCGCGAGGCCCGTCACGTCGAGCGCGATTCCCAGGACCACCATCCCCGCGATCAGCATGAGCACGTCCGGCCTCAGCCCGTGATAGGCTTCGTCGGCCGTAATCACCCGCGTCAGGATCAGGAAAACCGCGCCAGCGAAAGCCGCTGCAGCAATCGGCGCGACATTGAATGCCGCAAGCGCGACCACCGCGACGAAGGTGAGCGAGGACACGATCGCTCCCCATGGCCGGAGTTGCGATCGCTTCGCGAACGGCGTTGCTCGCCCGACCAAGCCGCCGGCAAGGCCGGGCTCGTGAAGGTCCACACCATCGTGCGCCGCCTCGTCGAGACCGTTGCCGCCGTTGCCGTCCTTGACCAGCTTCGAGGTGAACAGCATCAGGTACAGACCGCCCGTGATCGCAACCGCGAGGCCGACGGGGGTGATCTCGAAAATCCCGAACCTCGGCTGGCCCGCAACCGACGCCATGTCGTTGACGAGCAGGTTGGTCGAGGTTCCGATGAGCGTGCAGCACCCGCCAAGCACCGCCGCATAGGAAAGCGGGATCAAATAGGCTTTGGGCGACCGGTTGAGCGACTTGGCGACATCGCGGACGACGGGCGCTCCGAGGACCACGATCGGCGTGTTGTTTAGGAACGCCGACGCTCCTCCGAGCAGGGCGATCAATACCCAGATTCCGGCGGCGCCAATGCGTTTGCAGAGACGCACCACCCGCTCGATCGCGGCGTCGAGCAAGCCCGAAAGCTCCATCGCGTAGGCGATGACGAAAAGGGATGCGAGGGCGATGATCGCCGGGCTCGCGAAGGCACCCTCCACCTCCACCGGGCGGACGACCCCCGCCATCAGAAGGAAAGCAGCCCCCGTCAGTGCAACGATATCGGACCTCAGCTTGTCCCAGATCAGTGCAGCGACGACCGCCGCGAGGACAAGCAAAGTGATGACCTGGTCAAAAGTCACGCATACTCCGGGCTGTTTCGCGCCCCTCCTTTGCCGAAAACGAAAGCGCGGCCAACCCGCTGTGGACTTTCGGCCCCTCGATTGTGCTATCCCCTTCCAGATGCTGACTGTGCGCCAGATATTCCTCGCCGCGGCCGCCGCCGGTTTGATTGCGACCGCTGGATGTCAACGCGAAGACCAGGCGAACAGGGTCGCGAATAACGCCAATGCTGCTCAGCCGCAGGCGGTTCCCAAGCTTATTCCCGTCCCCGAGCCGCCGATGACACGCGAGCAAATCCTGATCGCGACCCTCCGGGCAGCGACGGATTTCGCGGCCGGAGTCGA
>JBDZVP010000038.1:4773-17288 GCA_040255765.1 Sphingomonadales bacterium | reverse complement strand
AGCTGCTTCCGCAAGCGGAGCACCTGCCGGCGACGCACCGGCGCAAGTGGCTCTATTACAAGCTGTTTCCGAACGTCGCGTTCGACATCTATCCGGACCAGGTGGACTTCATGCAGTTCCTCCCCGTCAGCTCGACGGAGACGGTCATCCGGGAGATTTCCTACGCCCTGCCGGATGGGCGGCGCGAGATGCGGGCGGCGCGCTATCTCAACTGGCGGATCAACCGGCGGGTCAACGCGGAGGACACCGAGCTGATCACTCGGGTGCAGCTCGGGATGCAGTCGCCGACGTACGAAGCGGGGCCGCTGGGGACGAGCGAAGTGTGCCTGCGGAGTTTCGCGCAGCGGCTTCGGGCGATGGTGCCCGAGGCTAGGCTGCCGAAGCCTCCGGCGGCGGGATGGTCCGCCCCTTCCTGAGCCAGTAGATGAGCCCGCCCGCAGCAAGAAGCGCGAGCGAGAGCAGGAAGGCCTCCTTCCCCGAGCCGTAGAAAGCGTAGAGGACGAAGGCGAGGCCGACGATGCAGGCGATGGTGGTGCTGGCGCGCTTGTCCTTGATCGCTGCAGCGATGGCCGCGGCGGAATAGAGGTAGAGCACCGCGTCGGTCGCGAGCAGGGTGATGAAGGTGAACAGCTGGGTCGTTCCCTTGGCCTCGTTGAGGGCGAGGAGGATGAAGCCGAGGATCACGCCCGCGAGCTGGGCCATGTAGGGCGCGTTATAGCGGTTGGTGCGGTCGAAGATCGCCGGCATGTCGCGGCGAAGGGCCATCGAATAGAGCATCTCGCCAACCGCGAGGAGCGCGGCGTTCAACGTTCCGAGCGCGCTGATCGCCATCGCCAGCGCCGCGAGGGTTCCGGCGACCCCGCCCCAGTAGAAGCCGATGGCGTCGGGGAAAGGGGCGATGGAGTGGGCGATGGCGCTGTTGGGCATGACCAGGCTGAGCGAGGTTGTGACGAGGAGGTAGAGGAGGGCGATCCCGGCGAGGCCGAACAGCAGCGCGCGGGCGAGGTTCTTCTCGGGCTCGCGGATCTTGCCGACCGGGGACATCGCGAACTCGAAGCCGGTGAGCGCGAACAGGCACAGGGCCGAGGCGGTGGCGATATTGCCGAAGGACGGCGGCGGTACATCGATCGGATGGGTGGGGCCGCCGCTTGCTCCAAGGATCGCCGCGATCGCGATGACCGCGAGCAGCGGCAGGACCTTGATGAGGACGGTGACGATGGCGACTTCGCCGGTCGCCCGGATCCCGCGCAGGTTGATCAGCGCGAAGACGGCGGTGAAGGCGAAGGCGAGGATGACGAGGTGGCCGGCAAGGCTTGGGACCACCGTTGCCAGCGCCGCGGCCGCGGCGAGCGCGACCGCCGGGACTCCGACCCACGACGAGCACCAGGTCATCCAGGTAACGATGAAGCCCACGCCCGGCCCGAGCTCGTGCTCGACATAGGCTTGCAGGCCGCCGCCGTCGGGGCTGACGATTCGCGATGCGCAATAGGCCATCGCCATCACCCCGACGCCGCTGATGAGCCAGCCGATGGGCACGCTTCCGCCAAGCGGAGCGAGCGCGATCGGAAGGTAGAAGATGCCCGAGCCGATGACTCCGCCGATAACGAGGGCGAGAGTCATCCACGGGCCGAGCATCCGCGGCTGGCGTTTGGCGTTCATTCCATCCCCTTCCAACTTGGCAAGCGGCGCTCGCCAGCCTAGTCGCCCCGCGAAGTCAATAACCGAACAGGGGCAGCGATGCGCGCATTCATTTTCCCGGGGCAGGGGAGCCAGTCGGTCGGCATGGGCGCGGCGCTCGCCGGAGCGAGCCGGGCGGCCCGCGACGTGTTCGACGAAGTCGACGAGGCGCTTGGGCAGAACCTGTTCCGGTTGATGAAGGACGGGCCGGACGAGGACCTCAAGCTCACCGAAAATGCGCAGCCGGCGATCATGGCGCATTCGATCGCGGTGCTGCGAACCCTAAGCGTGAAGATCGAGGATGTTGCGGGCTATGTCGCGGGGCACAGCCTCGGAGAATATTCGGCGCTTTGCGGGGCGGGGGCGTTCGACCTCGCGACGACTGCGAAGCTGCTGAAGTTGCGCGGGCAGGCGATGCAGGCGGCGGTCCCGGTGGGCGAGGGCGCGATGTGCGCTCTGCTCGGTGCCGACTTGCCGATGGCGCGGCGGATTGCCGAAGCGGCGGCGCAGGGCAAGGTGTGCACGGTCGCCAATGACAATGATCCCAGCCAGGTCGTGCTGTCGGGTGCGACGGCTGCCATCGAACGCGCCGTTGCAATCGCCAAGGAGATGGGAGCCAAGCGCGCGGTGCTCCTGCCCGTCTCCGCGCCGTTCCACTGCCCGCTGATGCAGCCGGCGGCGGAGGCGATGAGCGATGCACTTAGCTATGTCGTGGTGGAGACGCCCGTGGTGCCGCTGTTCGCCAACGTCACCGCCAGCGCGGAGAGCGATCCCGACACGATCCGCAAGCTGCTCGTCGACCAGGTGACCGGGATGGTCCGCTGGCGCGAGAGCGTCCGCAACATGGCTGATGCCGGGGCGCAGGAATTCATCGAGATCGGCGGGAAGGTGCTCGGCTCGATGGTCAAACGCATCGTTCCCGACGTGAAGGTGACGAGCGCGGTGACGATGGAAGATATCGAGGCGCTGGCGAAGGAAATTTAGATTGGTTCACGCGGAGGCGCGGAGGCGCGGAGAGGTGTCCGTGAAAGACTCAGAAGCCATTAGCGGCGAAGTCATTGATGCAGCTATCGGACTGCATCGGGATCTCGGGCCCGGCCTATTGGAGAGCGTCTACGAAATGCTACTCGCAAGTGAGCTGACGAGCAGAGGCCTCACGGTTGAACGGCAAAAGCCAATCGACATCGATTACAAGGGCAACCTGTTTCAGGCGGCGTTCCGAATCGATCTCCTGGTTGAAAACTCACTGCTTGTGGAAATCAAATCCGTGGAGCGCCTAAGCGGCGCTCATTCGAAGCAACTGCTCACCTATCTGCGCCTAACGAACCAGCCCGTAGGGCTGCTAATCAACTTCGCTGGTGAGACCCTGAAGGAGGGCCTGAAGCGCGTAGTTAATCACTACGCTCCCTCCGCGCCTCCGCGCCTCCGCGTGAATCAAATTAATGGAGTTACGAATGTTTGATCTTACGGGAATGACCGCGCTGGTGACTGGCGCTTCGGGCGGGCTGGGATCCGCGATTGCCACGGCGTTGGCCGGGCAGGGCGCGCGGCTGGCCGTGTCAGGAAGCAATGTCGAGAAATTGGAGCGCTTTCGCGAGGAGCTGGGCGGTAATCATGTTGCGATCGGGTGCAACCTGTCCGACGCGTCCGCGGTCGACCAGCTGGTGCCGTCGGCGGTCGATGCGCTGGGCGGCAAGCTAGACATTCTCGTCAACAACGCCGGGATCACCCGCGACAATCTCCTGATGCGGATGAAGGACGAGGAGTTCGAGGAGGTCCTGAAGGTCAATCTCGAGGCCGCGTTCCGGCTAATGCGGGCGGCGGCCAAGCCGATGATGAAGGCGCGGTTCGGGCGAATTGTGTCGGTCACGTCGGTGGTCGGCGTGACCGGCAACCCCGGCCAGGCGAATTACGTCGCGTCGAAGGCTGCGCTGATCGGGATGACCAAGGCGGTTGCGCAGGAGCTTGCGAGCCGGGGCGTCACCGCGAACTGCGTTGCTCCCGGCTTCATGACCTCGGCGATGACGGATGCTCTGAGCGAGCAGCAGCGCGAAGGAATCCTGTCGCGAATCCCGATGGGCGCGATGGGCCAGGGCGAAGATATCGGAGCGGCGTGCGTCTATCTTGCAAGCCGCGAAGCCGGGTACGTCACCGGGCAGACGCTTCACGTAAACGGCGGGATGGCCATGCCCTGATCCCGGGCACCGCGATCCTGACGAAAATCAGCCGCCTGGCGAGGGCGAGGCTGACGACCGCGATCCCAACCCCCGCGATCACATCGACGAAATAATGGCCTCCGTCGACAGGGGTCGCCGCGATGGTGCCTAGCGCCACAGCCGCGCCCAGCCAGCGGATTGCGCGCCTGCCGCTGTTCCAAAATGCCCACAGGGACAGGGTTGCAAGACAAGCGTGATAGCTTGGAAAGGTGATGATCCCCTGCATTTCCGGGAGGCTGAGCACGGTCAGTTGGCCCGTCCTCAGCATTGTCAAATCGTGAAGGTGGACATAGCCGGCCCACGGATCGACGTTCTGGAAATCGTCGGCGGTAAGGCCGAGGTGAACGTAATTGCTCAGCGCCGGGAATACCGCCGACAGGACGATAGCGGCGGCCCCGCTTCCGATCGCTGCCAGGATGAATGTCCGGAGCTGGTCGAGCCGGCCGCTGAACCCCAGCGCCAGGATGACAACGACGACCTGCGGGATGAGCGACGCGTAAGCGAGCCGCAGCGGAAGCACCAGCGACGCCTGGGCGTCGATCAGCCGGACATAGCCGAGCCAGTCGAATCCAAGCGAGCGATCCCAAGCGTAAAGCGTGGAATCCCAGAAAGGACCGCCCCCGCGAGCGAGCAGGTACGACAGGATCGAGCCCGCAGCGGAGAAGATAAGTGCTTGCAAAAGCCCGCTACAGGTGGCGGCGAGGTGCTCGTTGATCCGCACTCGCCGGTAGAAGTGGATCGCACCGCCAAGCACCGCGGTCGCAATGCCAAGGTTGACGAGGCCGACAGGCTCGATCGCGAGCGGGCTATAAAGTTCGGCCGCCGCGATTCCAGCGACCAGCAGGGCGATCAGGGCCCACGCGGCGCTGTCATGGCTTCGGCGCGGATGATCGGCGTCGGTCATTCCAGCCTGCTGCCACGCAGCTGTTAATTTTACGCAAAGCAAGGTGGGTCCGGGCGGCTTCCCCGGCCCTTGTCGCCACTTGAACGCCACCTATATCGCCAGCGAAACATGCATTTGCCGGCGCGGTTCGCCGCGTCCGGGGGCGACTGGAAGAGGGAAGATATATGGCGAAGGTGATCGGAATCGACCTTGGCACCACGAACAGCTGCGTCGCGGTGATGGAAGGCGGAAAGCCCAAGGTCGTCGAGAATAGCGAAGGCGCGCGTACCACCCCGTCGGTGGTTGCGTTCACCAAGGACGGCGAGCGCCTGATCGGCCAGCCGGCGAAGCGCCAGGCGGTCACCAACCCCGACAACACCATCTTTGCAGTGAAGCGCCTGATCGGCCGCCGGTTCGACGACCCGGTGACCAAGAAGGACACCGAGCTGGTCCCCTACAAGATCGTCAAGGGCAACAATGGCGACGCCTGGGTCGCGGCGGGCGGCAAGGATTACAGCCCCTCCCAGATTTCTGCCTTCATCCTCCAGAAGATGAAGGAAACCGCCGAGGCCTATCTCGGCGAGCCCGTCACCCAGGCGGTGATCACCGTTCCGGCTTACTTCAACGACGCCCAGCGCCAGGCGACCAAGGATGCCGGCCAGATCGCGGGTCTCGAGGTGCTCCGGATCATCAACGAGCCGACCGCTGCCGCGCTCGCCTACGGGCTGGAGAAGCAGGACGGCAAGACGATCGCCGTCTATGACCTTGGCGGCGGCACCTTCGACGTTTCGATCCTGGAGATCGGCGACGGCGTCTTCGAGGTGAAGTCGACCAACGGCGACACCTTCCTCGGAGGCGAGGATTTCGACGCCAAGATCGTCAATTATCTTGCCGACCGGTTCAAGGAGAAGGAGGGTATCGACCTCCGCACCGACCGGCTCGCGCTGCAGCGGCTGAAGGAAGCCGCCGAGAAAGCGAAGATCGAGCTGTCTTCGGCTTCGACGACCGAAATCAACCAGCCGTTCATCACCGCCCGCATGGAAGGCGGGCAGACAACCCCGCTCCACCTCGTCGAGACGATCACCCGGGCCGATCTCGAGAAGCTCGTCGAGGATCTCATCAAGCGGACGATCGAGCCCTGCAAGAAGGCGCTCAAGGACGCGGGCGTCGATGCGAAGGACATTGCCGATGTCGTGCTCGTCGGCGGAATGACGCGCATGCCGCGCGTTCGCGAAGTCGTGAAGGAATTCTTCGGCAAGGACCCGCACACGGGCGTCAACCCGGACGAGGTCGTCGCCATGGGTGCCGCCATCCAGGCCGGCGTTCTCCAGGGCGACGTCAAGGACGTGCTTCTGCTCGACGTGACTCCGCTCAGCCTGGGCATCGAGACCCTGGGCGGCGTGTTCACGCGGATGATCGACCGCAACACGACCATCCCGACCAAGCGCAGCCAGGTGTTCTCGACCGCCGACGACAACCAGAGCGCGGTGACGATCCGGGTGTTCCAGGGCGAGCGCGAGATGGCGGCCGACAACAAGATGCTCGGCCAGTTCGACCTCGTCGGGATTCCGCCCGCACCGCGCGGCGTTCCGCAGATCGAGGTCACCTTCGACATCGACGCCAACGGAATCGTCAACGTCAGCGCCAAGGACAAGGGGACCGGCAAGGAACAGCAGATCCGGATCCAGGCGTCGGGCGGCCTTTCCGACGACGATATCAACAAGATGGTCCAGGAGGCGGAGAGCTTCGCCGAAGAGGACAAGAAGCGCCGCGCCGGGGCCGAGGCCAAGAACAATGCCGAGAGCCTCATCCATTCGACCGAGCGCCAGCTCGCCGAGCATGGCGACAAGGTCGATGCGTCGGTGAAGTCGGAGATCGAGAACGCGATTTCGGAGGCCAAGGCAGCGGTTGAAAGCGGCGACGCCGACCAGATGACGGAGAAGACCAACGCGCTTGCCCAGTCGGCGATGAAGCTCGGCGAGGCCATGTACAAGGCGCAGCAGGCGGAGACGGAGGGCGCGGCCGGACCGGACGCCGGCACTTCCCCGCCGGAAGGCGACGCCAAGCCGGACGAAGAGGTGGTCGACGCGGAATTCTCCGAGGTCGACGAAGAGAACAAGGGCTGATGGAACTTGACGTCGTTCCGGCGAAAGCCGGGACCTCGGGTCCGAAGGGCGAAATCCTTCTCGCTGAGACCCCAGCCTTCGCTGGGGTGACGAGTTCCGGGGGAGAATGATGGTAGAGCAGGATTATTACGAGCTGCTGGGCGTTTCCCGCGGCGCGGACCTGCACACGATCAAGAGCGCCTATCGCAAGCTTGCGAAGGAATGCCATCCCGATCACCACAACGGCTGTGCGGACAAGGAAGCGCAGTTCAAGGCGATCAACGAAGCCTATGACTGCCTTCGCGATCCGCAGAAGCGCGCCGCCTACGATCGCTTCGGGAAGGCCGCGTTCCAGAACGGCGGAGGCGGGCCGCACGACCCGTTTGGAGGCGCTGGATTCGAAGGTTTCTCCGACATTTTCTCCTCGATCTTCGGCGATTTCATGGATCGCTCCGGAGGGGGCCGGCCCAATCCCGCGCGCGGGGCCGACCTTCGCTACGACCTGGAAATGACGCTTGAGGAGGCGTTCGCGGGCAAGGAAGCGACGATCACCGTCGATGCGCTTGCGAAATGCGAAAAATGCGAAGGCCACGGCTGCAAGGAAGCGGCCAATTGCGCCCGCACTTGCTCGACCTGCGGCGGCATGGGCAAAGTCCGCGCCCAGCAGGGCTTTTTCGTGGTCGAGCGCGGGTGTCCGACCTGCCGCGGAAGCGGCGAGGTCATCGCCGACCCCTGCCATGCCTGCGAAGGCGAGGGACGGACTCTCAACAAGCGCAAGCTGACGGTCAAAATCCCGGCGGGCGTGGACTCCGGCACCCGGATCCGCGTCGCGGGCGAAGGCGAGGCGGGGATCCGCAACGCACCGGCCGGCGACCTCTACATCTTCGTCCACCTGAAGCGCCACCCGGTTTACGAGCGCGAAGGCACGACCCTGATCGCGGATTGCCCGGTGAGTTTCACGACGGCGGCGCTGGGCGGGACGATCACGCTTCCAGGCCTCGACGGCCAAAAGGTCGAAATGAAGGTTCCGGCGGGCGTTCAGTCGGGCGAGCAGCTGCGCCATCGCGGCGGCGGCATGACCGTCCTGAACGGGCGCGGGCGCGGCGACATGGTCGCGCGGATCATCGTCGAAACGCCGACGAGGCTGAGCAAGGAGCAGAAGAAGCTGCTCGAGGAGTTCCGAGGCACCGAGACCGGCGACGAATGCCCGAACGCGAAGGGGTTCTTCGGCCGCGTGAAGGACATGCTGGGGGGCTGACGCTTACTCTCCGAACACCCGCGCGAAAATGTCGTCGACACGCTTCAGGTGATAATCGAGGTCGAACAGCGCCTCGAGTTGCTCCTGCGACAGGCGTGAGGTGACTTCCGGGTCCTGGCGGAGGAGGGCCAGCAGCGAAAGCTCGCCGTCGCTTTCCCACACTTTCATCGCGTTGCGCTGGACGAGCGCGTAGCTTTCCTCGCGGCTCAGGCCTGCCTGGGTAAGGGCGAGCAGGACTCGCTGCGAGTGGACGAGGCCCCCCATGCGATCGAGGTTCTTGAGCATCCGCTCGGGGTAGACGAGCAGCTTGTCGATGACCCCGGTGAGGCGGGCGAGGGCGAAGTCGAGGGTGATCGTCGCGTCGGGACCGATGAAGCGCTCCACGCTAGAGTGCGAGATGTCGCGCTCGTGCCATAGGGCGACGTTCTCCATCGCCGGGATCGCATAGCTTCGCACCATCCGAGCGAGCCCCGTGAGGTTCTCGCTCAGCACTGGGTTGCGCTTGTGCGGCATCGCCGAGCTGCCCTTCTGGCCGGGCGAGAAATATTCCTCGGCTTCGAGGACTTCGGTGCGCTGGAGGTGGCGGATTTCGGTGGCGAGCCGCTCGATCGAGGAGGCGATGACCCCGAGGGTGGCGAAGAACATCGCGTGGCGGTCGCGCGGGATGACCTGGGTGGAGACCGGCTCCGGCCTGAGGCCGAGGGCGCGGGCGACATGCTCCTCCACCGACGGCGGGATATTGGCGAAGGTGCCGACCGCACCGGAGATCGCGCAGGTGGCGATGTCGTCGCGAGCCGCGGCAAGGCGGTCGCGGTTGCGGGAGAATTCCGCATAGGCCTGCGCGAGCTTGAGGCCGAAGGTGACGGGCTCGGCGTGAATCCCGTGGCTTCTGCCGATGGTCGGGGTCAGCTTGTGCTCGTGAGCGCGGCGCTTCAGCACTTCGAGAAGCTTGTCGATGTCGGCGAGGAGGATATCGGCCGCCTGCTTGAGCTGCACCGCGAGCGCGGTGTCGAGCACGTCGGAGCTGGTCATGCCCTGGTGAAGCCAGCGCTTCTCCGGTCCGAGTTTCTCGCCCGCCCAGGTCAGGAAGGCGATCACATCGTGCTTCGTCACCGCCTCGATCGCGTCGATCGCGGGAACGTCGATCTCGCCAAGAACATCGCGGTCGTAGGCGGAGCGGATCGTCGCCGCGTCGTCGGCGGGGATCATTCCGATCTGGCCCATCGCCTCGGCGGCGAAGACTTCGATCGCGAACCAGATCTTGTAACGGTTCTCCGGCGACCAGATCGCCGTCATTTCGGGGCGGGAATAGCGAGGGACCATCCGCGGCCTTTATGGGCAGGGCAGCCTCAAATCAAACCCATGGCCCGCATGCTGGTGCGCCCGGACGCGCCGATGATGACGTGGTCGTGGACCTGGATCTTCATGTGGCGCGCGGCTTCGATCAGGTCCTGGGTGATGCGGATATCCTGCCGGCTTGGAGTCGGGTCGCCGCTCGGGTGGTTGTGAACGATGATCAGAGCCGTAGCGCCGAGCTGGATCGCGCGAGCGATGATCTCGCGGACGTGGACCGCGGCTTCGTCGACCGATCCGTTCCACATCGCTTCGTTGGCAATCAGAATGTTCTTGGCGTTGAGGAACAGGATCCGGACCTGCTCTGTACGCGAATGCGCCATTGCGGCGTGGAGATAATCGGTCAGCGCGTCCCAGCTCGACAGGATGGGCTGGTGCTCGATTCTCGCTTCCAGCAGGCGAAGCGCGGTTGCGTGAGCGATCTTCAGGGCAGCGATCGTCGCTTCGCCGAGATTTTCCCGCGCCAGGCTTTCCGTGCTTGCGCCAAGCAGCGGACCGATTCCGCCGAATGTGCTGAGGAGCCGTTTTGCGATGGGCTTGGTATCGACCCGCGGGATTGTCAGGGCGAGGAGATATTCAACCAGCTCGTAATCGTGAAAACCTTCGGGTCCTGCGTCCAGCAATCTTTCCCGAAGGCGCGCCCTGTGCCCAGTCTTGCGGTCGATGATGTCGACCATGGATGTTCGCCCGTGCATCTATTTCCATTCCAACAAGCCCGAGCAGGGTGACCATAGCCAAGGATTGCGCGAAGTGGAAAGTCTCGCCTACCGGTCATGCCGGTGACGGAACGGCTGCCAAAGGCGCGGGTTGAACCCAGCAATGGCTGATTCGGTGGGCGATAGCGGGGACACGGTCGTCGTTGAGCGGCGCGGGCGCTGGCGTACGATCCTGACGTGGGTCGCCGTCGGCATCCTCGTGCTCATCCTTGCGGTTCTGGTGGTTGCCTGGACCCAGAGACGGCCGATCGCGCAGGATCTGATCGCCCGGGAACTCGAGAGTCGCGGGGTGAAGGGAAGCTTCACCATTGACCGCGTTGGGCTTCGGACCCAGCAGATCAGCAATCTCAGCATCGGCGATCCGAAGCATCCCGACCTGACCGCGAAGCGTGTGCTGATCCAGATGCGGCTGAAGCTCAACGGGAGCATCGACGTCTACCGGATCGTCGCTCGCGGGGTTCGCCTTCGAGGGACCGTCCTCAAGAGCGGCCGCGTGAGTTGGGGCGCGATCGACAAATTGATGCCGCCCCCGAGCGGCAAGCCGTTCAGCCTGCCGGACGTCGCGGTCGACATCGCCGACAGCAGCATCTCGCTGAAGACCCCATGGGGGCCGTTCGGGTTCGCGGTCCGGGGAAGCGGTAATCTTACCGGCGGCTTCAAGGGCGATTTCGTTTCTTACGGCTCCAGGCTGGACACGGGCGGGTGCACCGCGACCGCTGTCAGCGGCCATGCCGCGATCGAGGTGAAGGCCCGGCATCCGCACGTGGTCGGGCCCCTCACCGCCGGCCAATTCTCCTGCCCGGCGAGCCGTTTCTCGATCGTTCAGCCGCGTCTGGATCTCGACGTTCGCTTCGGGGAGGCGTTCGACAATTACGACGCGAAGGCCCGGATCATGTCGCAGGTGCTGACCGCGGGCGACAACGGCCTTGCAGCGATGAACGGAGAGATCACGCTTGTCGGCGACCTCGTCGATGCTCGCGGCGCGGTCAACCTGGCGGCGCAGAAATCGAGGCTGGGGACGATCACCGCCGACCGTACCCGAGTCGAAGGCAAGTACCGGCTGAAAACCACCGCGGGCAGCCTGGTGATGGTCGGGCAATATGCGGCCAATGGAGCCGCGCTCGCGCCATCGATGACCGCCGGGCTTAGCGGGGCGCTGGAAGCGACGAAGTCGACCCCGATCGGCCCGATCGCCAATTCGATCGCGACGGCGATCCGCAAAAGCGCCCAGTCATTCGACGTCAGCGGCGGAATCCGGCTGGTGAATTTCCCCGGCTACGGAGCCGCCAGGGTGACCGACGCGAAGGTCGTCACCCGGACCGGCGGACGCGCGACCATCTCCGGCGGAAAGGGCATCACTTACTACTGGCCGAAGGGGCAGCTTCGGATCGACGGAACCATCGCCATGGCTGGCGGCGGCCTGCCGGCCGGCTCCGTGACCATCCACCAGGCGGACAACGGGGCGATCAACGGCTTCGGCAATTTCCGGCCCTATGTGGTCGACGGGTCGAGGCTGACGCTTTCCACCTTGCGTTTCAATGCCGAAGCGAACGGCGCCACCAGCTTCAGCACCGTCGCCGGGCTGACCGGCAATTTCCCCGGCGGGCAGGTCCGCAACCTCAATCTTCCGATCAGCGGGACGATCGGCCCGAACGGCGGAATCGCGGTCGGCAAGCGGTGCATCCTCGTCACCTGGGATCAGCTCAAGATGCAGGCGCTTCGGCTCGGGCGGACCCGGCTTCCGATCTGCCCGACCGGCGTCGCGATTATCTCCAAAGCGCCCGGAGGAGCGCTCCATGTCGGCGGCCGGATCAACAATCCGGCGCTTGCCGGAAGCATCGGGTCGGCGCCGATGCGGCTCAACGCAAGCAGCATCCTTCTGAACCAGGGCGGGTTCAGCGCGAGCAAGGTCGCGCTTCGGATCGGCGGGAACCGTTCTCCAGTATTCCTCAATGCGGAGGCTCTCAAAGGCAACTTCACCAGCGGCGGAGCGGCTGGAACTCTTGCCAACGCCGATGCCGTGATCGGGACCGTGCCGCTGAAGATGACCGATATCGACGGCAAGTGGCGGTTCGTGAACGGCCGGCTGGCGATCGACGGAAGCTTGTTCGTCAACGACCGCGCCGATCCGCCGCGATTCTATCCGCTAAAGAGCAACGACGTGCATTTCGTGCTCGCCGACAACAAGATCACGACGACGGGGACGCTCCGCCATCCGGACACCGGGACGCTCGTTACCAACGTCGATATCGCGCACAATCTCAACAGCGGAGCGGGCCATGCCGACCTCGACGTCCCGGGGATTAC
>JBDZVP010000038.1:3118-4673 GCA_040255765.1 Sphingomonadales bacterium | reverse complement strand
CGCTCGATCAATCCCGGAATCATCGTCGACAATGGCGTGATCCGCTACCAGTTGCTGCCCGACAATCTGGTGAAGATCGAGCGCGGCGAGTGGCCGTTCATGGGCGGCAAGCTCATCCTCGACGAAACCATCCTCAATTTCGGGAGCCCCAGCCCGAAGCGTCTGACGTTCGAGCTGGTCGGTTTCGACGCCAAGAAATTCATCGACAACCTCGGTTTCTCGGGCCTCCAGATCACCGGCACGTTCGACGGCGTGCTTCCGATGATCTTCGACGAGAGCGGCGGGCGGATCGTCGGTGGCCGATTGGATTCCCGCGATCCGGGCGGCGAGTTCGCCTATACAGGAACCAAGCCAAAGGCAGGCATGGTCGCGGGGCTCGCTTTCGACCTGCTCAGCGACATCAAATATCGCTCCATGACCATTCGGCTCGACGGCGACCTCGCGGGCGAATTCGCGACCCGCTTTACCATCCGGCAGATTTCCCTCGGGGACGGCGGCGGCCTGGCCGGCAATCTGATCCGCGGCGCTTTCAGGAAAGTGCCGTTGCAGGTGAATCTCAACATCAGCGGCCCGTTCCGGGCGCTCATCCAGATGGCCAAGGGCTTCAAGGATCCCCGGCAGGTAATCGCTCCGGTGATGCCGTTCCCGCTCGATTCACCGGGAATCGTCACCGAGGTGCGCGTGCTCGGAAAGCAGGAAGAGCAGACCCCGACGACGCCGACCAACGCGGTCGACGTTTCCACCAAACCCCCACAGCCAAGCGAGAAGTGAGATGACCATGCTCGACATGAAGCGAATAGCAAGGCTGCTCGCGGGGGCGGCAATGGCCGCTCCGCTGGCGAGCTGCATCACCGTCAAGGCGCCCGACAAGCCGATCGAGATCAACCTCAACGTCGATATCCGGCAGGAGGTCCTGGTGAGGCTTCAGCAGGACGTGCAGCAACTCATCCAGCAGAACCCGGAAGCGTTCCCCAAGACTCCGGGCGGAGCGTCTCAGTGAGCCTTGCATTGAAAGTGCTTCTAGGCTCGCTGCTCGCTGTCGCGGCTGCGGCGGCGGTGGCGCAGTCCAGCCCGGAAATGGTCGCGGCACGGCAATCGGGGGCAATCGGCGAGCGCTATGACGGCTATCTGGGCATTGCGGGCAGCCCGGGAGAGCGGGTGCGGCGCGAACTGGGGGCGGTGAACATCAAGCGGCGAAGCCTCTACACCGACCTTGCCGTGCGGCGGCGGGCGACGGTCCAGGAAGTCGGGATCGCGGCGGGATGCGAGTTGCTCGGGACGGTCAAGGTGGGGGAAAGCTACATGCTCAATGACGGGGCATGGCGGCGGAGGGAGCCCGGCCAGCCGGCGCCGGTCCCGAGTTATTGCGGGCGCTGAGCTTCGAACGAGGAGCGATAGGCGGGCTTGAGCGCTTCGATAACGGCCTGGGTGACGGGCAGGGCGATGTCGTAATCGCCTTCGGCATAGGGGCCGGCGACATAGGGGTCGGCGTGGAAGGTGATCTCATCCATCGGCTGCCCGGCCGCTCCGGAGGGGATTATCGCCAAATCAGCGA
>JBDZVP010000038.1:0-3018 GCA_040255765.1 Sphingomonadales bacterium | reverse complement strand
CGCGGTGGCGGCCGATGCCGTCTGCGGAGCGGCGGTGCCCGGGTCTTCGGGAGCCATCCGGTTTCCGCACGCGGATGCAAGCAACAGGATCAACGGAACTGCTTTCAACATGAGCCACTTGTGTCATTCCGGAGCCGGGTTGGAAACAGCCGAGCGCGGTTGACTATCCAAACGCCCGTTCATAAAGGGGCCGCGCCTTGGCGGGCTCTTACGCCGCCATGTTCTTCGTCCCTGAGCCAAAGCCCCACGCTAACCGGCCGGGGCGACGCACAGGGGAAGATGCATGGCTGAAGACGAGCGCGACGAGGCCCAGAAGCTTCCGCCAGACGCACGGCTCGAATCGCTAGACAAGCGGCTCGAGCATTTGCAGCAGGCAGAGGCGAAAAGGATGAAGAAGAGACAGGGCGATCCCAGTTACCGTGCTGGGCAGCTGGTTCTCAGCCACCTCGTCGGCGCCCCGCTGGGAGCCGGAATCGTCGGGTGGATGCTGGACCGCTGGCTGGGAACGAAGCCCTGGCTGATGTTGGCGATGCTTTTCCTCGGCTTTGCCGCGGGTGTCTTCAACGTCATGAGGATTGCAAACCAGCCGCCGGGCACTGGGCCCGACGGTCGAGCATAAGGGAATACGCGTGGCCGCCGCCGCCAAAATCGACCCGATGCATCAGTTCATGATCCAGCCGATCGCGGGGACGCTGGAGGCGGGCAACCCGTTCGTCTTCACGAACAGCGCGCTCTGGACCCTGATCGTGCTTGGCCTGATCTGGTTTTTCATGATGGGCGGAATGCGGCGCGAGCTCGTCCCGCAGCCGAACTTCGGCGGACGCTGGCAGGTCATGGTCGAGGGCCTGATCAGCTTTTGCGACGACATGGTCCACGCCAGCATCGGTCCCGAGGGCCGAAAGTACCTTCCGTGGGTGTTCACGGCCTTCGTTTTCCTGCTGTTCGCGAACCTGATGGGCAATATGCCGCTGGCCGCGTTCGGCGTTCACCCGTTCACCGTCACCAGCCAGTTCACCTTCACCGGCGTGATGAGCTTGATCAGCTTCGCGATCGTCCTCGGCGTCGGTTTCTGGAAGCACGGGCTTCACTTCTTCACGCTGTTCATGCCGCCGGGCGTTCACTGGATCGGCAAGGTCCTGCTGTTCCCGATCGAGTTCATCTCGTTCATGGTGCGGCCGTTCAGCCTCGGCCTGCGGCCTTTCATCGCGATGTTCGCGGGGCATATCCTTCTCGACATCTTCGGCAATTTCATCGTCCAGGGGCTGCAGGCGGGCGGCGGCGGGATCGGCGTTTCGATCCTCGCTTTCTTCTTCGTCGCCTTCATCAACGTCCTGGAGCTGCTGGTCGCGGCCATTCAGGCCTATGTGTTCGCAATCCTGACGGCCCTCTACATCAACGACGCCGTCAACCTTCACTAACCAACGGATTTTCAAGGGAGTTCAAATCATGGATCTCGAAGCAGCCAAGGTCATCGGTGCCGGTCTCGCAGCAATCGGCGTCGGCGCCGCAGGTATCGGCGTCGGTATCGTCTTCGGCTCGTTCCTGGAGAGCGCGCTTCGCAACCCGGCAGCCGCCGATGGTCAGCAGGGTCGCCTGTTCATCGGCTTCGCCGCCGCCGAGCTTCTCGGCCTGATGGCGTTCGCGATCTCGATGATCATTCTCTACGCGATCTAAGCGGCAAGAGCGGCCGGAAAGCCTTTTTCAAATGCCTCAGCTTTACCAGCTTTCGGACGTCATCCTGTCGCAGCTCCTGTGGCTTGCGGTGGCGCTCGGATTCATCTTCTTCGTCATTGCCCGTGGAATGGTCCCGAAGATCCAGGCCACGGTCGACGAGCGCGAGAAGAAGGTCGCCGCCGACCTCGAGGAGGTGCAGCGGGCGAAGGACGAGGCGGAGAAGGCCGAGGCCGCTTATCGCGAAAAGATGGACGCAAGCCGCAGCGAGGCCCTGAAACTCGCTCAGGCCGCCAAGGATGCGGGCGCCCGCGAGGGCGAAAAGCGGGTCGCCGCGGCTTCGAAGAAGCTCGATTCGAAGCTCGATGCAGCCGAGGCTAAGATCAGGGAGGCGGCCAGGTCGGCCCAGGCCGAAATCGAGAGCGTCGCGGTCGAAGCAACCCGGGACATCTTCGCCAAGCTGACCGGTGAAACTGTCCCGGCCGCCGAAGCGACGCGGGCCGTGAAGGTGGCGCTCAATGGCTAATCCGCACACAACCGCGACCGTCGAGCACGCGCCGGCGGGCAGCGAGCACGCCGAGGCGTCGGTGTTCGGCTTCAACGCCGGCGGATGGGTCGCTCTGGCGATGCTGTTCGTCTTCGCGATCCTGCTGATGAAGAAGGTGCCGGCCGCTATTGCCGCTGCCCTCGACCGGAAGATCGAGTCGATCCGCGGCCAGCTCGCGGAAGCCGAGGACCTGCGCAAGGAGGCCGAGGCGCTAAAGGCCGAATATGCGGCCAAGGCCGCGGCCGCCGAAAAGGAAGCGGCGGCGATGGTCGAGCGCGCTCGCCAGGAGGCGGACGCATTGCTCGAGAAGGCCAGGCTGGACGCCGACGCGCTGGTCGAGCGCCGCAGCCGGATGGCCGAGGAAAAGATCGCAGCCGAAGAGCGGGCAGCCGTTCAGAAGCTGCGCTCCGCAGCTGCCGAGGCTGCGACCCGGGCTGCGGCAGCGCTGATCGCCGACAAGGTCGATGCAAAGACCGACTCCTCGCTGGTCGACAAGGCGATCGAGGAGCTCGGGCGGTAGGCCCTCACCCCGGCCCTCTCCCGCAAGCGTGAGAGGGAGGGATGCCGCGAAGCGGCTGGTGGGCGAGGGGTTTATCCCTGGCGGTGCTTGTCGCCGGGTGCGCTGACGCCCTGGAGGGCCTGTTCGGCGCAATCCTCATCGGCCTCCCGGCTGAGATCGCCGAGGCTGACAATCCCGCAGAGGCGATCGTTTGAATCGAGGACCGGCACCCGGCGCACCTGCGCGCGGCTCATCTTGGTCGCGATTTCCGCGATATCGTCATCCTCGCGGGCGCAAATCA
>JBDZVP010000133.1:0-3156 GCA_040255765.1 Sphingomonadales bacterium | reverse complement strand
TTGGCCTCTTCCATGCTCTCGAGCTTGGAGATGTAGAAATAGGGGCCCGAGCCTGCCGACAGCGCGCGGCGGGCATTGTGCCAGACGTAGAGCGCGAAATCGAAGAAGGCGCCGGAGACCGGACGCCCGTCGACGGTGACATGGTCTTCCGGCAGATGCAGCCCGCGGGGGCGGACCATCAGCACCGCGGGGTTCTCGCGGATCGCATAATGCTTGGATGTCTCGGGGTCGGTGTAGCTCAGCCGCCGCAGCCAGTGGTCGCGAAGGTTCACCTGCCCCTGGACCAGCTCGTCCCAGACGGGCGAAGTCGCGTCCTCGAAATCGGCCATATAGACTTTGGCGCCGCTGTTGAGCGCGTTGATCAGCATCTTGGCGTTGGTCGGGCCGGTGATTTCGACGCGCCGGTCCTGGAGATCGGCCGGGGCCGGAGAGACCGTCCACTCCGCCTCGCGGATCTCGCGCGTATCTTCGCGAAAATCGGGAAGCTCGCCGGCATCGAAGCGCGCCTGGCGGTCGAGCCTCTTGTCGAGCAACTCCAGCCGTCGCCCGTCGAAACGCTCGTGCAGGTCGGCGAGGAATTCCAGCGCATCGACCGTCAGGACTTCCCGTGCGCCGGGGACGCTGGACGGCTCGGCAATGATCCGCGATCGTTCGAGAACATCACTCATTTGGCGGCAGGCTCCACGCAAATGCAGAAGCGCTCTGTCGCCCCGCGATGGTCGCGGAAGGTCAGGCGCTGCCACTCCATGCGCGCTTTCACCTCGTCGTTGAAGGGGCCGCTGATCTCTTCGGTGCCCGGCACGACCTCGTCAAACCGGCAGTTGCGATATTCGCCCCCGATGACCCAGTAACGCTGTCCCATCACTCTTCTCCTACTCGGCTGCAACGAACTGCGCGGATTCGGTGGATTCCTTGAGTGCGACGGTCGACGACTGGCCGCCGGAAATGGCGGTCGCGACCGCGTCGAAATAGCCGGTTCCGACTTCGCGCTGGTGGCGGGTCGCGGTGTAGCCGTCGGCTTCGCTCGCGAACTCGGCCTGCTGAAGCTCGGAATAAGCCGCCATTCCGCGCTTCCGGTAGCCGCTGGCGAGCGTGAACATGCCATGGTTGAGGCTGTGGAAGCCGGCCAGCGTCACGAACTGGAACTTGTAACCCATTGCGCCAAGCTCGGTCTGGAAGCGGGCGATCGTCGCCTCGTCGAGCTTGGCCTTCCAGTTGAAGCTGGGCGAGCAGTTATAGGCCAGCATCTTGCCCGGGAATTCGGCATGCACGGCGTCGGCGAAGATGCGCGCGTCCTCGAGGTCGGGATGGCTGGTCTCGAACCACAAAAGGTCGGCGTGGGGAGCGAACGCCTTTGCGCGAGCGATGCAGGCGTCGAGGCCGCTGCCCTCGCGAAGGCGGAAGAAACCCTCGGCGGTGCGCTCGCCGGTGATGAAGGGCCGGTCGCGCTCGTCGACATCGCTCGTCAGCAGCCTGGCGCTCTCGGCGTCGGTGCGGGCGACGAGGATGGTCGGAACCCCGCAGACGTCGGCGGCTAGCCGCGCAGCGTCCAGGTTGCGGATCGCCGCCTGGGTCGGGATCAGCACCTTGCCGCCGAGATGGCCGCACTTTTTCTCGGAGGCGAGCTGGTCTTCGAAGTGAACGCCGGCGACTCCGGCCTCGATATAGGCCTTCATGATCTCAAAGCAGTTGAGAGGCCCGCCGAAGCCGGCCTCCGCGTCCGCGACGATTGGCGCGAACCAGTCGCGCTTCGCGCCGCCCTCGGCATGCTCGACCTGGTCGGCACGCTGCAGGGCGCGGTTGATCCTACGGGCAAGTTCGGGACCGGTGTTGGCGGGGTAAAGCGACTGGTCCGGATACATGGAGCAGGCCGTGTTGGCGTCGGCGGCCGCCTGCCACCCGGACAGGTAGATCGCCTTGAGGCCGGCGCGAACCATCTGCATCGCCTGGTTGCCGCTCATCGCACCAAGCGCTCGGACCGGCTCGTCTTCTTTCAGCAATTCCCATAGGCGGAGCGCGCCTCGGTGGGCGAGCGTGTGTTCGATCGGGATCGAGCCGCGAAGCCGAAGCACTTCATCGGCGGTATAGGGCCGCTCTATGCCTTCGAACCGCCCCGCCGGTGCCGATACGACTTCGCTGAAAACGGCCATGCTTCGCGTCCTTCCCTGTTGCCGGGCAGAGAAAACCTCACGCGCATTCAAAAAGATGCACAGAAAAGGGCGGATGTGTCGGAATCTGTCTTGTGCTTATTGTGAATTCATTCACAACCTGCCGAATGGCGCCGCAACGCAAGCTGTTCCTCGGGGCAAGGCTGAAGCGGCTTCGGCGCGAGCGCGGAATGAACCAGGCGGCGATGGCCGCCGAGCTCGGAATTTCCGCTTCCTATCTCAACCATCTGGAGCGCAACCAGCGGCCTGTCACCGCCCCCGTGCTCCTTCGGCTCGCGGAAGCTTTTGACGTCGACGTAAAGGCGTTCGCATCCGAGGGCGGCGAGGCTGCAGGCGCCGAACAGCTTGCCGAGATCTTCGCCGACCCAATCCTCTCCGACCTCGGCGTCGCACGGTTCGAGCTGGTCGAGCTTGCCGACAATGCGCCCGCGGCCGCCGACGCGATCGTTCGCCTCTATACTGCCGTCCGCGAACTCCAGCGGCAGCCGGCCGACGAAGCGGGCGCCGACCCGCGAGTCCTGATTACCCCCGAGACCTGGGTTCGCGACTACATCCAGGCGCAGCGCAATCACTTTCCCGAGCTGGAAGAAGGCGCCGAGACTTTGGGCGGCGCGCTAAGCGATCCGCTGTCGGTCGCGGAGGCGCTGCGTCGCCGGCTGAAGGACGCATGGGGCGTCGAGGCGCGCGTCGTGGACCCCGAACTGCTCGACGATGTAAGCCAGCATTACGATCCCCAGCGGCGGACGTTCATGCTGTCCGCGCTGCTCCGGCCGGAGAACCGGACCTTCGGCCTCGCCTACCAATTGTCGCTGCTCGAGTTCGGACCGCTGATCGAGCGGATGCTGGATCGTGCGCGGCCGCCCGATCTCGGCAGCCGGCGGCTGCTCCACATGAGTTTCGCCAATTACGCGGCAAGCGCGATCATGATGCCCTACGGCAAATTCCTTCGCGCCGCCGAGGAACATCGCTACGCGCTCGACCGGCTGTG
>JBDZVP010000037.1:11752-17410 GCA_040255765.1 Sphingomonadales bacterium | reverse complement strand
ATGAGATGCCCGCTCCGGAACAGGAAGCAGAAACGACGCCGCTGGCAAAGGCGGAAGCCGCGAAACCGAAGAGCCCGGCGAAACCTGCGAGCGCGGCGCAACCTCCGTTCCAGATGGTCGGAATCGCCCAATTTTTCACCGACACGGGACCGCGCACGATGCGCCGCTCGGGACGGCCGTACCAGGCAACCGAAAAGCTCGATACCGGCAAGCCCCCCGTCGGCGGATTCGACCTTGTCCTGACCGGCAAGCTGGTTGCCTTGCCCAACGGACGGGTCATTGCCTGCACCCGGTCCGAGGGTGACGAACGGCCGGCCTGCCTGATCTCGGTCGAATTCGGCAAGGTGGCGATCGAGCGGGCCGATACGCACGAACAGCTTGCCCAATGGGGCTCGGGTTAAAAAGGGGGGAGCAGTGACCCACGTTCGGGTCTGGAGGTTTCGCCCGGCCGCCGGCCGCGAGACTGAATTCCGCGATGCTTATTCGGCCACCGGTCGATGGGCGACCCTGTTCAGCCGTGCCACCGGCTATCGCGGGACCAGCCTCCTTGTCCCGAACGAACCGGGTGGATGGTGGCTGACTGTGGACCGCTGGGACGATGCGGCGGACTTCGAGGTTTTCGGGCACGATTTCGGCAAGGAGTATCGCGCGCTCGATGCCGAGCTCGAAGGAATCGCCGGCGAGGAGCAGTTTATCGGCGCGTTCGAGGAGGTCGAATGACCCTCTATCGTCTCGACGATCTGCAGCCGGTGCTCGAACCCGGCGCCTGGGCGGCGCCGTCCGCAGACCTGATCGGCGACGTCCGGCTGGCTGCACGCGCGAGCATCTGGTTCGGGGCCGTCGTCCGCGCCGACAACACACCAATCCTGATCGGCGAGGAGACGAACCTGCAAGACGGAGCGGTCGGTCATTCCGACCCCGGCGCACCGCTGACCATCGGGGCCCGGGTAACCATCGGTCATCAAGCGATCGTCCACGGCTGCACGATTTCCGACGATTGCCTCATCGGCATGGGCGCTAGAATTCTCAATGGAGCGGTGCTCGGACCCGAATGCCTGGTCGGCGCGGGAGCATTGATCACGGAAGGCAAACGCCTCGACGGCGGAAGCCTTATCGTCGGTGCGCCGGCCCGGGTCGTCCGGCCACTCACCGATCAGGAGAAGCAGGCGATCCGTGTTTCCGCCGCCCATTATGCGGAAAAAGCCGCGCGCTACGCGTCTTCGCTCCAGCGCGTCTAGACGCTGGGGCCACGCACGCTAAAGCTGCCGCGAATCCATGTGGCAGCTTTACCAATTCCCGCTCTGTCCCTTTTCGCGCAAGGTCCGGATGGTCCTTTCGGAGAAGGGAATCGCGCATGAGCTCGTCCGCGAAAATCCGTGGGAACGGCGCGACGAGTTCATGGACCTCAACCCCGCCGGCGAAACACCGGTCATGGTCGACAGCGAGGCCGGGATCGTCCTCATCGGAAGCCAGCCGATCGTCGAATATCTCGACGAGACGGTCGAGAAGATGCCGATGATCCACGGCAATGCCGTGCTCCGGGCCGAAATCCGCCGGTTGGTCGAATGGTTCGACGAAAAGCTCTACCGCGAAGTTGTCGCGCCGCTGATGAACGAGCGGATGCGGAAACGGCTCGTCAGCCGCGAGAGTCCGGATACGCGCGTGCTCCGGGATTCGATGCGGATTGCCAACGGCCACCTCGACTATATCGACTATCTGCTCGACCACCGCCGCTGGCTCGCAGGTCCCGGGCTGAGCCTTGCCGATTTCACAGCGGCCGCGCAGCTGAGCGTAATCGACTATCTCGGAGCGCTCGACTGGCGCGGGCACCAGCAGTCGAAGGACTGGTACGCAGTGATGAAGTCGCGCCCCTGCTTTCGGCCTTTGCTTGGCGAGCGCATGGAGGTGATCGTTCCACCCACCCACTATGACAAGGTCGATTTCTGAGCGCCCCGGCCGAAGCTGACTCGACAGCCTTCGGCCATCCGAGGGGCCTGCTCTACCTTGCCTTCACCGAGGCGTGGGAGCGATTCTCCTACTATGGCATGATTTCGCTGCTGGTCCTCTACATGGTGAACCAGCTGCTCCTGCCCGGCCACGTCGAACAAATCGTCGGTTTCGAGGGCTTCCGTGCGGCGCTGGAGGGCCTGTTCGGCCCGCTTTCCACCCAGCAGCTCGCGTCGCAGATTTTCGGGCTCTACGCGGGCTTCGTCTATTTCACTCCGGTGCTCGGCGGATGGGTCGCCGACCGCTGGATCGGACAGCGAAGCGCGGTTGTTCTCGGCGCTCTGTCAATGAGCGGCGGTCACGTCGCAATGGCTTTCGACCGGAGCTTCCTCCTCGCACTACTGTTGCTCGTGGTCGGATCGGGGCTCCTGAAGGGCAACATTTCCGCCCAGGTCGGCGGCCTTTATCCCAAGGACGATGAGGCCCGGCGGACTCGCGGGTTCGTGATCTTCAGCACCGCGATCAACCTCGGCGCGGTAACCGGCCCGCTCGTTTGCGGCTTCCTCGGCAGCCGCTACGGCTGGCATGTCGGGTTCGGGCTCGCCGCGATCTTCATGCTGGCCGGTCTGGTCACTTATCTCAGCGGCTTCAAATATCTCCCCGCGAAAGTGGAGCGGCAAATGCTCGCGGCCGTGCCGATGAGCCGGACGGACTGGAAAATCGTCGCGGCGCTGGTCGCTGTGATGTTTATCGCGGTGTTCCAGTCGATCGCTTACTACCAGCTCGCCAATGTGCTCCCGATCTGGCTGCAGGGCCATGCGGACCTGAACCTCGGCGGCTTCCTGATCCCGGTGCCCTGGTATGCATCGGTCGATCCGCTCGCCAGCATGATCGCCGTGCCCTTCCTGTTCGCAATCTGGAAGCGGCAGGCGAAGCGCTCGGGGCACGAGCCCTCCGATCTCGCCAAGATCGGCATGGGCGCATGGGTCTGCGTCGCTGCCAACCTGGTTCTCGTCGGCGCAATCGCCGCAGCGGGCGACCGGCCGGTGCTGTGGTTCTGGCCGTTCGTCTATTGCGTACTTCAGGGCGTGGGCTTCATTTATTACTGGCCGACTTTGCTGGCGCTGGTTTCGCGCTGCGCCCCCGCGAAGGTGAACTCGACGATGATGGGAATCGCCTTCCTGACCCTGTTTGTCGCCAACAACCTGATCGGTTGGGTCGGCACCTTCTACGAAACCATGACTCCGCTCGCCTTCTGGGCGATGCACGCCGCTATCGCCGCCACCGGAGGAATGCTGGTGCTTGTCTTCGGGCGAGCGCTTCGAGGAACATTGGAACCCCACGCGACGCAGGGGTTTCGTCCCGCTGCGATGACCGAGGAGATCGAGAGATGAGTGTCGCAGACGCAACGCCCGACTATGAAGTCGGAAGCAAAGACGACCGCGCCTTCCTCGGTCATCCAAAAGGGCTGGGTTATCTCGGCTTCACCGAAGGGTGCGAGCGTTTCTCTTATTACTCCATGCAGACCCTGCTGGTGCTCTACATGGTCAATTACCTGCTCGTTCCAGGCCGGATGGAAAACGTTGTCGGCCTCAACTGGCTGAACACGCACGTCTATCCGGGGCTGTCGGGCCAGCCGCTCGCCTCGGCGATCTTCGGCACCTACACGGCGCTGGTTTACCTGACGCCAATCTTCGGCGGGATCATCGCGGACAAGTGGCTGGGCCGGAATGCGACGCTCATTGCGGGCGGAGTCCTGATGGCGATCGGCCATTTCCTGATGGCGATCGAGCCCGCCTTCCTCCTGGCGCTGCTCTTCCTGCTGCTCGGCGTCGGCGCCTTCAAGGGGAATATCGCGACCCAGGTGGGCGCACTCTACGGCCCCAACGACCTCCGCCGGGCGATGGCCTTCCAAATCTTCTACATCTTCATCAACGTCAGCGTGATTGCGGCGCCGCTGATCTCCGGCACCTTGGGCCAGAATGTCGGCTGGCACTACGGCTTCGGCTGCGCGGGGGTCGTGATGGTTCTCGGCCTCATCATCTATCTATCAGGCCAGCGCTACCTCCCGTCCGAAACCAGAGCGACGCGTGCGGAAAAGGCTGCGGCGCCCCGCGAGAAGATGAGCCGGGACGACTGGATGTGCCTGATCTACCTTCTGATCCTGATCCCGGTGCTGGCGATCTCGCTGCTTACGAACCAGGAAATCTTCAACGCCTATCTCGTCTGGGGCGACCAGCATTTCGACCTGACCTTGCTCAACAATACGAGCAGCTGGCTGATCACGGTGGACGCGACCGTGAGCTTCAGCATGCTGGTTGCGGTCGCGGCCTTCTGGAAATGGTGGGGCACCCATCATCGAGAGCCCGACGAGATCAGCAAGATGATCATCGGCAGCGTTTTCACGGTTGCCGGCGGGCTGTGCCTCTTCATGGCCGCCGCAACCCAGCCGGAGGGCGGGAAGATCAGCCTTTTCTGGCCGATGCTGTTCGAGCTGTTCAACAGCATCGGCTTCGCGCACGTGCTCCCGATCAGCCTTGCATTGTTCACGAAGATCGCACCGCGGCAGATCACGGCGACGGTCATCGGGCTCTATTATTTCTCCTTCTTCATCGCCAACGCCGTGGTCGGCTATGTCGGGGGCCTCTATTCCAGCCTGCCGACGACGACCTTCTGGCTTCTCCACGTCGCCAGCGCCGTCTTCGGCCTCGTCGCCTTCGTCGTCTTCAAGATGGCGATCGGCCACCGCATGAACGACAGCGCCGCCGACCAAGCCAGGGCATTGGAATGATCAGGGCGTAATCTCGGCGACCTTGTCCTCCATGCCCGCTTCGGGCTTGCGGCCAAGCAGCTTGTTCCACGCAGGTTTGAGGAATCCCTGGACGTCGCTGAGCCAGATCTTGGCGTCTTCGATGTCGAAGCGAACGAGCGCGAGTTTGGGGTCGTCCTTCCCTTCATACCATTGCGCGACCACCGGGTTCCAGAGGCGGTCGATGACCGAGGGATCGTCGGCGATCCGAAGCGTTCCGCGCAAACTTGCGAACAGGCCGTGGTCCTTGGCCGCGTAGGACGCCATCCCATCGCTCGACCGGCCCATCGCGCGGGTCAGGTCATGGTCCTTCGCGGTAAAAATCCACACATGCCCTGAATCGCGGTCCTCATCCTCGAACAGGGCGGTCATCGGCTGCGTCGCGCCCTCGCGCTCGCCCTCGATTCCGAGCATGATGAACGGGCTGTCCTTCAGCGCCTCCCAGAACTTCTCTTCGATCTCGCGGTCGTCGGCCATTTTGATTCTCCACTGGGTCTGCAGAGGAGAACGGCAGGCGCGCGCCGCGCGTTCCGCCTTACGGGACGATCGGAAGGTAAACAGCGCTGGCGGTGTTCCCGCCGGTGAACACGCTCTGCGTCGCCGCCCGATAATCTCCTGCCTTGGCGTTGAAGATGTTGGGTACGAAGCTCTGCGGGTTGCGGTCGTAGAGCGGGAACAGGCTCGACTGCACCTGCACCATGATCCTGTGCCCGGGCAGGAAGACGTGGTTCACGTTCGGCAGGCCCCATTTGTATTCCGTGACCTTGCCCGGGGTCAGCGCGTGCGGCTTGGCGAAGCTGTCGACGTAGCGCCCGCGGAAAATCTCGATCCCGATCGGAAGCTCGACGCCGGACATGTCCTGCTTCGACCCCTGCGAAGCGCCTTCCGGAGTTTCCTTGGGA
>JBDZVP010000037.1:0-11652 GCA_040255765.1 Sphingomonadales bacterium | reverse complement strand
GCGCTGGTGTAGCTGAGCACGTCCGGCCGTCCGTCGACGAAGCGCTGGTCGTGGACGAGCCAGCTATGCCACTGGTCAGGGTCTCCCATGTCGATCGGGCGCGGAAGGAACGGCACCGGCTTCGCGGGATCGGAAACATAATCATTACGTCCGCTCGCCGCCGGCTTTTCGAAGCTAGCTCCGTTGTTTGCCGTCAAATAGATCGGCGTCGGCGTGCCCATCGGCCAGCGCGGGCTCGACTGCCACTGATTGATTCCCGTCGCATAGGTGTAGGCGACCGGCGTGTGCGGGTCGGGCGCGCCTTTGAGATAATGGTCGAGGAAGGGCTTCAGCTCTTCCGTCCGCCACTGAAGAGCGGTGTCGCCATTGAAGGTCAGCGCTCCGAGCTCGTAGCCGTAATGGTTGGCGCCCGAATGCCTCCATGGCCCGATCACAAGGTGAAGAAGGCCGCTGCCTTCATATTTGTCCTTAAGCGCCTTGTAGACCGCGGGCGCTCCATAGCTGTCCTCCTGGTCCCACTGCCCGACCTCGAGCATCGTCGGGACCGTCAGCGGGTGCGCGGCCATCCACTTGTCGACCGCCTGGCCCGACCAGAACTCGGTGTAGGCGGGATTCTCCATCAGCTTGCGGACGAACGGCACGTTTTCGAGCTGATATTTGCGAGCGAAGTCGCCGGCCGATCCCGCTTCCAGGTACTTGGTGTAATCGTCGCCGGTACCGGTTGGAACGCTCGCTCCGGCGGCCGCCTTGCCGGTGCTCTGGGACAAGCCGAATTCGAATCCGCCCGCGCGATAGGCGCCGTTGTGAAACCAGTCGTCGCCAATCCAGCCGTCGACCATCGGGCTCTGCGGGACCGCCGCCTTCAGCGCCGGATGCGGATTGATCTCCGACGCGAGCGTCAGGAAGCCAAGGTAGGAGGAGCCGATCGTGCCGACCTTGCCGTTGGACTCGGGCACATTCTTCACCAGCCAGTCGATGGTGTCGTAGGCGTCGGTGCTCTCGTCGATCCCGCTGTTGTTGAGCGGCCCGGCGATCGGCCTGTTCATCACGAACGTGCCTTCCGAATTGTAGAGGCCGCGGATGTCCTGCTGGACGATGATGTAACCGTCGTTGACGAACTCCTTGTACATGATCGGAAGCACGTCGACGACGGACAGGCTGGCGGTCCGCGAGGTGCTTCCCTTGGCGTCATAAGGCGTTCGCGACAAAAGAATGGGGCCGTTGGTCGTGCCCTTCTTCATGAAGATGACGGTGTAGAGCTTGGTCCCGTCGCGCATCGGCACCATCGCCTCGCGCTTGATGAAGTCGGCCTGCGGAAGGATCTGGTTGTAGCTTGCGACGACGTCGGGAGTCATCGGAGTCACCCGCTCCGGCGGAGCGGCGGCGGCGATTGCAAAGAGCGGGAGGAGCGAAGCGGCGGCGCGGAGCAGGGTTCGGTTCATGGAGCGCGACCGTAAAAGCCCGAGCAATCTCCCGCAACATCGCCGGGCTCCGCTCGTTTCAATTAGCATGGGACAAGTCGCTGCCGAGGGCATGAGGCACGCGCTCGAGGCGGAGCATCGCATCGCCCGGCCGAGCAATATCCGCGCATCGTGGGACGCTTTGTTCGACGATGCGCGGTCCTGCACGCGCTGCCATCTCTACAAGCACGCGACCCAGACGGTGTTCGGGGAAGGTCCGCTGGAGGCCAGAATCCTGTTCGTTGGCGAACAGCCGGGCGATGCCGAGGATTTGGCAGGCCGCCCGTTCGTGGGGCCTGCGGGAAAATTGTTCGACGAGCTTCTGGAGAAAGCGGGCGTCGATCGCTCGCAGACCTATGTCACCAATGCCGTGAAACACTTCAAGTTCGTCCTCAAAGGCAAGCGCCGGATCCACAACAAGCCCGACGCGGGCGAGATCAGCGCCTGCCGCTGGTGGCTCGAGCATGAGCGCGAGCTGATCCGGCCGCGGGTTACGGTCGCGCTCGGAGCGACGGCGGCGCGGTCGTTAGTCGGCAAGGTGGTGACGATCAGCAAGGTCAGAGGCAAGCCGCTGACGCTCGAAGACGGGTCCGAATGCTGGGTAACGACCCACCCGAGCGCGCTGCTGAGAATGCCCGAGCCCGAGCGCCGGCGCGAGGCCCGCGAGCTCTTCGTCGCGGACATGAAGCGAATCTGGAAGCGCGCGGAAGAGCTCGCCGACTAGAAGCGGTAGCCCAAGGTCACCCGCACCGAACGCGGCGCGCCCGGAGCGATATTATTGTCGTTGTTCGCGGTCGGGAAATAGTGCGCATTGAACAGGTTCTCGACATTGAGCTGCGCCTCCATGCCCCAAGGCAGTTTGTAGTAGAGCGCGGCGTCCACACGCGCATAGCCGGGCAGCTTCACGTTGTTGCTGATCGAGGCGTAGGATTTGGTTCGGGCGATGATTCCGAGACCGGCACCGAGCTGCTTCGTCACGTCGTAGCGGTTCCAGAGCGAGAAGCTATGGCGCGGCACCAATGGCACTTCGCGCCCTTTGGGAGCCGCCGAAGTCGTCTCCGTGATTTCCGCTTTCTGCAGCGTATAGCCTGCGGACACGAGCCAACGGCTGGTCACGCTTCGTTCCAGCCCAAGCTCCACTCCCCGGCTTCGCTGTGCGCCAGTGAGGACGATGCGGGTCGGATCGAGCGGATCGGACGCGCGCGTGTTGCTCCGGTCGAGCTGGTAGATCGCGGCGGTGGCGAGGAGGCCGTGGAGGATCTCCCACTTGGCGCCAAGCTCGTAATTGTCGAACCGTTCCGGCTTCAGCGCCGCTCGGTCCGAGTCGAGGCTGCTGAACTGGTCGCCCGACTGCGGAAGGTAGGAGCGGCTGTAGCTTGCGTAGAGCGATAGATTGTCGCGCGGCTTCAGCACCACGCCCAGCCGGGGCGACCACAAATTGTCGCGGCGCGCGAACTCGCCTCCACCGGCCAGGCTGAAATCGGCGACGTGAAGCCTGAAGCTGTCGAAGCGCAGGCCCGCGATGATCTCCAGCCACCGGGCGGGCCGGATCTGGTCCTGGACATAGGCGGCGGCGACCGTCGCCCTGACGCGGTTGTTGGCATCGTCGGCATCCGGAGCGAAAATCACCGGGACATCGACGGTCGGATCGGTGATCGGAGTAGTGTTGCCGCCGGGGAAGCTGCTGGTCTCGCGCCGGTTGCGCGACCGTTCGCGGCCCACTTCAAACCCGAACAGAAGAGTCTGATCGATCCCGCCGAGCCGGTTCTTCCAGATGAGGTCCGTCTGGCTGAACAGGTTCCGGCGCGTGGTCGCATTGTTGTAAGCTCCGAGCGTGACGAGGCCGGTCGCCGCGCTGAAACCCGTCGGATAGATATTCTGATAGAATTTGTCGTAATCGCCCAGCAGCGTGTGATTGCGAAGCGTCAGGCCTTCGAAAAAGCTGTGCTCGACGGCGACCGTCGCGACGTCGACATTGGCCCTTGAAAAACTGTCGTCCGGATCGCCGAAAAAGGTTCGGCGAAAACCCTTGATCGGCTCGTCGCCATCAGCCGGCACACCGCGATCCGCGGTTCGGCGGTCGTAAAAATGTTCGTAGCTTAGGTCGATCCGGGTGTTCCCGCCGATGACGACGGCGGCGGTCGGATTGATCCCGTATCGCTTAAGTTCGACATGGCGCCGGAAGCTGTCGCCGTCCTCGTACATGGCGTTGAGGCGGACGCCAGCTTTGTCACCAACTGGCTGGTCGACATCGCCCGTGAACCGGATATCGCCCCATCCATCGGCCGAAGCGGTGAGCGACCGATAAGTGCCGAGGCTCGGCCGCTTGAGAACACGGTTGATGATCCCGCCGCCGCCGCCGCGGCCGAAGATCATCGCATTCGGGCCTTTGAGGACCTCGACCCGGTCGACATTATAGAAGTCGCGGAAATATTGGACGTCGTCGCGAACGCCGTCGACAAAGAAGTCGGCCGTGCTGGAGTTGCCGCGCAGGACGAGCGTGTCGCGATTGCCCTCGCCGGCGTTATACGAAGCGCCTGGCACGAACAGAAGCATATCGCCGACCGAGCGCAGCTGCTGATCCTCGATTTGGCCGGACGAGACTACCGTCAACGCCTGCGGGATGTCCTTGACGTCGGTGTTCGTCTTGGTCGCGGTGCTGGTCTTGCGGACGCCATATTCGATTCGGGTGCCGGTGACGATGATCGGCAGGCTATCGCCGGCAGCGGTCGAGTCCGCGTCGACACTTCCGAGATCGGCGGCCGATGCCGGTGCAACCGCAGACGCCGCGAGCGGCACGGCAATCAGCGAAATGGCGCAAAATTTCATCTTGTCCCCTTTTTACGGGGACGCGTCTATGGTTATTGAAACTCATTCGCAATAGCGAAGTTCATTCGGCTGCGAGCAAAGTCTCCGCTCCGCCGAGATCGACCGAGACCAGCCGGCTGACGCCCTTTTCGATCATCGTCACCCCGTAAAGCCGGTGCATCCGGCTCATCGTCACGGCGTTGTGGGTGACGATCAGGTAGCGGGTCTCGGTCTCCTGGGTCATGCGGTCGAGCAGGCTGCAGAACCGCTCGACATTGGCGTCGTCGAGCGGGGCGTCGACCTCGTCGAGGACGCAGATTGGCGCCGGGTTTGTGAGGAAGATCGCGAAGATCAGGGCGATTGCGGTCAGTGCCTGCTCACCACCCGACAGCAAAGTCAGCGACTGGAGGCGCTTGCCCGGCGGCTGCGCCATGATCTCCAGCCCCGCTTCCAGGGGATCGTCGCTTTCGACCAGTTCGAGATGGGCGTGCCCGCCTTCGAACAAAGTTGTGAACAGGCTTCGGAAATGGTCGTTGACCCGCTCGAACGCGTCGAGCAGCCGCACCCGGCCTTCGCGGTTCAGGCTCCCGATGGAGCCGCGCAGCCGATGGATCGCCTGTGTCAGCTCTTCCGCTTCGGCCGCGCCGCGAGTCCGCTCCTCGTCGATCTCGGCGAGCTCCTGCTCGGCGACGAGGTTGACCGGCCCGATCCGGTCCCGGTCGGTGGTGAGCTTTTCGAGAGCCGCCGACTCCTCATCCGGATCCCGCACCTCCTCAGGATCGAAGCCCATCTTTTCCGGTAACCGCTGCGGCACGCATTCGAATTTCTCGAGGCAGATCCGCGCATATTCCGAGCGCCGCGATTCCTGTGCTTCGGAGCGCGCAAGAGCAGCCGCCCGCCGCTCCCGCGCGGAGGCCGAGGTCTCGGACGCCACGTTCACCGCGGCGGCGAGGTCCGAAAGCGCACCTTCGGCTTCGCGCTCGGCCGTCGCTGCCTTGGCAACAACAGCCTCTATTCCGGCGCTTTCCTGCTCCAGGGACGCGACCTGCGCGTCGAGGAGCGGCGGCTCCTCCTGAAGATTCGTGCGCTCCTGCTTCAGCTGTTCGAGCCTTTCCGATGCCTGCTTCAGGCGCGTTTCGGCATCGCCCAGGCGGCGGCGCCACTCGGCCTGCTCGCGGCCCGCCGTCGAGTGACGCTCGCGCGCAGCCGAATTTTCCCGCGCCCGCGTCGCGGCCTCGGCGCGCTTGTCGGCAACCGCCTTTCCAGCGTCGGACGCAAGGTCCCGCGCGCTTTCGACTTGCGCTTCGAGGTCGGCTGGATCGGGAAGCGACGCAAGCGCGCTTTCCGCGCTTGCGACCGCCTCGCCCGCTGCCGTGGTCAGCGGATGGAGATCTGCCAGCCGTTGTTCGAGTGCGCTTCGCTGCGCCTGCGCCCGCTCGATTGCAGCGGCCGCGCTGTCGCTCGCCCGTTCCGACTCGCGCATTTCGCGTTCCGCCACGAGTGCCTGGGAGCGCGCGGCTTCCGCCTCCTGCCGAAGCCGGTCCAAGGCGTCGAACGCCGCTTTGCGCCTGGTCTCGGAAGCCGAAACCTGCTCCTCGAGCTCCGGCAGCTGGCGCGCGAGTTCGGCCAGCCTATTGGCGCGAAGAAGCCGCTCGGCCGCGGCAGCGCCGGAGCCTTCGGCGACGAACCCATCCCAGCGCCGCATCCGCCCGTCGCGAGTAACCAGCCGTTGCCCCACGGCGAGCAGTTGGCCCGTGTCTTCATCGGCAACGCCAACCTGGCGAAGACGGCGCGCCAGTTCGGAGGGTGCGTCCACGTGGCTCGCAAGGGGCTCGAGGCCGCTCGCAAGCGCCGGATCGCCCGGCTCGGTTTCGCTTCCCTGCCAGCGCCGGACGCCCGCGCTACCGATTTCGGCGTCGGCATCGTCGCCGAGCGCGGCCGCGAGCGCCTGCTCGTAACCCGGCTCCGCACTGAGCTGCGCAATGACCGAGCTTCCGCCATGATCGAGCGCCCGGGAAAGGGCGTCATGCTCGGCGCGCGCCGCCGACCGGGCAGCTCGCGCCTTGGCGAGGTCATTTTCCGCGGAATCGCGGGCATCGGATGCTGCCGCCCGGCCCTCTTCGGCTCGGGCCAGGCGAGCTTCAGCCTCAGCCCGCGCTTTCGCCGCCGATTCACCCCGGGCAATAGCCTGGGTCCGTGCCTGCTCTTCGGCCGAACCGTCCGCGAGAGCCTCCAGCTGCTGTTTCAGCTTGTCTCGCTCGCCCTGCACCCGCGCGGCATGGGCTCGTGCCGAGTCCAGCGCGGCGTCCGCAACCCGCCGTTCCGCGCGCATCGCGGCCTGGCGAGCGAGCAGGTCCGCAAGCGCCGCCTCGGCCTCGCGCGACTGGGCTTCGAGGGCGCCAAGTTCCTCGGAGAGGCGTCCCGCCTCGCCTTCGCCGTCGGCGAGCCGCAGGTCGATTGCGTTCCGTTCTTCTTCGAGCTGGGCGATGGCTGCGATCGCATCTTGCCGTAACGCGTCTTCGCGAGCGATGTCGTTGCCGCTTGAAGATTCAAGCCGCTCCAGCTCTGCAAGTCGCCTCGACACCGTGTCGCGCCGGGCGCGTGCGGTCGCCAGTTGGTGAGCGATCTCACTTCCGCGCGACCGGGCTTCGGCCGTCGCCCGGCGGCGCTCGCCGAGGAGCGCCTCCGCCTGTTCCTGCGCCGTTCGTGCTGCCTCGATCTTCTCGCGAAGCTGCTCGACTTCATGCTCGGCGGCACGGGCATCCTTGCTCGCCTGCTCGGCGGCGGCATCGGCCTCCGCCCAGCGCGCGTGGACGAGCCGCGCCTCGACCGCCCGGATTTTGTCGGTGAGCATTCGATAGCGCTCGGCGGCCCGCGCCTGCCTTCGGAGGGTCGCCGCGCGCTGCTCCTGCTCGCCGAGCAGCTCGGAGAGGCGCGCCAGATTGGCTTCGGCGGCGCGAAGCTTCTGCTCGGCATCCTTGCGACGGGCGTGGAGCCCGGAGATTCCCGCTGCTTCCTCGAGCAACAGGCGCCGCTCCGTCGGCTTTGCAGCTATGATCGAAGCAATCTTGCCCTGGCTGACGAGAGCCGGGGAGTGAGCCCCCGTCGCCGCGTCCGCGAACAACAAGGCCACGTCCCTTGCCCGGACATCCCGGCCGTCGATCCGGTAGGCAGAGCCGGCACCCCGCTCGATCCGCCGAGTGACTTCGCCTTCGCCACCGTCACCTTCGTCCGGATCCCGGTCGATCAGCATCGACACTTCGGCGAACTCGCGCGCCGGCCGCATCGCGGTTCCGGCGAAGATCACGTCTTCCATGCCATCGCCGCGAAGCGACTTCGGGCTGCCCTCGCCCATCACCCACCGGATGGCCTCAAGCAGGTTGGACTTGCCGCAGCCGTTGGGGCCGACGACTCCAGTGAGGCCGGGCTCGATCCTGAGCTCCGTCGCCTCGACGAAGCTTTTGAATCCGCTGAGCTTGAGACGCCTGATCCTCAACTCGTCTCCCCACCTGCGCGGGCGACTAGCCGCCCAGCGCTTCCTTGATCTTGGCCTCGAGCGCCGACCACACCTGCGCCTCGGTCACCGCGCCAAGCTCGACCTGCTTGCCGTTGATGATGAACGTCGGCGTTCCCTGGAATTGCGGGAACTGGGTGGTCGCGTCGCTATTCATCTGCACCAGCTGGTCGACCGCTGCCTGGTCGGTCAGGCACTGGGTGCTCTTCGCAGTCGGGACGCCGCGCATTGCTGCCCATTGCTGCAGGTCGGCGAGCTTGGCGATCTGGACGAACTGCTGATCGGGCGGCAGGTTCTGAAGGCCGTTGATCTCGGATTCCGGCGCCGCCTGGATCTTTCCGACCCAATCTTCCTGGTCCTTGTAAAGCGCCTCGGTCAGCGGAAAGAAGCTCTTCGAACCATTGCAGCGGGCGATCAGCGACGCGGCAATGTCGAACGGATCGCGGACGTAGTTGCGAAATTCGAAGCTGACCTTGCCGCTCTTCACGTAATTGTTGGCCAGCGGCTCGAACCCGGCCTTGCTGAACGAAGCGCAGTGCGGGCAGGTCATCGAGCCGAATTCAATGAGCTTCACCTTCGCATCGGGGTTGCCCATTCGGAAGCCCCCGGCGCTGGTCGCGACGGTGACCGTGCTCCAGTCGCCGTTCGCTGGCGGCTTCACCGTTTCGACAGCAGTCGATTCCGCGGCGTCGCCGGTGGCAGCATTGCCGCCATTCTTCGCGTTGCAGGCGCCGCTGGCCAGGATCGCCGCGGTCGCGAGAAGGATGGTGCTCGGCTTCATCAACGTATTACTCCAATCGTTGGAATTGGCTTGGGCTGAGGATTTTCGACCTCGGGAGCCCCATCGCTCGCCTCGATGCGCGCCGCAAGAGCCTCGAGGCAGGCGCGAAGCTCCGGATCGGCGATTTCGCGAAGCCCTTCGCCAAGCTGTTTCGGTACGGCACGAAGCTGCGGGCGCTTCGGTTCCCTGCCCGCTTCCAATGGAGCGCCCTGCCTGAACGCCAGCTTTGCAACCGCGTGATAGCCGAAAAAACGGTTCACGCGCTCGACGATGACCGGCGCGAGATGCTGCATCAGTGGCGCGTGGGCCCCCTGGACCACGATGTTGAGAACCCCGCTCGATTTCTTGCCGGCCGGGAAGCGGATCGATTCTGGCGAGGAGACCTTTGCGTAGCGATCGCCGACGATCTCGGACCAGCGGCTGACGACCGACGCCTGGATGAAGCCGAAGCGGCGGAAAGCGACCCCGCCGACTTCGCCGATCAGCTCGCCAGCGGCCCTTGCGCGCCCTTGCCGCCTTGGCTCCTGGCCCGTCTTTTTTCCCACCCGCGTCTTCGCCATTTGGAGCGACCATGCCATAGCCCGCTGATGCGTGCCAACGTCAGCGAACGGCTGCTCCAACATTATGTGGATAAGTCGCGCGCCCTCCCCTGGCGTTCTCCGCCCGGCTCGCCGCCGCCAACCCCATATCTTGTGTGGCTGAGCGAGGTGATGCTCCAGCAAACGACAGTTGCCGCGGTGGCTCCGCGATTCGAGCGGTTCGTTGCCCGCTGGCCGAGCGTCGAGGACCTTGCCGCGGCTCCCGACGAAGAGGTGCTGAGAGAGTGGGCTGGCCTGGGCTATTATGCCCGCGCCCGCAATCTCATCGCCTGCGCCCGGGAAGTAGCGGCGCGGGGCGGTTTTCCGGCCTCCGAGGCCGAGCTTCGCAAGCTTCCCGGTGTCGGCGATTATACGGCTGCCGCAATCGCCGCGATCGCATTCGGCGAGAAAGCCGTGGTGATCGATTCCAACGTGGAGCGGGTGACGGCCCGGCATCGCGGTTTCGAGCGGCCGACGAAAGCCGAAATTCGCGAGGCGGTCGCCGCTATCACGCCAGCCGAGCGAGCGGGCGATTTCGCGCAGGCGATGATGGACTTGGGAGCGACCATCTGCAGGCCGCGCGTGCCGCTTTGCAACCAATGTCCTTTAAGCTGCGATTGCGCGGCATTCGCGAGCGGGACGCCCGAGCTGTATCCAGCGCCGAAGGCGAAGCCCCCGAAGCCTGTACGCCACGGAGTCGCTTGCTGGATCGAGCGCGACGGCGCGATCTGGCTGGTCCGGCGCCCGGCGAAGGGGCTGCTGGGCGGGATGGCGGCGCTTCCCGGCGACGAATGGACTGCGGAGGAACCTGCAGCCGGCCCGGCGCTTGCCCGGGTCCGTCACGTCTTCACTCATTTCAGCCTGGAACTCGACGTGATCGCCGCCGGGGACAAGCCGGCGAATGGCTGGTGGCAGCCGCTCGATTCGATTGACGAAGCCGGCCTCCCGACGCTCTACCGAAAGGCGATCTACGAAGTTCTGAAGACGAGGAAGAAACTTGCGGCTTGAACCATTTTTCGCGGGACGCGGGCTGGACCGCGCCGACGCCGCCCGTGGCGAACCCGAGCGTATCGCCGAATTCGCCCGAAGCCCGCTTGCCCGGGAGCTTGTCTGGGAGGACGGCCTTCCGGCGCTGTCGCCTGACGGATCGCTGCAGTGGCGCGAACTGTCCGATCCTTCGCTATTCCTTGGCCTGAACGGCGACACGCCATGCTTTTGCGGCTGCCAGCCCGAAGTTGCCGGCGGCCCCGCCGCTTTCTCCCTGCTCGCCGGCCTCGGTGCCGCCGACGCGCCCCTGTTCGCAGCGGCGCTTAGCCTCGCCCGCTGGCATTCGAGCCATAGCTTCTGTGCGAGCTGCGGGCACCAAAGCGAGATCGTTCGCGGCGGCTGGTCGAGGAAATGCCCGGCCTGCTCGGCCGAACATTATCCGCGAGTCGATCCGGTCGTCATCATGCTTGCGGAACATGACGGCAGGCTCCTGCTCGGACGGCAATATCATTATGCTCCGAAGCGCTATTCGGCACTGGCCGGTTTCGTCGAGGTCGGGGAAACGGTCGAGGACGCCGTCGCCCGTGAACTCAAGGAAGAAGCCGGGATCGAGGTCACCGACGTGACCTATCTTGCGAGCCAGCCCTGGCCGTTCCCGTCGTCGTTGATGATCGGCTGCACCTCGCGGGCGCTGAGCGATGAACTGACCATCGATTTCGGCGAGCTCGAAGACGCGCGCTGGTTCGATCGCGACGCTGTCGCTGCCGCGATCGAAGGCGGCGAGGATGCGCGTTTCCAGGCTCCGCCTCGCCACGCAATCGCTCGAACTTTGCTGGAGTCCTGGCTGGCGGCTTGAACAAGTCGGGGCTGCTTCGTAAAGGACGCCCATCTCACGCTTTCGGCATCCGCCGCAGGGGACTCCATGGACGCTCGCTTTAACACCATTGCTGGTTGGGTTTTGTTCGCCGGTATCATTGGCCTCGGAACGACCATCGTCGCCAGTGAAGCGTTCCATTCGGAAGCTCCCGAACAGGAAGGTTATGCGATCGAAGGTGCCCAGGAAGGCGCCGGCGGCGAAGCGGAAGCCGAGAAGCCAATCGAATTCTACCTCGCAAGCGCCGACCCCACCAAGGGCGAGCAGGTGTTCAAGAAATGCGCCGCCTGCCACAACGCCGACAAGGGCGGACCCAACCAGCTCGGGCCGAACCTGTGGGGCGTGGTCGGGGCGCCGATCGGCGAAGGCCGCGGCTTCGCCTGGTCCGACGTTCTCGCCAAGCACGGCGGCACCTGGGATTGGGACAATCTCAGCAAGTGGCTGCACAACCCGAAAGCCTTCGCTCCGGGAACGAAGATGACCTTTGCCGGCCTCAGCAAGCCCGAGGACCGTGCCGACGTCATCGCTTTCCTCAACCAGCACAGCGACTCGCCCAAGCCGATGCCGGCAGCCCCCGCTGCCGAAGCCGCGCCTGCCGATGCCGCGGCAGGCGGGGAAGCGACCAAGGAGCCGGTGCTCAACAACACCGC
>JBDZVP010000132.1:0-3234 GCA_040255765.1 Sphingomonadales bacterium | reverse complement strand
GCCTGCTTCGCCCCCCGGATCAGGGAAGGAATGAGCTCAGCCTCCGGGAGGTTGCGCCAGTATTTGACCGGCATCTCCGATTTCATCATCGCGACCTTGAGCCGTGCCGGATTGAAGATCGACGAAAAGTACGTGCGCCACACCTCTTCCATCGCATCGCCCCGCGGCGCGTCAGAGCGCCTGGTGCCGTCGCCGAACAGCAGGCGTTCGCCGTCCCACGCCGCCGACCGATAAGGCGTGAAGATCGCCCATTGCATGGTGGCGAAGCGGCGCACGAAGAAGGGCGCGGTGCGTTCCAGCACGTAATGATCGGGCTCGAACCATGCGGCGAAGCGAGTGTCGTCCTCGCGGAAGCGTACGAACGCCTTCATCTTGTGGCTGTCGCGGCGCACTTCGCCCGCGAGCCGATAGAGCTTGCTGATGTCGGGATCGGACCGGACCTCTATCAGTCCGCGATCCTTCTGCAATCGGAACAGCAGCCGGTAGAGCAGCGCGAACCGGATCGTCTCGCGATGGCAAATTGCAGCTTCCGCGAGCTCGATGAAACGCGGCGGAACGACCCCGACCGCTCGACCCGCGACATCCGGCGGCCGCTCCTCCGGCTCGGCAAACAGATCGATCGGGGCGGCCGGATCCTCCCAGATGACCTCCTCCGGCCGCGTACCGCGCAGCAGCAGGGCACGCGCCGCAACGCGCCACTCGGCGAAATCGTTGAGCGAGTTGAGCCGCACCCGCGGCATCAGAACAGGCTCAGTTGCGCCGGCTCTGGCGTGAGCCGCGCCTTGAGGTGTCGGTCGTCGAGCGATGCCCCCGGCGTCCAGTCGTCCGTGACGATGAAGGGCCGGACTTTCTTCGCCGACGAACACAGCCGCGCCACGTCCGCGAGCCTCAGCCGATGGTGCCGGCGAGACGCGAGGATACCGTTGACGGAACTGACCCCTAGTCCCGGCACGCGCAGCAACATCTCGCGATCGGCCCGGTTGATGTCGAGCGGGAACACTTCGCGATGGCTGAGCGCCCATGCCAGCTTGGGGTCGATCTTGAGATCGAGGAAACCGTTCTCCACGGCGATCTCGTCGGCCGAAAAGCCATAGAACCGCATCAGCCAGTCGGCCTGGTAGAGCCGGTGCTCGCGCATCAGCGGCGGCGGCTTCAGCAACAGCTTGCTGGTGGCATCGGGAATGGGCGAGAAAGCGGAATAGTAGACCCGCTTGAGGCCGTAGCCGGCGTAGAGCGAGGCGCTGCGCTTTAGGATGCCGGCGTCGTCGGTCGCATCGGCGCCCACGATCATCTGAGTCGACTGGCCGGCCGGCGCGAGCACGGTTGGCTTCTTCTTGCCGCTCTCGAGCTTGCCGAGTGGCCGCGATTCCTCGCGCTGGCCCTCGATATGGGCCATCGCGGAACGGATGGAGCTTGGCAGCTTCTCGGGTGCGAAGGTCTGCAAGCTGAGGTCCGTGGGCAGCTCGATGTTGGTCGAGAGCCGATCGGCGTAGCGGCCTGCCGCGGCAAGCAGCTCCGGTGCCGCGTTGGGAATGACCTTGAGATGGATGTAGCCCCGGTAGCCGTGCTCCTCGCGCAGGGACTTCGCCACGAGGACGATCTGTTCCATCGTGTAGTCCGGGGAGCGGATAATGCCCGAGCTCAGGAACAGGCCCTCGATATAGTTGCGGCGATAGAAATCGAGCGTGAGCGCGACGACCTCCTCGACCGTGAAGCGTGCGCGCGCCACGTTCGACGACGAACGGTTGATGCAGAAGGCGCAATCGTAGATGCAGAAATTCGTCAGCAGCACCTTGAGCAGGCTGATGCAGCGACCATCGGGGGCATAGGAATGGCAGATGCCGCTGCCCTCGGTCGAGCCGATCCCGCCGTCGCGGCTATCACGCTTCGTCGTTCCGCTGGAGGCGCAGGAGGCGTCGTACTTGGCGGCGTCGGCGAGAATCGCAAGCTTGCGCTGAAGGGGGAGCTGCATCGTCTGTTCACTATATGTTCCATACGCTCGCCGCGCTAGACAAAATGACAATCCCCTCGTTTTCGTGATCGACCGGTGCACATGGAAGGAGCTTCCGTCCGGGATGGACGAAAGCTCCAAACAGGCGGGAGGGGACAGGGTCGGGAAACCCTCGTAATTCAGTTCACGTCGGGAACGCTGGACGATGCATTCTTTCCCGGGGTGGTGTCCGGGGCGAGCAGCGCGGCGGTTTTCACCAGCCTGACGAACTCGGCCCGGTAGCCGCTTTCATCGCCGCCCTTGGCCCCGTTGGCGAGGTCGGCGATCTGTGACCAGGTCAGCGTCCCGCCATAATTTGAGCCCTTGAGCTTCTGCCCGAAGGCGACCACTGCCGCTGCGAAGCGCTGGTCGTTGTCCGCCGCGGAGAGTTCGCCCACCGCCAGATCCTTGGTGATCGGCGCGGTGATCAGCTTGCTGGCTTCGCCGTCGGGTGCTTTGTAGCGGATCTTGAGGAAGCCGAGCTCGTCGCCGGTCGCGGCCGGTGCCGCCGATGGCGTGCCATAACGCAGCGGGTCGTTGAGCTCGCCGCCGCTGCCGACCGGCGTGATCTCATAGAGTGCCGTTACAGTGTGGCCCGCGCCGATGTCGCCGGCATCCACCTTGTCGTTGTTGAAATCCTCGTTGGCGAGCGCCCGCGTCTCGTAGCCGATCAGCCGGTATTCGCTGATCTGCGCCGGGTTGAACTCCACCTGGATCTTCACGTCCTTGGCGATGGTCACCAGATTGGCCCCGCCCTCTTCCACCAGCACCTTCTGCGCTTCCTGGAAATTGTCGATGTAGCTGGCGTTGCCGTTGCCGTTCTGCGCCAGCGCCTGCATCAGGGCATCGTCGAGATTGCCGCGGCCGAAGCCGAGCACGCTGAGCGAAATGCCGCGGTCGCGCTGCATCTTGATATAGGCCTTGAGCTGGTCCGGCTCGTCGATGCCGACATTGAAGTCACCGTCGGTCGCGAGGATCACCCGGTTCACCGTACCATCGGCCTTCGCCCCGGCATTCACCTCATAGGCCAGCGCAATGCCGTCGGCGCCGTTGGTCGACCCTTCCGGCGCCAGCGCATCGATGGCGCCGAGGATCGCGGCCCGGTCCGACGCCTTGGTCGGCTTGAGCACGATCCCCGCCGAGCCGGCATAGGTCACGATCGACACCGTGTCGTCCGGCCCGAGCGTATCGACCAGCAGGCCGAACGCGCGCTTCAGCAGCGGCAGCTTGTTGGGCTCGTCCAT
>JBDZVP010000036.1:14621-17805 GCA_040255765.1 Sphingomonadales bacterium | reverse complement strand
ATGGGCACCACGGCGGCGCAGAAGAAATTGTTCTTCAACCTTCGCCGGATGAAAAACCAGATCGACGCGTTCGAGGAAGGCGATTTGAAGCCTGCGGACGTGACCAAGATCGCGACCGACCTCGGCGTCACCGAGGACGAAGTCGTGTCGATGAACCGCCGGATGGCGATGGGCGGCGACACCTCGCTCAACGTCAGCCTCAAGGGCGACGAAGGCGGCGAGAGCCAGTGGCAGGACTTCCTGGTCGACACCGGACCGCTCCAGGACGAGCTGATCGCCGAGGACGAGGAAAGCCGCGTCCGCCACGACCTGCTGATGGACGCGATGGAGGGCCTCAACGAGCGCGAGCGGCACATCCTGACCGAGCGGCGGCTGACCGACGATCCCAAGACCCTCGAGGAGCTGAGCCAGGTCTATGGCGTCAGCCGCGAGAGGATCCGCCAGATCGAGGTGCGAGCGTTCGAGAAGCTGCAGGCGGGCCTGATCAAGCTGGCGGGCGAAAAGAAGCTGCTGCCGGCGGCATAGGCAACGACCGCTCATCCTGAGTAGCGACTGCAAGTCGCGTGTCGAAGGATCCTTCGATACGGCGCCGACGGCACCTACTCAGGATGAGCGGTTTTTGCGCTTTTCGCTGTCCTTGGTGGTGGGCGCTTCGGGCGTCGCTTCGGCCATGGACGGCGCCTCTTCCGGATGGGTCCTGTCGCTGTCGGCGACATGGTCCGCGGCCCAGGCTCCCCGAGTGCCCATCGGCAGCGGCTTTCCGGTCGTGCTGTCCCGCGCTGTCTGGTGCTCGATCTCGCTGTTGAGCTCGGCCCCGAAAACCAGCGCATAAGCGGAGAGGTAAATCCAGGTCAGGAGCACCACCACGGTCCCGAGCGAGCCGTAGGTCGCGCTGTAATTCGCGATCCTCGCGACATAATAGCCGAACAGGCTGGTGAGCAGGATCCAGGCGGCGCCGGCGAACAGCGATCCCGGCGTAATCCACTGCCACCGCGCCTCCTCCCGCGACGGGGCGAAGCGGTACAGCGAGGCTGCGACCGCGGCGGCGATGAGTCCGAGCCCGACAAGGGCTGCGGTCCGGGTCAGGCCAACGAACAGCGGACTTGCTTCCGGGAAAAACCGCCCGAGGAATGTGATGACCGTCAACGCGACCAGTCCGACGATTGCCAAGGCGACCGCGATCAGCGTCATGACGATCGTGGTGAGGTAGTACCGAAGGAGGCTTCGCTTTTCTTTTTCCGAATATGCGATGTTGAGTGCCGTCACGACCGCCCCCGCCCCGTTCGTCGCTCCGTAAAGCGCGACAAGGAGGCCGAGGGCGATGCCTAAGCCCCTCGTTTCCTGCGAGCTCTTGATCGCGACCAGCAGTTGCTCCGCGATCAGCCTGGCGACGTCCGCGGGGAAGACGATCGCCAGCATCTGGAAATCGTCGACCACCTTCCGGGGATCGGCGAGGATTCCGTAGGCGAGGACAATCAGCCCGAGCAGCGGAACGATCGCCAGGAAGCCGTAGTAAGCGACCCCCGCCGAAACGAGCCCGACATTGTCCTGCCAGGTCCGCTTCCACGTCCGGATCGCGATGTCCTTCCACGCAGGCCAGGGCATCTCCCAGGGCGACTTCGCCCAGTGACCGTCGCTCGCGTCTTTGGTCTTTTGCTTCTTCGGCATTAGGCGAACAAAACTTGAGGCGAAGCGCCGTTCCGGGGGGCTTGCCTTCCCGGCGATTGTGGTCGACGCTGATCGTTTGGAAGAGCGCCGCGAGCGCCTTCACGCGACTCGGGCGCCCGTAGCGAACGGACGAGAGGAGAGTCGCATGCCCACCACCAACGGCGCTAAAACCAACGGCACTCGAGCAATCGCGCTGGTCGGACCGGCCGGCGCGGGGAAAACCAGCCTCGCCGAGGCCCTGCTTTACGCCGCCGGTGTGACGGACCGGCATGGCTCGGTGGGCAACGGGACCAGCATCGGCGACTCAAGCCCCGAAGCCCGCTCGCGTGGCGGCTCGACGGAACTCAATCTCTACAACTTCGACTATCTCGGCGATCATTTCGCGCTGATCGACGCGCCCGGCTCGGTCGGTTTTGCAACCGACGGCGCGCGCGCGGTTGCAACGGCCGATCTCGCGATCGTCGTCGTCGATCCCGACCCCGCCCGGGCACCGCTCGCGGCACCTGCGCTAAGGGCGCTCGACGAGCAGGGCATTCCGCACATTCTCTTCGTCAATCGAATCGACCAGGCTCATGGTCGGATCCGCGACCTCCTCTCCGCGCTCCAGCCGATCAGTGTTTCGCCGCTCATCGCCCGGCAAATCCCGATCCGTGACGGCGACCGGATCACCGGCTTCGTCGACCTCGCCCTCGAGCGGGCGTTCCACTACAACGGCAAGGACAGCGAACAGATCGACATTCCCGGCGAAATCGAGGGCCGCGAGCAAGAAGCTCGCAACCAGATGCTGGAGCAACTGGCCGACCATGACGACGAGCTGCTCGAGCAACTGGTCATGGAGCAAAGCCCGGCCCGCGACAGGATCCTTACCAACCTTGCACGCGAAACCGGCGAGAGCCTGGGTGTCCCCGTGCTATTCGGCTCCGCGGAAAGCGGTTGGGGCATCGGCAGGCTTCTGAAAGCGCTTCGGCATGAAACCCCAGCCCCGGAGCGCGCCGCGGCGAGGCTCGAAGTCAGCGATCCGGCGCTTTATGTCTTCAAAATCAGCAACGGCGGGACGGTGGGCCGCCTCGCCCTCGCCCGCGCGCTGGGCGGGCGGATCAGCGAAGGCTCCGACTTCAAGTCTCGAAACGGCGAGACCGCGCGCCTTGGCGCCCTCTTCCGGATGCAGGGTGAGAAGACCCAGAAGGTCGGCGAAGCCAGCAATGGGGACATTGTCGCGGTTGCGAAAATCGACAATGTCAAAGCCGGAGACTGGCTGAGCAGTGGCGCCATGCCGCCGCCCGTCGATGTCCACTATCCGTCACGAAATTGCGCGCTCGCTATTCAATCCGCGGACCGCAAGGACGACGTGAAGCTTTCCGGCGCGCTTCATCGCCTGCTGGAAGAAGACCCGGTACTAATTCTGGAACAGGACGAAGCCTCACACGAGATGCGCCTGCGCGGGGTCAATGACGAGCATCTCAAGACCGTTCTCGCTCGCCTGAAGCGGCGCTACGGGGTCGAGGTGAAGTCGCAG
>JBDZVP010000036.1:0-14521 GCA_040255765.1 Sphingomonadales bacterium | reverse complement strand
CAAGACCGTTCTCGCTCGCCTGAAGCGGCGCTACGGGGTCGAGGTGAAGTCGCAGCCGCCGAGCATCGGCTACCGCGAATCGATCCGTAGGCCGGTCACCCAAAAGGGACGCCACAAGAAGCAGTCCGGCGGCCACGGCCAGTTCGGCGATGTCGTTATCGAGGTCAAACCGCTGCCTCGCGGGTCGGGATTCAAGTTCACCGACTCGATCACCGGAGGCGCAATCCCGAAACAATGGATTCCTGCAGTCGAGGAGGGCGTTCGCGAGGCGATGGCGAAAGGCCCGCTCGGTTTCACTGTGGTCGATGTCGCAGTGAACCTGTCCGATGGAAGCTACCATAGCGTCGACAGTTCGGAACTTGCCTTTCGCCTCGCCGGGCGAATGGCAATGGCGGAAGCGCTTGCGGCCGCCAGTCCCCATCTCCTCGAGCCGATGCACAAGGTCACGGTCGTTTGTCCATCAAGCGCCACCAGCCGGGTCAGCTCGGCCGTCGCAAGCCGGCGCGGCCAGATGCTGGGAATGGGCCCGCGCGATGGCTGGACCGGGTGGGACCGGATCGATGCGATCCTTCCCGAAGCCGAGCTCGACGGCCTTGAAGCGGAGCTTCGCTCGCAGAGCCAGGGTCTTGCCAGCTACGAGGCGGAGTTCGACCACCTTGCCGAGCTCAACGGCCCGCTCGCCGACAAGGTCGTCCAGCAGCGGGTGCCCGAGTTAGCTTGAGTTAGTAGCTAGAGGCATCCGTTTCGCTTAATCGGCGCTGATGCGCCATTGGTTCAAGGACGAGCACATGCGGTCGCTGCTGAAGAACAGCAGCTACCTCGGCGCGTCCCGGATCGTCGCTGCGATCGCGTCGGTGGCCACGCTTGCGCTTACCGGCCGCGCACTCGGCGTGATCCTGTTCGGGATCCTGATCCTGATCCACAGCTACGCGCAGGCGGCAAGCAGCCTAAGCAAGTTCCAGACCTGGCAGATCGTGATCCGCTACGGCGGCCAGGGATTGGCGGCCGGAAGGCCCGAGGATTTCAAGGTCGCGACGGGATTCTCGTTCGGGCTCGACCTCCTGAGCGGGCTCGTCGGGATGCTGGTCGCCATGGCCCTGCTGCCATTGATCGGTGGCTGGTTCGGCGTCCCCGAGCGCTACATGACGATCGCCCTCCTCTACTGCCTCGTGATCCCAACGATGCAGGCCATGACTCCGGGGGGAGTGCTCCGAACGCTCGACCGTTTCGACCTGTTGAGCTGGGGGACCGTGGTCGATCCGATCCTCAAGGTGATCCTGACGGCAATTGCCTGGGCGATAAAAGCCCCGTTCGTAGCGTATGTCGCGATCTGGTTCGCGTGCGACCTGATCGGCGATCTTTACCAATGGTGGCTGACCTGGCGCGAGCTGAAGCGGCGGGAGATGAGCGACGCCCTTCGCCCGACGCTCCGGCCCCATCCGCTGAAGGACGCCTGGCGCTTCGCCATCCGCGTCAACCTTGCCTCGAGCCTTGGCGCTGCGTGGGGGCCGATTGCCCGCCTCATCGTCGGCGGATTGCTCGGTGCGGCGAGCGCCGGGCTTTATCGCGTTGCCGCAACCCTTTCGGACAGCGCTCAAAAGCCGATCGACCTGCTTTCGCGCGCTTTCTACCCCGAAGTGATGAAGATGGATCCGAGGACGAAGAAACCCTGGAAGCTCATGCTTCGGGGGGCGGCTCTCGCCGGCCTGTTCGCAGTCCTTGCGATCCTGATCGTGTTTGTCGCTGGTGAAGATCTCATTCGACTGATCTTCGGCAAGGATTTCGTCGGAGCCTATTCCGCTCTTGTCGTGCTCATCATCGCGCCGCTGCTGGCGATGATCTCCTTTCCGATGCCGCCGATGCTCTACGCCCTCCATCGCGATCAGGCGCCGCTCGTCTCGAGAATTGTCGGGACGCTGCTTTACCTCCTGATTGTCGCTCCGTTGTCGTGGCGGTTCGGTCTTGCCGGCGCGGCTGCCGCATTCGTCATCGGCACCGCTGCAATGGTGCTCGTCCTGGCCCTGCAGTTGTTGCGCGAGTATCGCCGGGTGCGGGCAGGATGAGCTTTCCGCGTATCTGGGTCTTTCCGGGAAACCGGTCGGGCGATGATGCGCAGGTCTATGCTTTGGCCGAACAGTTGGGCCTCCCGTTCGAGACCCGCCCCATGGTCTACAATTGGCGCTTCCGTCTCGGCGGCAGGTGCATGGGCGCAAGCGCGATTTCCATCGTGAAAGAGATACGCGAGAAAACCCTCGTTCCGCCCTGGCCGGACCTCATCCTCATCGCCGGTAAACATCCGGTGCCAGTCGCCCGCTGGGTGCAAAAGCAGAGCGGCGGCCGGACCCGGCTCGTCTTCATCGGCCACCCGCGCGTCCCGCCGGAGACGTTCGATCTCGTCTACACGACGCGCTCTTATTTGACTCCGGAAGGAGCATCGATCCGGCTTCTTCCGGTCGCGCTCAGCCGGTATCGAGAGCCTCCGACGCCGACGCCAGAGGAACAAGCATGGCTCGATTCGCTTCCGCGTCCCCACCTGTTGCTGATGCTCGGAGGCGATACCCGCCATTGGAAGATGCTGCCCGGATCAATCGCACAATCCGCCGCACAATTGGCTCGCCGGGCGCAGCGTTCGGGCGGGTCACTGATCGTCGTCGGAAGCCCCAGGACGAAAGATCAGGTTCTCGACGCGATCGAACAGCGGCTCGAGGGCTCCAGTTGCGAGTGGCGCGTGGTTCGCCACGACTTTCCGGCTTTCCGCGTCTTGCTCAATGACGCGGACGAGTTGTTTCCGACCTTCGACAGCGTGTCGATGATTTCCGAATCCGTCATTACCGGAAAGCCGACAGGAATCGTTCCGACGCAGATGAGCCTGATGGGGCGGATCGCGCTTGGCCGGCAAATCGACCACAAGAATCGGCGCCGCGATCTTCGCCGCTTTTCAAATCACCTGATCGCAAATCGGCTGGCCGGAACAATGGACGAGCCTCTGGCCGGCAAGGCCGAAAACCCGGCCATCGCAGCTGCAGTGGAAACCAGGGCCATTCTCGACCGCCTCCTCGCCAAGTCGCCCGACCTATGACCGGCGCAGCCGCCGTATGGGTCATCCTTGCCGACGGAGCAGGCGACAACAACCAGCTACTCAGGCTCGCGAGCGAACTCGGACTCCCGTTCCGGACGCTCGAACTGCACTACAACAAATTGCACTATCTGCCGCCACGGGTCCTGCGATCGAGCCTCGCCAGCCTCGACCGGCGCTCCCGCGAGCAAATTCGCGGGCCCTGGCCCTCGATCGTTATCGGAATCGGCAATCGAAGCGTTCCTGTGGCACTCGCCATCCGGCGGCTTTCGGGAGGCCGAAGCAAGCTCGTCCGGATCGGCAATCCACGCCTTGCGCCGGCCAGTCTCGACCTTGTCATTACCACCAAGCAATACCGCATCTCCAAAGCCAGCAATGTCCTGGAGCTGCCCATCGGCATCAATACGGCCCACCGTGTCCAACCGACGGCCGAGGAACGCGCGTGGCTCGAAGCCTTTCCGCGCCCCCATCGCCTGCTGCTGCTTGGCGGCAATACGTTCATGTGGAAGCTAAGCCCGAATTGCGCTGGCAATGCAGCAAGGAAACTGAAGGCGCGGGGCGGAAGCGTCATTGCCGTCAGCAGCAGCCGGACGAGCAAGGCCATCATCAAGGCGGTTTCGGCCGCAATAGAGGATAGCGCTAGCGGCTTCGTCTGGGGCAGTTTTCCGCGCTACTCCGTGCTTCTCGCCGATGCGGACGAAATCTGCGTCACTGCCGACAGCGTCGCGATGATCTCGGATGCAGTCGCGACAGGGAAACCGGTCGGGCTGGTCGAGCCTGCAAAGACCCTCTCCGGCAAGTTCTTTTACGGACTCGATAAGATCGGAATTCGAGTCCCGGTAAGGGATGTCCAGCGATTCTGGACTTCGGTCCGGGCCAGGGGCCTCGCCGGGACCGTGGACCAGCCGGTCGCGGGTGAACTCGATGCCGACCCGCTGGAACTCGCCGTCAAAGCCGTGCGCAGGCTGATCGGCTAGGCGGCAAGGGCGAGGCGGAGATCCCAACCGCGATAGCGGTCGATCAGCAGCGAAGCGTCGTGGCGGATGTGGTTCGCAGCCATTTCGCGCTGCAACTCCGCGTTCGTAACCTCGCCCGAATCCACCAGCTCGGCGAGGAGCGAGAAGACCAGGGCCTCCTGATTCCGGTCGGGATGCCTTCGATACCATGGCCAGAGCCGCCCCAGCGCCTGGCTCGGAGTGCGCACTTTCACCGTGAAATCCACCGGCAACCCGGTCTTCCAGGGCTGGGTCCGCCGCTTGGTCGTATGAAGCAGCTTGGTCCTGCCCGTCAGCCGGTCGAAATCATTCCACTCCGGCTCCAGGAGCCCGATCGCCTCCGGCTCCTCGAGGCCCAGATGCATCCAGTCGAAATAATCGAACTTATGATCGAACAGCCCATCCAATTGCTCGTCGAAGCGCCAGTGCTTCAGCTTCGAGCAGTCGAGGAGCATGACCGATGAGGCGACGTAGAAGGGCCGCCTTTTATCCCCCGGCCGCTCAACCCCAAGGATCGCTTTCCCCTGCCGGTCGCGAGAGAAGAGATCGCCGATGTCTCCAACGGCGAACACATCGGGGTCCGTGACCACGGCAATTCCCTCGAACCCCATGGCCTGGGGAGGGTAAAAGCGAAGCGGAGTGAAGCTTTGAAGGTCGTCAGGGTCCCAACGGGCCACTTTGCCGCCGCGCACGTAGGTCTGGCTCGAATCGGCAAGGCGAGGGAAGTCTTGGGTGTGGAGGATTCGGACCTCGAAGCTGCCCGGATCGCTGGCATTGCGCTTATAGCTGTGCGCCGAGATTTTCGCGCCGAGATACTGGCGATCGTTGGCCTGGATAAAGACCGTCGGCTTCACAAACGCGATTCCTCGAAACCGCGCTCTTTCACGGTGCGGTCAAGCGCTACCAAAGTCTGCAGCAGGGACTCCATCCGGTCTAGCGGCCAGGCGTTCGGCCCGTCGGACTTGGCATTCGCCGGGTCGGGGTGGGTTTCCATGAACAACCCGCTGACCCCTGCCGCAATCGCCGACCGGGCCAGGACGGGCACGAATTCGCGCTGGCCGCCCGAGCTTGTCCCCTCCCCGCCCGGGAGCTGGACCGAATGGGTCGCGTCGAAGACCACCGGACAGCCCGTCTCGCGCATGATCGCGAGGCTCCGCATATCGGAGACCAAATTGTTGTAACCGAACGATGCGCCTCGCTCGCAGACCATGATGGTGCTCGAATCCACCCCAGCCGCCCGGGCAGCGGTTCGCGCCTTGTCGACGACGTTGACCATGTCGTGCGGCGCCATGAACTGCGCCTTCTTGATGTTCACGGGCTTACCGGATGCCGCCACCGCATGGATGAAGTCCGTCTGCCGCGCGAGGAAGGCCGGGGTCTGCAGGACATCGACGACTTGCGCGACCGACGCGATCTGCGGGACATCGTGAACATCCGTCAGCACCGGCACGCCGGCTTCGGCCCGCACCTTCGCGAGAATTTTGAGCCCTTCGTCCAGGCCCGGTCCGCGGTAGCTCTTGTCCGATGAGCGGTTGGCCTTGTCGAAGCTCGACTTGAAGATGAAGAAAATGCCGAGCCGGTCGGCGATGGCCTTAAGCTGCTCGGCCGTTCGGAGCTGAAGCTCCTCGCTCTCGATCACGCACGGGCCGGCGATGAGGAAGAACGGCTGGTCGATTCCGATTTCGTGGCCGAGGAGATTCATGGGCTCTATTTAAGCAAGCCCGCCGACGACCGCTACCGGCCGCCAATCGCCGAGACCGTTCGCTGCTGCGAAATCCGGCGGAATGCCCTCCCCCCGCGCGATTCCGCCGGTGACGTAGACGCAGCCAAATCCCATTCGTGCGGCGCCGAGAATGTCGGTGTTGAGGCCATCGCCGATCGCAAGCACCTCCGCAGCGTCGGGATCGCCCGCGAGGCGCAGTGCGTGGTCGTAGATCGCCGGGAACGGCTTGCCGTAATATTGCACCCGGCCGCCAAGCTCGATGTAGAGGTCCGCGATCGCCCCAGCGCACGGCTCTGCCGCCCCGCCCCGGATCACCACGCGGTCGGGGTTGAGGCAGTGCATCAGCACATCGCGCCTGGCGAGCGGCTCGACCTCCGGCCGATACGCCTCGACGGTGCGGCGCACGCCATCGAGTCCCGAGCAAGCCAGGTCGTCGAAATTCGCGTCTTGGGAAATTCGGATTCCCTGCCCTTCCAGGATCGCGCGATCCGCCGATGTCCCGATAAAGCCGACCGGTCTCTCGCATCTCTTCAGGCGGTCGATTCCGGCATCGCCACTGGTCGCGATTCCATCCCACAAGCCCTCGTCCAGCCCGAGCTGTAACAATTGCGCGGCAACGGCCTCCGCCGTCCTGGGCGCATTGGTGATCAGGATCGTGCTGCGGCCGTCTTCGCGCCAGCGGCGCAGCCGTCCCTCCGCACCCGGGTAGAGGCGAACCCCGTCATGAATGCAGCCCCAGATATCGCAGAGGATGACTCGATAGTTTCGCTCGGCCTCGTCGAGCGTCATTCGAGCCCCGCCCGGGCAAGGGCTTCCTCGATCGGACCTACGTCTTCCGGGTTGTTAAGTTCGCGAAGCGCAAAGGCCGGCGGCTCGACGTCGACGACGGCAATCGGGATCCCGGCAGCCAGGAAGCGGAGCTGCTCGAGCCCCTCGAGCTGTTCGAGCTCGGCCGGAGGGATCGCCAGGTAAGCCTCGAGCGCGGACGGCCGATAGGCATAGACCCCGATATGAAGGCGGACTGGCGACATTTCTCCGGCAAGCGCGCTTTCGGGCAGGTGCGGGATCAGCCGTTTCGAGAAATAGAGGGCGCGGCCTTCGGAATCCCTGACCACCGTTGTCCCGCCGACCCGTCCGGCGGCTTCCTCCGCCTGGAGCGCGCGAACCTGCGAGCTTCGCAGGGGCATTGCCGGTGTCGCCACATCGACATCGGTGCGTCGCATGCGTTCAATCAGAGTGTCGACGAAATGCGCAGGGGTAAGCAGCGCGTCTCCCTGGAAATTGATGACGAGATCGGGGTCGTGAAGCTGCGACAAGGCTTCGGCGCAACGCTCCGTCCCGTTTCGGCAGTCCGGCGAAGTCATCAGCAATCCGACCTTGGCTGCCCCGCAGGCGTCCGCAATCCGCTCATCGTCGGTGACGACATAAACGCCGGCGACGCCGCGAACCCGCCTGGCAGCTTCCACCGTGCGGTGAATGAGCGGCTTGGAGATGCCGCTCGCGCCTTTGAGACCGACAAGCGGCTTTCCGGGATAACGGGTCGACGCGTAGCGCGCCGGAATGAGGATGACCGTGTTCACCGGGCCGATGGGCAGTCGTGGATGTGCAGGACTCCCACCGGCTTCTTCCCGCCATTTTCCTCGACGACGAACAGCGAGGTGATCCTATATTCCTCGAACAGCATGGCAGCATCGCCCACAAGCGTATCGGCGGCAACCGTCTTCGGGTTCGCGGTCATGAAATCGGCCGCCGTGTGATCGAGCCCGCGCTCGATATTCCGCCTGAGATCGCCGTCGGTGATCACTCCGACGAGGCGGCCGTCCTCATCGGTCACTCCCACCATACCGAGCCGCTTCTCGGTCATCACGACCACTGCATCGTGCATCGAAGCGTCACTGCGGATCAGCGGAATTTGGTCGCCCGAATGCATCAGCCGGGAGACCGGCTTCAGCCGCGCGCCGAGCGTGCCGCCTGGATGAAGCCGCCCGAAATCGGCTCGGCTGAAGCCCTTGAGGCGCATCACAGTCATCGCCAGGGCATCGCCCAGCGCCAGGGTCATCGTGGTCGAGGTCGTCGGAGCGATCGCTTCAGGGCCAGCCTCCCGCCAATGCGGGAGGATCAGTGGGATCGATGCCGACTGCCCGAGCAACGACTGGCCATTACCCGTGATTCCGATGATCGGGATTCCCGTCGATTTGAAATGATCGATGACGGGTTCGAGCTCCGGCGTTGTCCCCGACAGGGAGATCAGGATCCCGACGTCGCACTCGGCCGCAATTCCAAGGTCGCCGTGCATCGCCTCCGCCAGATGAAGGAAGGTGGCGGTGGTCCCGGTAGAGGCAAAAGTGGCGGCGATCTTTCGAGCCACGTGGCCCGATTTTCCCAGGCCGCCGACGACGAGCTTTCCCTTGGAGCCAAGGATCAGGTCGACGGCGCGGATGAAATCGTCACCGAGACTCTCGGCTAAATCGTCGAGCGCGCGCGCCTCGTCATGAAGGACGCACCGCCCGAATTCGAGAGTCGTCGGCGTCGAAGGCATCAGCCCGGCGCCCCGGCTGCTTCCAGCGCTGCATTGGGCTCGACGGCGGAAATGACCTGCGCTGCCACCAGGTCGCCCACGACGTTCAGAGTCGTTCGGCACATGTCGAGGAACCGGTCGACCCCGAGGACGAGTGCGATCGCCTCGGGCCGGATGCCGACCATCGCGAGGATCAGGGCGACGACGGGAAGAGACCCCGCGGGGACGCCCGCGGTTCCGATCCCGCCAAGAATGCACACCAGCATCACGGTGATCTGCTGCCACAGGCTGAGGTCTACTCCGAAGAACTGGGCGAGAAAAATCACCGTCACCCCTTCGAACATCGCCGTCCCGTTCTGGTTCGCGGTGGCGCCGATCGTCAGCACGAACCGAGCAACCCGGGGCGGCAATTTCAGTTCCTGGTCGGCGACCCGAAGCGAAGTCGGGAGAGTCGCATTGGACGAGGCCGTCGAAAAGGCCATGACACTGGCCTCCTGGGTCTGGCGGAAGAAAGCCAGCGGGTTCTTGCGGCCAAGCGTCGCAAGCAGGATCGGGAAGACGATGAACATCTGGATCCCGAGCGCGAGCAGCACGACCCCTACATAGGCCGAGAGCCGGATAAGCAGATCCCAGCCAAACAGCGCCGCCAGGTTGAACATGAAGCAGGCAACGGCGAGCGGCGCCATCTTGATGACGATTAGGATCAATCGCATCGTCACGTCGAACAGGCCTTCGAACCCTCGTTGAAGAGTTCGCGCAGCCGGAGTGTCGGTCAGAAGCAGGCCGATTCCGAAAAACAGGGCGAAGAACATCACCGACAGGATCGCGCTGTTCGATCCCATCACCTCGACCAGGTTGTTCGGAATGATGTTGACGAACGCATCGATTCCGGACGGCTGCTCGCCGCCGCTGCGGATGATCGCCCCGGCGCGGCCAGCCTGTTCGGAAAGCAATTGGGCAGCGGCGGCTTTGTCCACGCCCGCGCCCGGGTTCAGCAGGTTGACGACGACGAGGCTGACGACGACGGCGATGGACGAGACCACGATGGTATAGGCAAGCGTCCGGAGGCCGACGCGCTTGAGCGACCGGATCTCGCCCATCTCGGAAATGCCGACCACCAGCGCCGAAAACAGCAGCGGGATAACCAGCATGAACAGCAACCGGAGGAAGATCTGCCCGATCGGCTGCGTCACATAGGTCGTCACCATGTCGACCCAGGCGGCGTCGCGCTGCATACTGTAGACGATCAGCCCGGCAACGAGGCCGACAAGAAATCCCGCCAGCATTTGCCACTGCAGGCCGAAGCCCTTGCTTTCGCTCATTCGCGTTCCTTAAATTTTGCCTGCCGCTTCGCCGCTGTCGCTGCCCGGGTCAAGAATTCTCGCCCAGCGACGGCGTCAGCCCATCGGATTGTCGATTGACGGCGGGGGATTGGTGAAGAACTTCGGTCCAGCCTCCGTCATGTGCCAGCAATCCTCAAGGCGGATGCCGAACTTGCCAGGAATGTAGATTCCCGGTTCGTCGGAAAAACACATCCCCGGTGCGAGCGGAGTGCTTTCGCCGTGGACGAGGTTGACGGGTTCGTGGCCTTCCATCCCGATTCCGTGGCCGGTTCGATGCGACAGGCCCGGAAGCTTGTAGCCAGGGCCATAGCCCCAGCTCTCGTACGCCCGGCGGACTGCGTCGTCGACCTCGCCCGCGGGTACTCCGGCCTTCGCAGCCTGGATCGCGATCTGCTGCCCGCGATGGACCTGGTCCCAGACCTTGCGCTGCTCGGCCGTTGGCGAGGCGCCGAAGACGAAGGTCCTCGAAATGTCCGACTGGTAGCCATGGACCGAGCAGCCGCAATCGAACAGGACGACCGCCCCTCGCTCGACCTTCTGCGGCTTCTTGCTTCCGTGGGGATAGGCGGTCCCTTCGCCGACCAGCACGAGCCCGCCGTCATAGCCTCCGCCAAGCGCCCGGGTCGCTGTGCCGATGATTGCGTCCATGTCGCCGGGCGACATGCCCTCGCGCACCCTTGGAAGAGTATAGCGGAATGCGGCGATGGTGATGTCGTTCGCCGCCTGCATCAGCGCCAGCTCGGCCGGGGTCTTGATCATCCGGCAGCCGCGAACGACGGGGTTGGCATTGACCGCCTTCAGCTCCGGAATTTGGCCGCGAAGCCGGTCGAAGATGAAGAAACGGTCGGTTTCCTCGAACCCGACCGGCTCGCGGGATAGGCCGCGTTCGCGCAGGAAATCGGCGACGAACTTCAGCGGCTCCTCGTCCTCGTTCCAGGTGCGGATTTCCGCCGGGATCGACAGCGATTCGGCCACCGACGGCCGCTCGAAGAAAGGAGTCACGACGATCGGATCGCCGTCCGCAGGGATGATGGCCGCGGTGAGGCGCTCCGAGCGCCACCACTGCACGCCGGTGAAATAATCGAGGCTCGCCCCGGGCTCGATGACGACAGCGCCGATTCCGTTCTGTTTCATCAGGCCGCGCGCCTTGGCGAGGCGCTGAAGGCGCTCCTGCGCGGAGATCGGCGGGGGAAGCTTGATCGGCGCAAGCTCCTCGGCCGCCTGGGCGGCAAGTCGACTCAGAGGCAGAACTGCAAGCGCGGCCGCGGCGGCGCCTGAGCCGAGGAATCCCCGGCGATGAAGTGTGAGTGCGGTCATTGCCCCTCCTTCCCAATAGTGTTGCACGGGGCGAGCGGTTGGGCCAGCACCCGTCGATGAATCGCTCCGAATCCTCAGCCTCTCGCCGGACGGTCCGACAGCCCCTCGGGCCGAAGGAAACGGTTGCGATGCTCGCCGCGCTGATGGCGCTCAACTCCTTCGCAATCGACGCGATGATCCCCGCTCTTCCGGAGATCGGACAACAGCTGGGGGTAGCGGATGCCAACGCGACACAGCTTGTGGTTGTCGCTTATTTCCTCGGGTTCGGATCGACGCAGCTCATCTGGGGCCCGCTTGCCGACCGATTCGGGCGGCGGCCGATCCTCGGCGCGGGCGTGGCCCTCTATGCGACGTTCGCGCTCCTGTGTGCGGTCGCTGCCACCTTTCCGCTGCTGATTGCGGCGCGCGTGCTCCAGGGAGCGTCGGCGGCGGTCACGCGCGTGCTGGTCGTGGCGATGGTCCGCGACCTCTTCGAGGGCGAGGAGATGGCGCGGGTGATGAGCCTGACGTTCATGGTCTTCATGGTGATGCCGGTCCTCGCCCCGAGCATCGGCCAGGCAATCCTTATCGTCGCTCCGTGGCGGGCGATTTTCGTGGTGCTGGCCGCCTATGGCCTGGCCATGCTCGGCTGGTCGATGCTCCGGCTGCCGGAAACTTTGCACGACGAGCATCGGCGAAGCCTCAAATGGCGCGACATCGCGGCGGCGACTTGGGAGACTGTGAGGGAGCCCCAGTCGCGCGGCTACACGCTTGCCTTGACGCTCGCCTCGGGCGCGCTGGTCGCCTACATTTCCTCCATCCAGCAGATCGTCGCGCAGGCGTTCGGCCGGCCGGCTGCGATCGGCGCGGTGTTCGCCGGGATCGCGGCACCGATGGCGCTGGCTTCATGGACGAATTCGCGAGTAGTCGGCCGGTTCGGCCTGCGCCGCGTCGGGCATAGCGGGGTCGCCGCCTTCGCCACGGTTACCCTGGTGCATGCACTGCTTGGCTGGTGGGGAGTGGAAAGCCTGCCGCTATTCGTCGCGTTCCAGGCAATGGCGATGGTCTGCTTCGCCTTCTGCTCCGCCAACCTCAGCACGCTTGCGATGGAGCATATGAGCAGGATAGCCGGCACGGCATCGTCCGTACAGGGCGTCGTCGCAACGATTGGCGGCGGGCTCATCGGGCTTGCGGTGGGCCAGGCATTCGACGGGACCGCGCAGCCGTTCCTGTGGGGAATGGCCGGCTGCGCGGGTATCGCCTTCGTCACCGTCCTGCTGACGGAACCAAAACGGTTGTTCGCTGGACCGGTCCGCCGCGAGACCATTCCTCCGGAGGCGGCGGAACCGCCTCCGGAAATCTAGCGCGGACTACTCGGCCGCGCCCTCGTCACCGTCGGGGCCAGTCATCAGCGCCTCGCCGACCTCTTCGGTCTTCCCGCGGATGGCATTTTCGAGCCGCTGGGCCATCTCCGGATTTTCCTGAAGGTAGACTTTCGCATTCTCGCGGCCCTGGCCGATTCGAACGCTGTCGTAGCTGAACCAGGCGCCGGACTTCTCGACCAACCCGGCCTTGACGCCGAGGTCGAGAATCTCGCCGACCTTGGATACGCCCTGCCCGTACATGATGTCGAACTCGACCTGCTTGAACGGCGGGGCGACCTTGTTCTTGACCACCTTCACCCGGGTCGAGTTTCCGATGATGTCGTCGCGGTCCTTGATCTGGCCGGTGCGGCGGATGTCGAGCCGGACCGATGCGTAGAATTTCAGCGCGTTGCCGCCGGTGGTCGTTTCCGGATTGCCGTACATCACGCCGATCTTCATCCGCACCTGGTTGATGAAGATGACGAGGCAACGCGAACGGCTGATCGATCCGGTGAGCTTGCGAAGCGCCTGGCTCATCAGCCGCGCCTGCAGGCCCACGTGGCTGTCGCCCATCTCGCCCTCGATCTCCGCACGCGGAACCAAAGCAGCAACGGAATCGACGACCAAGACGTCCACCGCGTTCGAGCGAACCAGCGTATCGACGATCTCGAGCGCCTGTTCTCCGGTGTCCGGCTGCGACACGATCAGCTCGTCGATGTCGACTCCGAGCTTCCGCGCGTAAATCGGATCGAGCGCATGCTCGGCGTCGACAAAGGCCGCGGTCCCCCCGCCCTTTTGAGCCTCGGCAATCGCGTGAAGCGCGAGCGTGGTCTTGCCCGAACTTTCCGGCCCGTAAATCTCGACGACACGGCCGCGCGGCAATCCGCCGACGCCCAGCGCGATATCGAGCCCCAGGCTTCCTGTCGAAATCGTCTCGATCTCGATCTTCTCGCGGCTGCCCAGCTTCATTGCCGAGCCCTTGCCGAATGCGCGGTCGATCTGCGCTAGCGCTGCTTCGAGCGCCTTCTGACGATCCATTCCGGAAACTTCCAATCCGCTTGAGATAACCTTCAACTGCGCTGCCATGTCACCTGCCTCCGTTCAAGACCAATCGTCAGCGGCCGAGCCCGCCAGTGAAGGAGGATTCGTATCCTATTTGTTCTTGGAGAACAAGTAGGGAACATTTGTAGTGGGATTGCCGGAAATGATGGTCTTCAGTGACCCAGGCTGCCGCGCGTCTCGGTGGTCGGCGTGAATCCCCAGTCGTCGGGGCGAGCAGGCTGCATATCGACGATGCCCGCCGGGCCAAGGGTCACGATGTCCGCGTGGCCGAAACCCTTCGTGTAGTCGGAGATCGTCACCACCCGCATTGCCGCTCGCATCACGGCTGCGCTGGCGGGGTTCGGTCTCTCGAGTTTTTTCATCGACGGACGCCGCTCGAGAAGCAGGTCGATTGCCCGCTCGCGCTGCCCCGAGTCGGTGACCTCGGACGCCTCGGCGGCAATGGACAATTCCTTGATCTGTGAGGGATCCTCATAATCTCGGCTGATGGCGATCGCGACGCGCTGGTCGCGCTGGATGTTGGCGAATTTCTGCCCGGCCCGCGAGATGACGAAGTAAATCAGCAGCCCTTCGTTGGCATAGCCGACCAGCGTCGTTTGCGGCCAGCCGTTGGGCATCATCGTGGAAATCGCCATCAGCCGGTGCGCATCCAGGATCGCGACAATATCGTCTTCCATTGTCTGCCCCCAACGCCCTTGTTCCGGCCCGTATCCCTATTTTTGATCCGTGCCCTCAAGGACCGTAAGGGCGGCTCCTGCTTCGCCTTGCCTGAGTGAATCGGCAGTAACCACTACCGTCGTTCCCGGTGCCACTACGCCAGCTGCCAGCTTGCGGAACAGCTCTGGCGAACGGAACCGTTTCCACTCGCTCTGTTCAACCGGCTGGTCATTCCCGCCGCCGAGATCGAGCTGGATCCAGTGCTGGCCGGCTTCATCCCTGCTTCGGAAAGCATAAGCTGTCGTGCCTGTAACGCGCCCCTCGACGGCAACGGGCCCCGCGCCAATCACGACCCCGTTGCGCAGGATGACAGCGCGCTGGTCGCTTGCACTGATGACGATTGAGACCGGCCCTTCAGGGGAGGCTTCCGGATGCCAGACAATCGATCCCTCGGGCGCGCTGATTTCGCGGGCCGCGATCAATTCCG
>JBDZVP010000131.1:0-3244 GCA_040255765.1 Sphingomonadales bacterium | reverse complement strand
GCTGGGTGACGAGGCTGTACGGCCCGATCGAGCGCGCGTGGATCTTGTCGTCCACGAGGTGGTGAAGCTTCAGCATGTAGATGTAGCCGACAGTCACCTTGCGATCGAACGGATTGCCGGTGCGCCCGTCATAGAGCGTCACCTGGCCCGAATGATCGAGACCGGCCTTGTCCAGCATGTCAGAGACGTCGGACTCGCGGGCTCCGTCGAACACCGGGGTGCCCATCGGGACGCCGCGGGTCAGCGCGGAGGCGAGCTCCATCACGTCTTCGTCGCTGCGATCGTCGATCTCCTTGGCGTAATGCTTGCCGTAGATGTCCTTCAGCTTGGCGCGGACATCCTTCACGTCCTTGCCCGCGAGTTCCTTGCCGCGCTCGTAGAAGCCTTCCAGCATCTGCTGGATCTGCTGTCCGAGGCCGCGAGCGGCCCAACCGAGATGGGTCTCGAAGATCTGCCCGACGTTCATTCGCGACGGCACGCCCAGGGGGTTCAGGACGATATCGACCGCGGTCCCGTCCTCGAGGAACGGCATGTCCCACTGCGGAAGAATCCGGCTGATGACGCCCTTGTTTCCGTGCCGGCCGGCCATCTTGTCGCCTGGTTGGAGCTTGCGCTTAATCGCGACGAACACCTTGACCATCTTGAGCACGCCCGGGGCGAGCTCGTCACCGGCCTCGACCTTCTGGACCCGGTCCTCGAAGCGCCGCTGGATTGCGGTCGCGGCTTCGTCGTACTGGGTCTTGAGGGCCTCGACATCGGCTTGGCGCTTGTCGTCCTTGACGGCGATCTTCCACCACTCGTGCGGCTGGACCTCGTCCAGGGTCTTGTCGTCGAGCTTGACGCCCTTCTTCATACCCTTGGGAACTGCGGTGGCGGTCTGGCCGACCAGCATTTCCCGAAGCCGGGCGAAGGTTGCGCGGTTGAGGATCGCGCGCTCGTCGTCGGCGTCTTTCTTCAGCCGCTCCTTCTCTTCCGTCTGGATCGCGCGCGTACGGTCGTCGATGTCGATTCCGTGTCGGTTGAAGACACGAACCTCGACCACGGTGCCGCTGACGCCCGGCGGAAGCCGGAGCGAGGTGTCACGGACATCCGAGGCCTTCTCGCCGAAGATGGCGCGGAGGAGCTTTTCCTCCGGAGTCATCGGGCTTTCGCCCTTCGGCGTGATCTTGCCGCACAGGATGTCACCCGGCTCGACCTCGGCGCCGATGTAGACGATCCCCGCCTCGTCGAGGTTGCGCAAGGCTTCCTCGCCGACGTTCGGGATGTCGCGGGTGATGTCTTCGGGGCCCAGCTTGGTGTCGCGGGCCATGACCTCGAACTCTTCGATGTGGATCGAGGTGAAGACGTCGTCCTTCACGATCCGCTCGGAGATCAGGATCGAGTCCTCGTAGTTGTAGCCGTTCCACGGCATGAACGCGACGAGCACGTTCCGGCCGAGCGCGAGCTCGCCGTAATCGGTCGAGGGACCGTCGGCGATGATCTGCCCGGCCTCGACCGTCTGGCCCTTCTTCACCAGCGGGCGCTGGTTGATGCAGGTGTTCTGGTTCGACCGCTGGAACTTCATCAAAGTGTAGATGTCGACGCCCGATTCACCCGGCTTCAGCTCGCCGGTGACGCGAACGACGATTCGGCCGGCATCGACCTGGTCGACGACGCCCGGACGGCGCGCGGCGATCGCGGCGCCCGAATCGCGGGCCACGGTCTCTTCCATGCCGGTGCCGACGAGCGGCGCCTCGGCCTGCAGGAGCGGGACCGCCTGACGCTGCATGTTCGATCCCATCAGCGCGCGGTTCGCGTCGTCGTTCTCGAGGAACGGGATCAGCGAGGCCGCCACGGACACGAGCTGCTTCGGGCTGACGTCCATCAGGGTGATCTGGTCGCGCGGCGCCATGAGGAAGTCGCCGTTGCGCCGCGAGGAGACGATCTCCTCGACGAAATGGCCCTTGGAGTCGATCTCGGCATTCGCCTGGGCGATCGTGTGCTTGGCTTCTTCCATCGCCGACAAATAGACGACCTCGTCGGTCACCTTGTTGTCGATGACCTTGCGGTACGGAGTCTCGATGAAGCCGTACTTGTTGACCCGGCTGAAGCTCGCGAGCGAGTTGATGAGGCCGATGTTCGGGCCTTCAGGAGTCTCGATCGGACAGATCCGGCCATAGTGGGTCGGGTGGACGTCGCGGACCTCGAAGCCCGCGCGCTCGCGGGTCAGGCCGCCCGGTCCAAGCGCCGAAACGCGCCGCTTGTGGGTGACTTCCGAAAGCGGGTTGGTCTGGTCCATGAACTGCGAGAGCTGCGAGGAACCGAAGAACTCGCGGACCGCGGCGACCGCCGGCTTGGCGTTGATCAGGTCGTTCGGCATCACCGTCGACACGTCGACGCTGCTCATCCGCTCCTTCACGGCGCGCTCCATGCGAAGCAGGCCGATGCGATACTGGTTCTCGAGCAACTCACCGACCGAGCGGACGCGGCGGTTGGCAAGATTGTCGATATCGTCGATCTCGCCCTTGCCGTCCTTGAGGTTCACCAGCTCCTGGACGACCGCCAGGATGTCCTCGCGGCGAAGGGTGGTAACGGTGTCCTCGGCGTCGAGGCCCAGGCGCATGTTGAGCTTCACGCGGCCCACCGCGCTAAGGTCATAGCGCTCGGGATCGAAAAACAGGCCGTAAAACAGGGCGTCGGCGGTTTCGCGCGTCGGCGGTTCGCCGGGGCGCATCACGCGATAGATGTCGGCAAGCGCCGAATCCTGGTCTTCCGACTTGTCCGCCTTCAGCGTATTTCGGATCCACGGGCCGGTGTTGACATAGTCGATGTCGAGAAGCTCGAGCTTCTTGATCCCGGCCTTGTCCATCTTCTCGAGATTTTCTTCGCTGACCTCGTCGCCGGCCTCGATGTAGATCTCGCCGGTCTTCTCATTGATGAGGTCGTGGGCCGAGAAGCGCCCGAAGATTTCCTCGGTCGGGATGACGAGGTTCTTCAGTCCGTCTTTCCCCGCCTGGTTGGCGCGGCGCGGAGTGATCTTTTCCCCGGCCTTGAAGACGATCTCGCCGGTCTTTGCGTCAGCGACATCGTACATCGGCTTCTGCCCGCGCCATGCCTCGGGGAGGTACGGGATCTGCCAGCCGTTCTTGCCGCGCTCGTAGGTCACGGTGCTGTAGAAGGTGTTGAGGATATCCTCGCTCGTCAGCCCCAGCGCGTGGAGCAGCGCGGTGACCGGAAGCTTGCGCTTGCGGTCGATGCGGACGTT
>JBDZVP010000035.1:0-17806 GCA_040255765.1 Sphingomonadales bacterium | reverse complement strand
ATGGGGCGAGGGGAGATCTGACCGGTGGCAGCGCTCGGCACGACGGCAGCGATTGCCGCGGCGCTGGCGCTGCTGTGGATCGGCATTGCCGCCGCCCTTTCGATCGTCGCCGCGCGGCGGTTGCGCGATGCAACCGGCGTCATCTCGGCTGCGCGGTCGCTCCAGAGCCTGCTCCAGCTTTCTCCCGGCCGGCCGCTCGTCGTGCTGCCTGATGGGTCGATCGAGGCTGACGAACGGCTGCTTCGGGAGATCGGGATCGAGAAAGTTCCCAAGCGCCTGTCCGGACTTGGGGGTGAGGATCGGGGGCTGGTGGCCGAGGATCTGGCCGAGCTCGAAAAGCAGGTCCGGGAGGCCGCGATCTCCGGCGGAAAGGTCGGTTGCCAGGTCCGCGTTGCTGGATCCGGACGGGTGCTGGACGTTCGGGGAGCGCCGGCACCCGCGCCCGAGCTCGCGGGAACCCTGGTCCTCTGGCTATTCGATAATAGCGCGGCGGAAAGCGAGCGATCGAAGCTATCGCAGCGGCTCAGCCAGACCGAAACGGCTTTGGATGCGCTGACCCACCTGATCGAAGCAGCGCCATTCCCGATGTGGTTCCGGGGCCCCGATCTCACTCTCGGTCTCGTCAACAGCGCCTTCGTCGATGCCGTCGAAGGACGAAACGCCGCCGACGTGATCGCCCGGTCCGCCGAGCTGGTCGGCGACAGCGAAGAGGCGAAAGCGACCGCGCTGTCGGCGCTGGAAGGCGGCAAGCCGATGGCGCGGCGGCAGGCGGCGATTGTTCGCGGCGAGCGGCGAATGCTGGAAATCGTCAACGTCCCGCTTCCGACCGGAGCGGTCGCCGGCTTCGCTCTCGATGTACAGCAACTTGAAGACGCCCGAGCCGAGCTGGCGCGACAAGTGCAATCGCAGCGCGACCTGGTCGAACGGATGAGCGCAGGTGCGGCCCAGTTCGATTCCGACCGCGCGCTGACTTTCTTCAACGGTCCGTTCGCGGCGATGGCTCATCTGGATCCCGACTGGCTCAACGAAAGGCCTGAGTTCGATCGCGTCCTGGAGCGAATGCGCGAGCAGAACCGCGTCCCCGAAACTCGTGATTTCCCGACGTGGAAGGCGGAAAGGCGGGACTGGTTCACAAGCGCCGCGGAAGTGATCGAGGAAGACTGGATGCTCGCCGGCGGCGATCACTGGCGGGTGGTTGCGCAAACCCTGCCAGACGGCGGGCTTCGGCTGTTCCTCGAGGACCGCACCGAGCAGGCGCGCCTTGCTTCCGCTCGCGACACCTTGCTCCGCGTGCGTTCGGCGACTCTCGACAATCTGTTCGAGGCGATCGGCGTGTTTTCGAGCGACGGGCGGCTGTACCTGTGGAACCGGCGATTCAGCCAGGTCTGGGATCTGGACGAGCAATGGCTGGCGGAGCATCCGCGCGTCGACGAGATGGTGCCCGCTCTCGCCCGCAAGCTCGTCAATCCCGCGTCGGCGGCGCAGATCCGCGAAATGGTCCGCAAGACGACCAACGAGCGAGAGCCGGCGAACGGGCGGATCACCCTGACCGATGGCAGGCATTTCGAATTCGCCGCGGTCCCGCTTCCCGACGGGAACGCGCTTTTTACGCTCGTCGATGTCACCGATTCCACGCGCATCGAATCCGCGCTTCGCGAGCGCGCTACGGCGCTTGAGCAGGCCGACCGGGTCAAAACCGATTTCGTTGCCAACATGAGCTATGAGCTTCGTACCCCGCTGACCTCCATCGGCGGGTTCGCGGAGATGCTCGCCCAAGGCTATGCAGGCGAGCTTACGCCGGCCGCTTCGGACTATGTCCGGGCGATCCTGGAGTCCGTGGAGCGGCTGTCGAAACTGATCGATGACGTGCTCGACCTCACCCAGGGCGACAGCGTGGGATTCGTACTCGAACGCGAACGCGTCGACCTCGCGGGGCTATGCAAGTCGGCGATCGAGAAGTTCGGCGCGCGGGCGAAAGAGCGCGGGCAAAAGCTGGAATGCACGATCGCGCCGACCACCGGTATCGTGATCGGCGATGCCCGGCGGCTTCGGGAGTCGATCGAGCATGTGCTTGAGAATGCCGCCGGCTACACCGACCGGGGCGGAAGGATCGAATTGAAGGCCTGGGGGGACGAGGATGAAGCCTTCGTCCAGATCAGCGACAACGGTCCGGGAATTCCAAAAAAGGACCAGGCGCGGGTCTTCAATCGCTTCGACCGGATCAGCAGCGATCCAACGCGGGGCGAGGCGGCGCTGGGCCTCGGCCTTCCTCTCACCCGCCAGTTCATCGAGGCCCACGGCGGAAAGGTCGAGTTGGTCTCGGCGAAGCGGAAAGGCACGGCGGTGACGATGACGATCCCCCGCGCGCCGCGATGATTCTCGCCAACGAACACGCGACTCACGAGATCGGCCGGATGCTCGCTGCAAAGTTGCTGACAGGGGATGTTGTGACGCTGTCGGGTCCGCTCGGCGTGGGAAAGACGGAGCTGGTGCGCGCGCTGCTTGTGGCGCTTGGCCATGAGGGCGAGGTTCCAAGCCCGACGTTCGCCATTGTGCAGCCCTATGAGACGGTCGTGCCGCCGGTCTGGCACGTCGATCTCTACCGCCTTGAAGACCCGGGCGAGCTCGAGGAACTTGGGCTGGATTCGCTGGAAGATGCCGTTTTGCTGGTCGAATGGCCGGAGCGGGCGGGGAAAGGACAATGGCCCCACGCGCTTCGCCTCAGGCTCGATTTTGCCGAAGACGGCGCTCGGCGCTTGACAGCGGACGTGCCTCCGGCATGGCAGGACCGATGGCCTCCCCGATGATTCCGGCTCCAGAAGTGCGCGAATTCCTTGCCCGAAGCGGGTGGGGGGAAGCTCGCGTCGAGCCGCTTGCCGGCGACGCATCGTTCCGCCGCTATTTCCGGGTCGTCGATGGAGCGAGGAGCGCGGTTCTGATGGACGCGCCACCGGCGCGCGAGGACGTGCGGCCGTTTGTGGCGGTGGCCGAATGGCTGGCGTCGGTCGGGCTTAGCGCTCCCGAAATCCTCGCCCGCGACGTGGATCGCGGGCTTCTGCTTCTCGGCGACTTCGGCGACTGGCGCCTGCGCGAGTTCCTCGACAGCGACCCGTCGCGCGAGATGGAGCTGTACGGGCTCGCAACGGACGTCCTCATCCACCTCCATTCCAACCCGCCAATGACTGGCTTGCCGGAGCATGGGCTCCAGCAGTGGCTGGAAGAGCTTGCACTTTTCACCGACTGGTACTGCCCGGCGCTTCGTCTGCCGGTGGACGTCGATTCCTATCGAGCGGCGTGGACCGAAGTTCTCGAGCCGATCGCCAGGGACGGGCTCGGCCCGGTGACGGTGCTTCGCGATTACCATGCCGAGAACGTAATGCTTGTCCGCGGGCGCGACGGCGTGAAGCATTTCGGGCTTTTGGATTTTCAGGACGCCCTGGTCGGACATCCGGCATACGACCTGGCGTCGGTGCTTGAAGATGCGCGGCGGGACGTCTCGCCCGATGTCGAGAGGGCGATGATCGACCGCTACGTCGCTGCGACGGGAACCGGCGAGACGTTCGAACGGGCCTATTGGGTGCTCGCGGCGCAGCGAAATACGCGGATTCTGGGGGTCTTCACGCGGCTGTGGAAGCGCGACAACAAGCCGCATTACACGGCGTTCCAGCCGCGCATGTGGGGCCTCTTGGAGCGCGACCTGGAACGGCCGGAGTTGGAGCCGGTTCGGCGCTGGTTCGACCTCAATATCGCCCCGGAGAGTCGGGCCGCGCCCTGGGCCGAAGCCGCGTGAAAGCGATGAAGAAGGCGCTTCGGCTCAAGGCCGAGATCGCGAGCGAAGTCCCGAAGACCGCAATGGTGCTCGCCGCGGGCCTCGGCAAGCGGATGCGGCCGCTGACGGCGAGCCGGCCCAAGCCGCTGATCGAGGTCGCGGGGCGCCCCCTCCTCGACCATTTGCTCGAGAGGCTGAAAGCCGCCGGGGTCCAGAAGGTGGTAGTCAACGTCCACTATCTCGCTGGCGCGGTCGAAGCGCATCTCGCGAAGAATTCTTACGGGCTCGAGGTTGCCATTTCGGACGAGCGCGCGCTTTTGCTGGAAACCGGCGGCGGAATGGTGAAGGCGGCACCGCTGATCGACGCCGATCCGTTCCTGGTGGTCAACAGCGACAACTTGTGGGTCGATGGCCCGGCGGACACACTGAAGCTGCTGGCGTCAAACTGGGATGGGTCCAAGATGGACGCGCTCCTGCTCCTGGTTCCGCATGCGAAGGCGGAGAATCACGGCGGGCGCGGTGATTTCCATATGGACAAGACGGGCAGGCTAAGGCGCCGCGAGCGCTCCTATGTTGCGCCCTTCGTCTATTCGGGGATCCAGATGGTCTCGAAGCGGCTCCTCGAGGGGGCGCCGGAAGGGCCGTTCTCTACCAACCTGTTGTGGGACCGGGCGATTGAAGAGGGGCGGTGCTACGGCGCCGTTCACCAGGGGCTGTGGTTCGATGTCGGCACCCCGCAGGCGATAAAGGCGACGGAGCTGACCCTGGAAGATGCCTGAGGGGGCGGCAGACCGTCTTCGCAAGCGCGCCGTCTTCACAATCCCGACGCATCGATCCTTCTCGGACTCGCTGGTTGCAGGCCTGATCGCACGCTTCGGCCGCGATCCGATTGCGCTCGCGAGCGGGCGTATCCTTCTTCCCAACAATCGCGCGGTTCGGAGCCTCACGGAAGCCTTCGTCCGCGCCAGCGGATCCGGGCTGATTCTTCCGCGCCTGATCCCGATCGGGGATCCGGAAATCGACGATCGGATCGGTGGAGCGCTCGATCCCGCCGGACTCGACAATCCGGTGCCCCCGGCGGTCGATCCGTTGCAGCGGCTGCTCGCACTCGCCGAGCTGGTCCGAGCGGAAGGCGAGAGCTCGGTCGAAGCCGTACGAATGGCCTCCGAGCTCGCGCGAACGCTCGATGCACTGCTGATCGAGGAGGTCGAACCGGCGAAACTCGCCGACGCCGCGCTGGATGCTCCCGAGCTGGCCCGGCACTGGCAAGTGTCGCTCGACCGGCTTCAGGCAATCCTCACCCTGTGGCCGGAGCGGCTGCGGGAGCTTGGCGCCGTGGATCTTGCCGAACGCCGCAACGTCCTGCTCCATCGGCTTGCCGAGCGCTGGCGGGCCGAGCCTCCTCCGGGCTTCACGGTCGCTGCTGGAATTACCACGGCGGCGCCCGCCGTCGCTTCGGTCCTGGAGCGAGTCTCTATGATGCCGGAGGGGATGGTCGTCCTGCCCGGCCTCGCGCTCAAGTCGAGCGTTCCGGATGAAGAATGGGATGCGCTTGGTCCCGACGAGAACGGGCGCGGCGAGGAAACTCATCCGCAGTTTCATCTGAAATTGCTTCTCGACCGGATTGGCGTCGCCCGCGACGAGGTAAGGTTATGGCCTCGGCTGGGCCTCGCGGCCTCGTCTCCGCAGCGGGCGATGGCTGTAGCGAATGCGTTCGTTTCCGCCCATTTTTCGGACAAATGGAGCGAGCTGAAACCGGCACAGCGGCGGCTTTCGGGAATACGCGCCGCAGTATTCCCGGATTCCGCGGCAGAGGCGCAGGCAATCGCGCTCGCAATCCGCGAGGCGCTCGAAACGCCCGAAAAGACGGTGGCGCTGGTAACTCCCGACCGAACGCTGGCGCGGCGGGTTTCGGCGCTTCTCGCCCGATGGCAAATCCAGGCCGACGACAGCGCCGGAAAACCTCTTTCCGAACTTCCGCCTGGTACGCTGCTTCTGGGGATTGCGTCGGCAATAGCCGAGGAACTCGCTCCGGTCACCATGCTGGCCCTGCTCAAGCATCCGCTTGCAGGCGGCCTGGATGAGGCCCGCCGCAAATGGCTGGACGACGTCCGGCTTCTCGATCTCGCGCTTCGCGGGCCAAGGCCGGCTCCCGGGCTCCGGGGACTCGACCGGCACTTCGAGGAGAAAGAGGCGGACCGGAAATGCCGCGGCTGCCTCGCTGCGTGGAAACGAGTTCGGCCCAGGCTCGAGCCTCTCGAAGCACGGGTTGGCGCTGGTCTGAGCGAATTCGTGGAGACACTGGTGGCTGGCGCGCAGGAGCTTGCCGGCGACAGAGGCTGGCGCGGGCAGGACGGGCGTATGGCCGGGGAACTGCTGGCCGACCTTCAGGCCTCGGAACAGGCAAAGCGCATCGACGTCACGCCCGGGGAAGCAGCGATACTTCTTTCGGATTTGCTCGAAAAGACAAGCGTCCGGCCCGCTTATGGCGGCCACCCGCGCGTATTCATCTGGGGGCTCCTGGAAGCGCGGCTCCAGCAGGCGGACCTGATGATCCTCGGGGGACTCAACGAGGGAGTCTGGCCAGCGCTTCCGACCCCCGACCCGTGGCTCGCACCGAAAATCCGGGCGAACCTGAAGCTTCCGGGCCTGGAGTACCGGATCGGGCTCTCCGCGCACGACTTTGCGAGCGCGCTTGGTGGGCGCGAAGTGCTGATCACGAGAGCGAGGCGCGACTCCCGGTCGCCGACGGTAGCGTCGCGGTTCCTGTTGCGGCTGAATGCGCTCACCGGCGGGCTTCCGCGCGACACGAGGCTGGAGCGGCTCACGGCGGCTCTCGACGATCCCGGAGCACCCAGTCCGGCGGATCGCCCGGCGCCCTGTCCGCCCGCCGAGGAGCGGCCGAAGCGGATTTCCGTGACAGCGGTGGATCGTCTCAAGGCCGACCCGTTCGCTTTCTATGCGCAGGCGATTCTCGGCCTTCGAAGCATCGATCCGGTCGATGCCGATCACAGCGCGGCCTGGAAAGGGACCGCGGTTCACGCCGTCCTCGAGGAATGGCTGAAGCGGGACGATTGCGATCCCGACAAGCTGATGGACCGGGCGCGGGCGCTGCTGGCCGACGAAACCATTCACCCGATGCTTCGCGCCTTGTGGTCGCCGCGACTGATCGAGGCGATCCGCTGGGTGGAGGAGGAGGAAAGGAATAACCAGGCGGCGGGCCGGTTGCCCCTAGCGGCCGAGGCGTGGGGCGAGGCCGAGGTGTCGGGCGTCACTCTTTACGGCAAGGCCGACCGGATCGACCGGCTCGACAGCGACGGTCTCGCGATCATCGATTATAAGACCGGCAAGGCTCCCGCTCCCAAAGCGATCGAGGCCGGATTCCGGCTTCAGCTCGGGCTACTTGGCCTGCTCGCCCGCGCCGGCGGATTCGAAGGAATCGCGGGCGATCCCAAGGCATTCGAATATTGGTCGCTGACCAAATATGGAGACCAGTTCGGCAAATGCGTCCGCCCCGACAAGAAAATGGGGCCTGACGATTTCCTCGCCCATGCCGAAGCGCATTTCGCGGCTGCGGCAGCCGATTACCTGACCGGCACCAAGGAGTTCACTGCGAAGCTCCATCCGGCCTACGCGCCGTACGGGGATTACGACCAGTTGATGCGGCTGGAAGAATGGTACGGCCGCAAGTGAGCCGCCTAGCTTCTCGGCTTTTTCTTCGCCTTGGACGCGTAGAGCAGGGCGGCGACAATCGCGGCGGAACCGATCCCGACGGCGACGCCCGCCTTCACGAACTTGGAGCGGCGCTCTTCATCCCTGTCGTCGTCGCGATCGTTCATCATTCCGTCCTCAACACTTCGGCACTCTGCCCATCTATGGCGGGCGCGCAGGGTTTGGAAGGGGAGGCGGCATGACCAGCCGAGTGAAGGCCCTTCCCGAGCTTGGTCCGGAACAGGCGCTGGCAGCCGACCCCGATGCGAACGCGTCGCTGTCGGCATCTGCGGGAACGGGGAAGACCCAGGTGCTGACCGCGCGGGTATTGAGGCTGATGCTCCACGGCGCATCGCCCGAATCGATTTTGTGCCTGACCTTCACCAAGGCGGCCGCGGCGGAGATGGCCAACCGGATCGGCGAGCGGCTGGCGGCCTGGGTCCGGATGCCGAACAAGGCCCTCCGCAAGGAGCTGTTCGCGCTCCGAGAGGCGAACGACCCGACCGCAATCCGGCGCGCACGGCAGCTGTTCGCAAAAGTGCTGGACTGCCCAGGCGGCCTGAGGATCCAGACCATCCACAGCTTTGCGCAAGCGCTTCTCGCGGCGTTTCCGGCGGAAGCCGGGATCGCTCCGGGGTTCGAACCGATCGAGGGAAGGGCGGAGCAGGAGCTCGCCCGGAACACGCTCGCAAATTTGCTGGCGGAAGCGGAAGCGAACGGGCAGCGGCAACTCGTCGACGACGTGCAGCAGCTCAGCCTCAGGCTCGGAGAGATAGACGCCGTCCGCTACCTGATACGCTGTGGTCACTCGGCGGAGGCGATGGCCGGGCTGGGGCCGGCGGGAGAGATCGAGCCGAAGCTGCGCGAAATGATGGATTTGCCGGAAGGCTCGGTCGAGGAATTCCTCGGCGACCTCTGTTCGGACGAGCGTTTCGATTGTGAGTTGCTGAGGGCAATCGCGCGGGTCAACCGGCAGTGGGGGGCGTCCACCGGCGCCGGTCACGCCGACATTATCGACGAGTGGCTCGCCTTGCCCCAATCGCAGCGTGCGGCGAGCCTCGACGGGCTGGCCAAGGTGGTGTTCAAGGCCGATGGCGAGCGGCGGAAGGCCACCGCGGGGCAGCTGAAGATAGAGCCCGATTACGACCGTCACGCCGATGCCCTCGCGGAAGCGGTCGCCGAGCTTGTGCGGATTCAGAACGGTGCCCGGCTGGCCGCGGAAATGGCGGCCGGATTGCGCGCCGGGCAGGCATTCGCGGCGGCTTATTCGCGGGCGAAGCGGGCCGCCGGAGTCGCCGATTTCACCGACCTGATCGCCTGGACCCGCGACCTTCTTGGCAAGCCCGGGATGGGGGACTGGGTTCGCTACAAGCTCGACCGGCGAACCGATCACATCCTCGTCGACGAATCGCAGGATACCAACGCCGCCCAATGGGAGATCATACAGGCGCTTGCCGAGGAATTTTTTGCCGGGGCCGGGGCGGTGGAAAACCGCCACCGGACGATCTTCATGGTCGGCGACTTCAAGCAGGCAATCTTCCGGTTCCAGGGGACCGATCCACAGGAGTTCAGCCGCGCTCGCGCCTGGGTACGCGAGCAGAGCGACTCATTGCGGGCGGCGGCAGACGAAGACAGTGAAATCTGGCTTCCCGATTATCGGGAGCTGTCGATCGATGCGAGCTTCCGGTCGTCGCAGGCGGTTCTGGACGCGGTCGATTCGACGATCGACGAGATCGGCTATCCCAACATGGGGTTGCCGGAGCAGCCCAACCGGCACCGCGCCTTCTTCAAGCGGCCCGGGCTCGTCGAACTGTGGAAGCCCTTCGCGATCGCCGACGATGGCGGTGCAGATCCAGGCGAGGAGGGCTGGCTTGGCGAGGACGCGCGGCTGTATGCGGGGGAACTGGCGAAGCAAGTCCGCGACTGGATCGAGGACGGGCCGGTGCTGCCCTCGACGGGGCAAAGGATTACGCCGGGCGACGTCCTGATTCTCGTGAGGAGCCGGGGGGAGCTCGCCTCGCTCATCGTCGCCCGGCTGTTCGAGGAAGGGGTGCCGGTTGCCGGGATCGACCGGCTTCACCTGCAGAAGCCGCTGGCGGTGCGCGACCTGCTTGCCGCGATCGCTTTCGCGGTTCAGCCGCTCGACGACCTCAACCTTGCGAACCTTCTGGTGTCGCCGCTCCTCGGCTGGAGCCAGGAACAGCTTCGCGAGCTTGCATATGGTCGAGACGGAAAGGCGCTGTGGGCGGCGCTTCGCGAGAAATCCGCTCGTTTTCCCGAAGCCGCCGAGCTGCTCGGCTCGCTGCTGGCGATGGCCGATTATACCACTCCCCACCGCTTCCTGGAGACGGTGCTGACAGGGCCCATCGAGGGACGGCGGAAGCTCTATTCGAGGCTCGGGCTCGCCGCCCGCGACCCCATCGATGAGCTGCTCGCGAGCGCGCTGGAATTCGAGCGGACCGAGACCGCGTCGCTCGACCGCTTTCTCGCCTGGTTCGCGCGAGGCGAGGTGGAGATCAAGCGCGATCCTTCCGCCCCGGCGAATGCAGTCCGGGTGATGACGGTCCACGGGGCGAAGGGCCTGGAAGCGCCGGTCGTGATCCTCGCCGATTCCACCGCCGATCCAAAGAAGGCCGGGGGAACCCAGTCGTCGGTCGAAATGCCGATCCAGGGACACGATGTGCCGGTCGTACGCCCTCGGAAGGCGGAGCAATGCTCGCCTTTCGCCCAGGTCATCGAGCTCGGCGAATTGCTCGACCTCCAGGAGCATTGGCGGCTCCTTTATGTCGGGATGACCAGGGCGATCGACCGGCTGGTCGTCGCCGGTCTGGACAAAGGCGAGCGGGTCGAAAATTGCTGGTACATCAGGGTTGAAAGGGCGCTCCAGGCCTTGGGCGCAGAGGTGTCGGGTGACGCGCGCTGGGGCTCGGTCCTGACTTATCGCGGCGATCTCACCTCGCCACCGGCACGGCCAAAGGAGGCGAGGGTTTCCGTTCCACCGCCGGCAATTCCGGATTGGGCAAAAGCGGCCGCTCCGCCCGAAGCCCGGCCTTCGCGCCCGCTGGCTCCGTCGGCGCTAGCCGAGGACCGCGAATCCGCTCCGCCGCCATCGCCGGAGCTCAAGGCGGCGGCGGACCGGGGTACGATCATCCACGCATTGCTCGAGCGCTTGCCCGCGGTCGCGCCCGGGGAGCGCGAAGAAGCGGCGCTAAACTGGCTTCAACACCAGGCTCGAATCTCTGAATCTACGGAGCGCGAGGCCGTCGCGCGAATTGCGTGCGACCTCATCGCCGACAGCCGCTTTTCGGCTCTGTTCGGCCCGGGGTCGCTAGCCGAAGCGCCTATTGCCGCTACTCTGCCGGATGGGCGGGTGATCGCCGGGACCGTCGACCGCCTGCTGATCGAGCCGGGAAGAATCCTCGTGGTCGACTACAAAACCGGCCGTGCGCCCGAGCGCGCGGAGGACATTCCGAAATCGCATCGGCTGCAGATGGAGGCTTATCAACAAGCCCTATCCGTGATTTTCCCCGGTCGCGTAGTCGAATCCGCACTGCTTTACACCGCCACCGCGCGATTCTTCACGGTCGGGAGTTGAGGGGAGCGCCCTTGCTGCCCATATGATCGAGAACCGAATCGAAGGAGACCCCAGGCCATGGCCACCAAGACCGTCACCGATCAGAATTTTCAAAGCGACGTCCTGGGCGCTTCGGGTCCGGTACTGGTGGACTTCTGGGCCGAATGGTGCGGCCCCTGCCGGATGATCGCGCCGGCTTTGGAAGAAATTTCGAACGATCTCGGCGACAAGGTGACGGTGGCCAAGCTCAACATCGACGAAAATCCCGATGTCCCGGCCCGCTACGGAGTTCGCGGAATCCCGACCATGCTCCTGTTCAAGGACGGGCAGCCGGTGGCGCAGAAGGTCGGAGCCGCCCCGCGCAGCCAGATCCAGCAATGGCTGGAAGGCGCGCTTGCGGGGCAGGCGTGACAGCCAGCCATCTCGAAGGGCAACCTCTACCTTTTCGCACCGCCAGTCATTGAGGAATCGTCCGGCGGTTCGGTGCCGTCGAGGCCCTTGGTATCCGGGCGAAAGCGCTCGTGCCGCGGAAGGTCGTCGTCGGGGTTGAACCAGCCGATCTTGCTCGACCAGAAGATGTGATATTCGGGCGGCACGGCTTCGGGATCGTCAAGCGTGACCGCGCTGAAATCGAGCGTATCGGGCTGGTGATCGACGGTGACGTAAAGAGGGGTCCCGCAGTTCCCGCAGAAGAAGCGCTGGCCGAAGCTGCTCGATTGCACTTCGCGGATGGCATCGACGCCGGACGTGACCACCCAGTCGCTCCTCGGGATACAGGCGAAGGCCTGCGCGGGCGTGCCGCTGCTCAGCTGGCATGTGCGGCAATGGCACCATCCGCAATCAAAAGGCTGGCTTGCGAGTTCGTACCGGACCTTTCCGCATAGACATCCGCCAGTCATTCCCATCCATTCGACTCCGTTTGACTAAGGCTGGCGCCATTCCTACATCGCCGGTCGCAACGCTCGTGCGCGGGCGAGGCAATTCGCCACTCGTCTTCGCGCCTCTAAGGGAATTTCATGTTCGCCGCACTGGCAAAGAGCATCTTCGGATCGTCAAACGACCGCTATGTCCGCAGCCTCGGCAAGTATGTCGACGCCGTCAACGCACTCGAGCCCCAGATGGTGGCCCTGAGCGACGAAGAGCTTCGCAATCAGACCGAGCTGTTCCGCAAGAGGCTCGCCGACGGCGAGAAGCTCGACAATCTTCTTCCGGAAGCTTTCGCCACCGTTCGCGAGGCCGCCAAACGCGTTCTCGGCCAGCGGCACTATGACGTCCAGCTGATCGGCGGAATCGCGCTCCACCGTGGCGAGATCGCCGAAATGAAGACGGGTGAGGGAAAGACGCTGGTCGCGACCCTTGCGGTCTATCTCAACGCGCTGAGCGGCAAGGGCGTCCACGTCGTCACCGTCAACGATTACCTTGCCCGGCGCGACGCCGACTGGATGGGCCAGGTCTATCGCTTCCTCGGGATGACCGTCGGAGTCATCGTTCCAAACCTGACGGACGAGGAACGACGCGCGGCCTACGGCTCGGACATCACCTACGGCACGAATAACGAATTCGGGTTCGACTATCTGCGCGACAATATGAAGTTCACGCGCGACCTGATGGTCCAGCGACCCTTCAATTTCGCGATCGTCGACGAGGTTGACTCGATCCTGATCGACGAAGCGCGCACGCCGCTGATCATTTCCGGCCCAACCGACGACAAGTCCGACCTCTACATCGCGGTCGATGCCATCGTGAAAAAGCTCAAGCCGGAGGATTACGAGCAGGACGAGAAGCAGAAGTCGGTCGTTCTCACCGAGGACGGCACCGAGAAGGCCGAGCGGATGCTCGAGGAAGCGGGGCTCATCGAGGGCCGCAACCTTTACGACATCGCCAACACCCAGGTCGTTCACCACCTGAACCAGTCGCTCAAGGCGAACGTCCAGTTCAAGAAAGACATCGACTACATCGTCAAGGAGGGGAAAGTCGTCATCATCGACGAGTTCACCGGCCGGATGATGGACGGGCGTCGCTGGTCGGACGGGCTCCACCAGGCGGTGGAAGCGAAAGAAGGCGTGTTCATCGAGCCCGAGAACCAGACGCTCGCTTCGATCACCTTCCAGAACTATTTCCGGATGTATCCGAAGCTGGCCGGGATGACCGGCACGGCGATGACGGAAGCGCCGGAATTTTTCGACATCTACAAGATGAACGTCGTTGCGATCCCGACCAACGTTCCGGTCCAGCGGATCGATGAGGAAGACGAGTTCTACAAGAACATGACCGACAAGTTCGGTGCCATCGCCAAGCAGATCAAGGAAAAGCAGGAGATCGGCCAGCCGGTGCTGGTGGGTACCGTTTCCATCGAGAAGTCGGAAATGCTGGCCGAATTCCTGGAGAAGGAAAACATCCCGCACGCTGTCCTCAACGCGCGCTTCCACGAGCAGGAAGCGCATCTCGTCGCCCAGGCGGGCCGGATCGGAGCGGTGACGATCGCGACCAATATGGCCGGTCGCGGAACCGACATCCAGCTCGGCGGCAACCTCGAGTTCCGGATGCTCGACGAACATCCCGATCTTGTCGTCGGGACCCCCGAATATGAGGCCCAGGCGGCGAAGATCCGCGAGGAGATCGCGGCCGAAAAGCAGCACGTGCTCGACATCGGCGGGCTGTTCGTTCTCGGGACCGAGCGGCATGAGAGCCGGCGAATCGATAATCAGCTTCGCGGTCGCTCCGGCCGCCAGGGCGATCCTGGCCTTTCGAAATTCTACCTCAGCCTCGACGACGATTTGCTGAGGATTTTTGGGCCGCAGACGATGTTCTCGCGGCTGATGAACAAGAACCTGGAAGATGGCGAAGCGATCGTCAGCCCCTGGATTTCCAAGGCAATCGAGACAGCTCAGAAGAAGGTCGAGGCGCGCAACTACGACATCCGCAAGCAGGTCGTCGAATTCGACGACGTGATGAACGACCAGCGCAAGGTCATTTACGAGCAGCGCTCCGACATAATGGATGCGGAAAGCATCTCGGACGTCATCGAGGAGATGCGAGCCGAGACCGTCAACTCGATCGTGATGGCACACTGCCCGGAAGGGACTTACCCGGAGCAATGGGACATCGCCGGCCTGAAGGACAGCATCGACTCGATTTTCGGCCTCCAGCCGCCGATCGAGGAATGGCTCGACGAGGAAGCCGTTGAGCAGGAGCTGCTTTCGGACAGGCTGCGTGCTCTCGCCGACGAGCATATGGCGGCAAAGATCGCCGAGGTGGACGAGGCCCGCTGGGGCGAAATCGAAAAACAGATCCTGCTGCAGACCCTCGATCATCAATGGAAAGATCACCTGGCGACGCTGGATGCGCTCCGGCAGGTCATCCACCTTCGCAGCTACGCCCAGAGGAAGCCGATAGACGAATATAAGCAGGAGGCATTCCTGCTGTTCGAACGGCTATTGGTGTCGATCCGCGAGGAAGTGACCCGGATCCTGATGCGCGCGAACGTGACTCTGGAAAGCGCGCCTCCGCCGCTTCCCGATTTCATCACCCAGCACATCGATCCCTTCTCCGGCGAGGACGACACCGCCGATATCGATGCGGCCACCGGCTCGGTGCTTTCGAATATCCCGCCGATGATGCCGCGACCGGACTTTGCGGCCGGCCCGCTCGGCCAGGGCGATGGAGAAACCGCGACCGCTCCGATCAGCCGCAACGCCCCTTGCCCGTGCGGCTCGGGCAAGAAGTACAAGCATTGCCACGGGCAGATCGGTTAGCTGAAGTGGCGGCGCCATCCGCCGTCAGCATCGACCGCCGACAGGTCCGCCTTGCTTACCGCCCCGAAGAAGAGGGGGTCGCCTCCGAACGCGTAGCGCAGGCCAGGCTCGCGCCCACTGAAGTCAAGGAAGCGACCTCCATTGCGCGAACGCTGGTCAAGGGGATGCGCGCCCACAAACCGGCCGGGCTCGACGCCTTCCTCCACACTTACGACCTTGGAAGCGACGAGGGCATTGCCCTGATGTGCCTCGCCGAGGCGCTTTTGCGAATTCCCGACGCGCACACCGCCGACGAGCTGATCGCCGACAAATTGTCGAAGCCCCGCTGGGCAGAGAAGGTCGGCGAATCCGATTCCGCCTTCGTCAACGCCGCCACCTTCTCGCTTCTGCTGACCGGCAAGGTTCTGGAGAGCGCGAACGACCGATCCGACAACTGGCGGGCGGCGATCGGGCGCGCGGTCGGAAGGCTCGGAGAGCCGGTGATCCGCACGGCCGTCGACCAGGCGATGCGGATCCTTGGCAAGCAGTTCGTCTTCGGCAGAAACATCGCCGAAGCGCTTCGCCGCGCCTCGCCGGAGCGGAAGAAGGGGCTGAGCCACAGCTTCGACATGCTCGGCGAGGCGGCACGGACGTTCGCTGATGCGGAGCGCTACGCCGATTCCTATCGAAATGCGCTCGACGAGATCGCGAAACAGGCGAAAGGCGGCTTCGCTCGCTCGCCCGGGATTTCGGTGAAGCTGTCCGCTCTCCATCCGCGCTACGAATGGAGCCACGCGGAGGAGGCGAAGGCCTATATCTACCCGGTGCTTCGCGAGCTTGCGGCCAAGGCCAGCGACGCCGACGTCCATTTGACCATCGACGCGGAAGAAGCCGACAGGCTCGAGCTTCAGATGGACATGTTCGAGGCACTGGCGGCTGACGACGCGCTGTTCGCGAACGGCTGGGGCGGCCTCGGGATCGCTGTGCAGGCCTACCAGAAAAGGGCGCGGCCGCTGTGCGAATGGGCGGCGGAGCTTGCCCGAACCCACAGGCGCGAGTTCATGATCCGGCTGGTCAAGGGCGCTTACTGGGACACGGAGATCAAGGCGGCACAAGTTGCCGGGCTCACCGATTATCCGGTGTTCACGCGCAAGGTCGCGACCGACGTCTCCTATATCGCCTGCGCCAAGGTCCTGCTGGGCGCCAGCGATGTGATTTACCCGGCGTTCGCCACGCACAACGCGAATACGATCGGAGAGATCAAGGCGCTCGCGGGCGGTGCGGCTTTCGAATTCCAGCGCCTGCACGGGATGGGCGAGGAACTGTACGAGGAGCTTGCCAAGCTCGAGACGCACCTTGGCGACCCGCAGACTCCGGTCCGGATTTACGCGCCGGTCGGAAGCCACAAGGATTTGCTCGCTTATCTCGTTCGGCGGCTTTTGGAGAACGGGGCTAACTCCAGCTTCGTGAACCGGATCGCGGATGAGGATGTGCCGGTCGATGCACTGGTCGGCGATCCGGTCGCCGAGCTTGCCGCGCTCGAGCCGAAGCGCAATCCACTGATCCCGCTTCCGCGCGACATCTTCGGGCCGGAGCGTCACAACAGCGCCGGTGTCGATCTGTCGGACCCGCTGGTTCGGGAACCGCTGGAGGCCCGGCTGAAGGCGCTTGAGGGCCATAAATGGACCGCAGCTCCGACGCTCGGCGCGGGCGCGAAGCCTCAGCCGGTCATTTCGCCCTTCGATCGGCGGATTACCGTCGGCGAGGTTCGCGATTCGACCGACCAGGACATCGACGCGATGGCCAAGGCTGCCGCCGCAGCCCAGGCCGAGTGGGACGCTCGGGGGGGCGAGGCGCGGGCGGCGCTGATCGAGCGCACCGCCGACCTCTTCGAAGAGCACGCCGACGAATTCTTCTCGCTGTGCATTCGGGAGGCTGGAAAGACGCTGCCGGACGCGATTCTGGAAGTTCGAGAGGCGGTTGATTTCCTGCGCTTTTATGCAGGTGAAGCTCGCCGGCAATTCTCGGCGCCGCTTCCGCTTCCCGGTCCGACAGGGGAGCGCAACGAGCTGCGGATGCACGGCCGCGGAACTTTCGTCTGCATCAGCCCGTGGAATTTCCCGCTCTCGATTTTCGCAGGACCCGTGGCGGCAGCACTTGCGGCGGGCAATTGCGCGATCGCCAAGCCCGCGGAACAAACGCCGCTCATCGGGGCGCTCGCGATCGAGCTCTTCCACGAGGCGGGAATCCCCAGGGCTGTGGTCCAGCTCGCGCCCGGAGACGGGCGAGTGGGCGGGGCGCTAACGGGTCACCCGCTGATCCGGGGAGTCGCCTTCACCGGGTCGACCGACACGGCGCGGCTGATCAACAAGACGCTTGCGGACCGGCCGGGGCCGATCATCCCGCTGATCGCCGAGACCGGCGGCCAGAACGCGATGATCGTCGACAGCTCGGCCTTGCCCGAACAGGTTACGCGCGATGTGGTGTCCTCCGCGCTCCAGAGTGCGGGCCAGCGCTGCTCGGCGCTTCGGGTGCTGTTCGTCCAGGACGATGTCGCCGACACGATGCTGGAGATGATCGCGGGAGCGATGGAGGCGCTGAATATCGGGGACCCGGCCGATCTGTCGACCGACGTCGGCCCGGTAATCGATGCCGACGCGAAAAAGGCACTCGATGATCATTTGAAGTGGCTCGACGCCCACGCCAAGAAGCTAGTGAAGCTCAAACTTCCGCCGGAAACGAAGCACGGTTGTTTCGTTACGCCCGCGCTCTACGAGATCGCCTCGCTCGGCGAGCTCACGCAGGAAAATTTCGGCCCGATTCTGCACGCCGTCCGCTTTGACGCCGAGAAGCTCGGCGACGTCATCGATCAGATCAATGCAACCGGCTACGGCCTCACTCTCGGCCTCCAGAGCCGCATCGACACCACCGCGGATTTCGTCGAGCAGAACGCGCGCGTGGGCAATCTCTACGTCAACCGCAACCAGATCGGCGCGGTGGTGGAGAGTCAGCCGTTCG
>JBDZVP010000034.1:16442-19204 GCA_040255765.1 Sphingomonadales bacterium | reverse complement strand
GATCGCGACGTCAAGGAGCGCCAGATCCCGCCAGCGTGTCGCCACCTGCAGCCTCACTCGCATGCCCCAGATGTGCATCGGTTTCAGCGGAAGCTTTGCACCTCTAAAATGCTGTGGGACCTCGCCCGCGGCTGGATTGAGCATTGATGCCTCCTTCAAAAGGAGACCAACGGCCGAATTATCTACGCAGAGGCTGTTATGGGTGGAAAGGGGATGTCACCGACATTAGCATCGCCTCATGAGCTTGTTCGGCACACCCTCAATATCGACAGTGCTTGAACGCCAGCGCGATGCGTTGGACCAGGCTTTCGGCGTGGGCGCATATTCAATCGAAAGCACTGATGCGGCAGAAGCAACAGTGCGTTCGGGTCTGCTCGAGTGGCGAGTCGCCTATGACTCAAGAGACCGTTCCATCCACAGCTTAATTGTGGAATCCGGAGTGCCTGAGGCTGGACAGGCGATACCCGAGACATGGACACGTTTCTTGGGCGAGGAACCAACGGGCTGGCCAAAGGATAGTTCGGGGCACGTTTCCCTTTCGCTGGACGAGCAAGTGAGAACAGAGATTGAGCGGCTCGCAAGGTTGAAGCGAGAAATCTTCTCGGACCATCAACGAGCGAGGGACGCCGCCTATTTCGTCAGGGGCTATCACAGCGCATACAACGATTGGGCCAGTGGTAACTGGGATTGAGGCTGGAGGTAGCTTTTGGGCGAAGTCTGTCGCGGCAGTTTTGGGTGGAAAGCGGACTCAACGAATCTGCTTCTCTAACGGCTCAGCTGCATATGCGAGATTGCGGACGTGCACTTGTCGATCCGCATTGAGAGCTGACCGCCGCCGGCACGGATAGTGATATAGCCTTCGGGCTGCGAATCTCGATCGGGACTGCGTCTTCGGAATACATCCCAATAAGCACCGGAATCGATTGCTTCGACGTCGGGGTATTCGGTCTTGTTCGCCTGCGGAAAGAAATCCCGTTCGATAGCGATGAACAGGTCTTTAGCGGTCTCTGCGGAAGCCACCAGAGGCGTGGTCTTTCCCAGCCTTGGAGCGCAGGTGAGCGCAGAATCCGGTGTCGCGGCGATAGCGGGGGCGGCGAGCGCAATCATGAGCCCGGCAACGGTTCGTCTCATACCGGCAGGCTGCCGCGAAAAGGGCGACGGCGCAATGTCCGCTTTGGGTCGCTTTGTGCCGCGACCGTCTTGGGTGGAAAGCGGACACTCACTCATCGAAGTAAAACGCAAAGCCCTTGCCGCCCCCTCGCAGCCACCGCCACCAGGACGCCGATGTAACCTCCTCTGCTTCCATATCGATGCGCACCAAGCCGTCGCGAATGTCGGACCATTGTCGAAGCTCCAACTCAGCCGAGCGATATGCTTTGCGAATGGCACTGTCCTCAGAGCCCGCAACCACCCACCGCGTAGTGTAGAACCCCCGCGTGTCTATGTTGGCAGGTCCAAGCTGAACCAGATGCTCAAACTCGCCATGAATGAGAACTCGGAAGCAGCGCACGCCGTCACATCCGGCATTTGCGGAGTGTCCGCAATGGGTGGAAAGCGGACGCTCGCACCAAAATGGCCGCTAGCTACTGTCGGCGCAGCTTCGTCTGAGTGCCGTGCTCGCCTGTCCCCCGGACAGGCTGCGCTCGTCACTTCCCCCGTTTCTTCCGGTGGCTGTCGAGGTCGAGGACGGGGGTGACTTCGTCGCCTTCGGGCATCAGGCCGAGGCGGCGGGCGACTTCCTGGTAGCCTTCCTCGACGTTGCCAAGGTCCTGGCGGAAGCGGTCCTTATCCATCTTCTCGTTGGTCTTGAGGTCCCACAAGCGGCAGCCGTCGGGGCTGATCTCGTCGGCGAGGATGATACGCGCGAAATCGCCGTCCCAGACGCGGCCGAACTCCAGCTTGAAGTCGATCAGGCGGATTCCGATCGCCGCGAACATTCCCGACAGGAAGTCGTTCACGCGGATCGCCATGTCCGCGATATCGTTCATCTCTTCCTGGCTGGCCCAGCCGAAGCAGGCGATATGCTCGTCGGAGATCATCGGGTCGCCGAGCGCGTCGTCCTTGTAATAATATTCGATGATCGTTCGCGGAAGCTGCGTGCCTTCCTCGATCCCGAGGCGCTTGGAGATCGAGCCTGCGGCGACGTTGCGGACCACGACCTCGATCGGGATGATCTCGACCTGGCGGATCAACTGCTCGCGCATGTTGAGCCGGCGGATGAAGTGAGTGGGGACTCCGATCGCCGAGAGCGCGGTGAAGATATGCTCGGAAATGCGGTTGTTGATCACGCCCTTGCCGCTGATCGTCCCGCGCTTCTGCGCGTTGAACGCGGTCGCGTCGTCCTTGAAATATTGGATCAGGGTTCCGGGCTCGGGCCCCTCGTAGAGGATTTTGGCCTTGCCCTCGTAGATCTGGCGGCGGCGAGCCATGTCGGGTTGTGCACTCCAGCGCGATGGGATGAGGCGGCGGCTATAGGCTGGCCGCCGCCCCACCGCAATTGAGGGAGTCTAGTTGCTCGCGGTCGTGGCGACCTTGTTGCTGACGACGGTCGCGGTCTGCCTTTTATCCGGCTGCAAATATTCCTGCGCGAGCTTTTGCAGGTCGGCGGCGGTGATCGACTGGAGGATCGCCTTGCGCTCGCGAATCCGGTCCAGCCGCTGCGGCTTGCTTTGGGCTTGCGAGAGCGCAGCAAGCCAGAAGCCGTTGTCGCGCATCTGCTTGTCCATCTTCTCGAGCTCGGGGTTGCGGGCTCTCGCGAGGAG
>JBDZVP010000034.1:8758-16342 GCA_040255765.1 Sphingomonadales bacterium | reverse complement strand
ACTTCCTTGCGGAAATCGCTGTCGTCGGTGGTCGGCCAGGCGGTTGTAATCACGGCCTGGTCGGCGGGACCGTCGTGCCTGAGCTCGATGGGCGTGCGGTCGGTCCGGAACGCCGCCTTCAGAGCGGAGGGCGCCGGTTGCTCGACCAGCTTGCGCTGGCCGACGGCTCCAAAGCTGCTCGCGACCGCGGCGATCACCGCCTTCGGATCGACGTCGCCGACGACGGTGATCTCGATCGGGTCGGAGGCGATGACCGGAGCAAGCGCAGCGCGGGCTTCCTCGAAGTTGCGCTTCTCGAGCATTGCGCCCGACGGCATTCCGAACCTCTCGTCGCCGTTGGCGAGCACGATCGGAAGGCGAAGCGCTGCAACCGCGGCCGGCTGGGCGTCGACCTGTTTCTCGATGACCGGGATGGCGTCGCGCCATTTGCTCTCGGCTTCGGGACGGAAACCGGGGTCGAGAAGGTAGGCGGCGCTGACCTTCATCTGCAGAGCGAGGTCCTTGGGCGTGGTCGCCCCGGCGGCGACGAAGGCGTCGTCGGTGACTCCGGTCCCGAACACCAGCACCTTGCCGGCGCCGAACTCCTTCAACTGCTCGAGCGACTGTTTCTTCAGCGCGGCGAGCGCGGAGACGGTGCTGAGCATCACGTTCATCCCGGGCTTGTCCTCGGGCAGGTCGAGGATTCCGTCGCCGAGCCGGACGAGGAAGCGGACCTTTCCGGTTTCGAAATCGGTCTTCTTGATGTTGAGCTTCACGTTGTTGGCGAAGCGGACGGTCTCGACGCCGAGGTCGGCAATCGTCTTGTCCTCGACGACCTTACCCGCGGGGCCGAAGCTGTCGTAGGCGAACTCAGTCGCTCCGGCGTCGGAGGGCGCCGCCAGCGCGACCGCCCGGCTCTTGTCGAAGACACTCGCGATTTCCGTGGTTGGAACCGGCGCCTTCGTGCTCAGGTGAACAAGCGGGGGGCTTCCGGTCCAAAGTGCTTTCAGGGTCGCGCTGACTTCGGCGGGCGTGATCGTCTTCGCGACTTTCTCGAACAGCGCATAGCGGTACTTCGGCGTGGTCACGAACTTGTCCTCGCCGACCACGTTCAGGATTGCGGTCGCGAGGCTCTTGTTGTCGCGCGTGTCCTGCTGCTCTGCCGCGGTCCGAAGCGCCGTGCCGGTGGCGGCGAGCTCGGTCTTCAGTTCGCTTGCGGTGACTCCGTACTTCACCGCCCGGCGCATCTCCTGCTCGGCCGTATCGACGGCATCCTTCCAGGCGCCGTCCTTGGCGGCGATCTTCAGGGTCGTGATTTGCGCGGCGTCTTCCTGCTCCTGGATCAGCATTCCGCCGCCGAGCAGTGAGGAGCCGGACTCATTCGAAAGGCGCGAGATCCGGCGGTTGACGATTCCCGTGGCCAGCGCCTCGAGCATTTTCTCCTTGCGGTAAGCCTCGGTGTCGACCGGCTTCTTCCACGGACGCATGACGCTGAGGTCGACCGTGACCGCGACTGCCGGATCGACGAAATTCTGAAACGCCGTCTTTCGCGACAGGTCGACGGTTCCGCGCGGAAGCGGGGCGCCCTTCGGGCCGACGTCCTTCCAGTCGCCGAACTTCTCCCGGATTTTCGCTTCGACCGCGGCCGGGTCGGCGTCGCCGACGAACACCAGGGTGGCGTCCTCCGGCCGGTAATAGCGATGATAAAGGTTGCGGATGGTGTCGGCGGTGGCGGTCTTGATGACCTCCTCCGTACCGATCGGGATCCGCTTCGCGTAGGGTGTGTCGGGCAGGTCGAAGCCGATCAGGTCGACGATCTGATGGAGCTGGAAGCTGTCGCGGGCGCGCTTCTCGCCGAGGATGACTCCACGCTCGCGGTCGACCGCGGCGGGGTCGAACTTCACCTCGCTCGCGACTTCCCGGAGCAGGAACATCGCGGTGTCGAGATGCTCCGCGTCCGTGCTCGGAAGGTCGAGCATGTAGGTGGTGGTGTCGAAGTCGGTCTGGGCGTTGGTGTCCGGCCCGAAGGCAAGCCCCTGCCGCTCGAGGATCTTGACCATGTCGCCCTCGCGAACATGGGTGGTCCCGTTGAACGCCATATGCTCGATGAAATGGGCGAGGCCGCGTTCGTTGTCGGCTTCGCCGAGCGATCCGAACGCGATCTGAAGCCGGACCGACGCCGTCCCCTTGGGCGTCGAGTTCTTCATGATCGCGTATTTCATCCCGTTGGGAAGGGTGCCGTAGCGGATCGACGGGTCGGGGGTGACGTCGGTGAGCGGGATTCCCCAGCCATTTGCCGGGGCGACGGAAGTGGCGGCCGGCGTCGCCGGAGCAGCGAGCGCGGGTGCCGCAGAGGCAATGAGACAAAGCGCGACGGCTGCGCTGCTGACGCGCGAAAGCAATGACTTGTGAACCACGAAAATCCCCCGATACCCTTGGATCAGGCGCGGAGCGTTAGGGCATCCGTCGGGGAAGGCAAACGGGCTTTTCGACAAGCCGCTGATTTATTTGCATAAACTGTCGAAGGACAAGAGGGCGGCCCCGGTGTCAGGCCGCCCCTTTGCCGTCCGGTTTATTTGGACGCGGTGGCAGGCTCCAGCCCGCTTACATATTGGCCGCCTTCGACGATCTTCGCGGATGAGTTCTTGACCGAATCGCCGATCGGTTCGGCTCGCCCGCCAAGACACGGTTTGAGGAAATTCTCGGCAACCGCGTTGAAGGCGATGCTGTTCGGCGGCCGGGCGAAGCCGTGACCTTCGTCGGGAAACAGGACGTAGGTGACCGGGATGTTCTTCGCCTTCATCGCGTCGACGATCTGGTTGGATTCGCGCTCGTTGACTCGCGGGTCGTTAGCCCCCTGTCCGATCAGGAGCGGCCGCTTGATCGCATCGACATAGGTGAGCGGCGAGGCAGCTTTGAGCAGTGCCCGGCCCTCCTCGGTCGTGGGATTGCCCATTCGCTGGTAGAATTGCTGCTTGATCGCCTCCCAATAGGGCGGGATCGTCTGGAGCAGGGTGAACAGGTTCGAGGGACCGACGATGTCGACTCCGCAGGCGAACTTGTCCGGGGTCATGGTGACCCCCGCGAGCGTCGCGTAGCCGCCGTAGCTTCCGCCCATGATCGCGACCTTGTCGGGCGTCGTCACTCCGCTCGCGATCGCCCAGTCGACGCTGTCGATCAAATCGTCGTGCATTTTCTTGCCCCACTGCAGGTTGCCTGCGGTGACGAAGTCTTTCCCGAAGCCGGTCGACGCCCGGTAATTGACCTGCAGGACCGCGTAGCCGCGGTTCGCCAGCCACTGCGCGTAGGGGTCGTACCCATAGGTATCGCGGCCCCATGGACCGCCGTGGACGAACAGCACCATCGGCACCGGCTGGTCGGCCTTTCCGTCCCTGTTCGTGTCCGCGTTTGCCGGAAGCGTGAGGTAGCTGGGCAAGGTGAGCCCGTCGCGCGACTTGATCTCCACCGGCCACATCGGGACCAGCGGCGCTCCGACCAGCTCGGGACGGCCGGTGTACAGCTTGGTCAGCTTCGCGTTGGTCCGGTCGAACAGGTAAACCGAGGCCGGCTCCACGACGGGGTCGACGCTGACGATCCACTTGTCGTCCTTATCCGTCCTCGCCTGGACGACCGGGGACGCATGGAGATTATATTCCAGCCACTTGAGCGCCTGGCCGACCCCGGGATCGAGTGCGGTCCATTCGGGCTTCAGATATTCGGCGAGATAGGCTTCGACCTTCAGCGTCTTGGGATTGACCAAAGTGCCGCCGATGTCCGCCTTCGGATTCTCGGCGATGACAGTCTTCTCGCCCGTAGCAACGTCCTGGGCGATGATCGCGGCGGTGTTCCGACCGCGGCTGTCGATCCAGTAGAGGGTCTTGTTGTCGGCGGTGAAACCGGCCGGCGCCGTCGTCAGCGAATCCTCGAGTGCGACAGTCGCGAACGGCTTCGCTTCCACGACTCCATTGGCGATCCTGAAAAAGTCGGTGCCGCCGTCGGCGCGCGACTTGCTCGCGATCCTCAGCTTGAGGTCGTTATCGGCAAGGAAGCTCGAATAGCCGTCGTTCTTCTGGACCAGGCTCAGCTTCCCGGTCTTTAGGTTGAGGCTGTAGACGTCGTGCCACTTCGGGTCGCGGTTGTTGAGGCCGACGAGGATCCGGTCCTTGTGCCGGTTGGAGATGCCGACCACCTCGGCGCGGGTCTTCTTGAACGGAGTCAGCGTCGTCTGCTTGCCGGTCGCGACATCCACTCCGTAGAGCAGGAAATTCTCGTCGCCGCCCTTGTCCTGCACGTAGAGAATCTCGCTGGAATCGGGCGTCCAGAAATATTGGCGAACCGGGCGCTCGCGGTCGTTGGTCATCGGCTTGGCGGCGTCGGGATTGTCGATCGGCGCGATCCAGATGTTGAGAACGCCGTCGCGCGGAGCGATCCAGCTCAGCCATTTGCCGTCGGGCGAGATCTGGCCGTTGGCTTTTACCGGGTTGCCGAACAATTTCCCCCGCTCGATGAGGGGGACGCTGCCGATGTCGGCGGCAAGGAGCGGCTGAACCGCAAGGACAGTGGACGCGGCAAGCGCAAGCTTCACAAAAGCACGCATTTTCGAAGGCCCCCTCTTCGTTGGTGTCTTAGGTTGCTATCACACCTCGGGGCCTGTTGCTAGTGGGCAGGAAGCGAGGAGCGCGAGGGCGTGCGAACCCCGCGCTCCTCTTTGGTTCAGGCGGCGCGCGACGGCCTTCGGCGTCGAGCAAGCCACGGAGCGTCGAACTCGATCCGGTGAAGCACCTTGAACGCGTTGTTCGCGGCGGCTCCGATTTCACTGAAGACGAAGCCGAGACCGGAATTCAGGTCGGCACGGCCTGCCTGGTAGCCGCGGTCGAAAATCTCATCGATCATGGTGACCATCTCCTTCAAAGCGCCAGCGGAAGGCCATCGACGGTGTCGTTGGCCGGAATCTTGAGCGCATCCTCGACAGCTCGGAGCCGATGGTCGGCGTCGAGCTGCCGCCACGGGAGGAAGCGGACTGCCGGGCGGGCTTCGGCGGCAATAGCCGCCTGCTCCGCGGGGCCGTTCTCGACGAACAGCCCGCGATCTAGGCTATAAGTCATTTGACTGTCTCCTGTTGTGTTCCGCCGGCGGAGCGGGGGCTTCATCAGGGGAGGGATGGGCTCCGCCGGCGGTGTGACTTTCATCTAGGCGACAGGGTCGAATGTCGCCAATCAAACACTCGACAGAGGCGATAAACTGGGCTTATCAATTGGGCATGCGAAAGCTTCCTCCGCTAACCGCGATCCGCGCCTTCGAGGCGGCCGCCCGGAACGAGAATTTCACCGCCGCCGCGGCTGAGCTCGGAATGACCCAGGCGGCCGTTTCCTACCAGGTGAAGGCGCTCGAAGAGCGGATCGGGGCGGCGCTATTCATTCGGGAAAAGGGAAGGGCCCGACTGTCTCCGCTTGGGGCACGGCTGCTTCCGGCGCTCAGTCAGGCGTTCGACGCGATCGAGGCTGCTTTCCAATCCAACCGAGCCGAAGACGAATCCCTTCTCACGATCACGACGACGGTCACGTTCGCCAACACCTGGCTCGCCTGGTGCCTCGGCGCATTCCAGATCCGCCATCCCGACCTCGCCGTGCGCATGACCACCGGCAACGAGGTGGTGGACTTGAGATCGGGCGAGGCCGACGTCGGAATCCGCGGCGGCCTCGGCGATTGGGAGGGGGTCGAGAAGCACCTCCTGGTTCCCTCCGAGTTCACCCCGGTCGCGAGCCCCGCCTACCTCGGGGAGGTGGAGCGGTCGCTCGGCCGCAAGATCGAGCCGAAGGACCTGTTCGACCTCAACCTCATCACGCCGGAGGACGAATGGTGGACCCAGTGGTTCTCCGACAACGGACTCACTCTCGATGGAGCGCCGAAACGTCGCGGTATCCGCCTGGATAACCAGGCGAACGAAGGGCATGCGGCGATGGCCGGCCTTGGAATCGCCCTGCTCACGCCCTTCTTCTGGCAAAGCGACATCGCCGAAAAGAAACTGGTGATGCTGTTTCCCGATCGCCTGTCGTCGCGCGGCTGGTCCTACTGGCTGGTTTATCCGCCGGAGCGCCGGATGGTGCCGAAGATCAAGCGCTTCCGCGAGTGGCTTCTCGCCGAGGTCGCCAAAGCGCGGGCAATGGGGACCGAGAAGGTCGAGGCGGCGGCCGCCGAATAGCGAGAGCCAACGCCTTTCGCCCCGCACAATCCCAACGTCTATCCGGAACTAGTTTACCGGCCAAAACTTTTTGCCCCGCCGGTCGCCGCGTTCTTTCGCGGCCGGTGCAAAGGGGAGTTTCGATGCGGCGGGTTTTCGTCGGCGGTGTCGCAATTGTCGTTGTCGCCATCATCGTCGGCCTTGTGCTGTGGACTAGCCGGACGAGCCGAACCGTTCCCGCAGCTACCGACTATGGGCAAGCATCGGCTGCCAAGGCGATTCCAGCGCGAAGCGCCTCGCCTGCGGACGACGGCAACTGGACGATGCCGGGCAAAGACTATGCCTCGACCCGGTTCAGCGGGCTGAACCAGATCACCCCGGCAAACGTCTCCAGGCTGCAGGTCGCCTTCACCTTTTCGACCGGGACCACGGAAGGGTTTGAAGCGCCGCCACTCGTCGTCGACAACACAATGTACGTGGTCACGCCGTGGCCGAACAACGTTTTCGCTCTCGATCTGACCAAGCCCGGTGCGCCGGCGAAATGGACATATAACGGGAACGCGGCGGCGGCCGCCAAGGGCGTCGCGTGCTGCGGCCCGGTCAACCGCGGCGCATTCTATGCCGACGGCAAGCTGTTCCTGAACCTTCTCGACGGACACACGGTGGCGCTCGACGCGGCCAGCGGCAAGGAGCTGTGGCGGACCAAGGTCGCCGATATCCAGAAAGGCGAAACGGTGACGATGGCGCCGCTGGTCGCCGGCGGCAAAGTCCTGGTTGGCAATTCGGGCGGAGAGATGGGGGTGAGAGGCCGCCTCACCGCGCTCGACGAGGCAAGCGGCAAGATCGCGTGGATCGGCTACACGACCGGGCCCGACACCGACGTGCTGATCGGGGCGGACTACAGACCCCCTTACCCGAAGGACTCCGGCAAGGATCTTGGAGTCACCACCTGGCCACCGGAGAAGTGGAAGATCGGCGGCGGCTCTGTGTGGGGCTGGCTAAGTTACGATCCCACACTGAGGCTCGTTTATTACGGGACCTCCAATCCCGGCCCGTGGAACGCGGCGCAAAGGCCGGGCGACAACAAGTTCACGGCAGGCGTCTTCGCTCGCGACATCGATACCGGGAGGGTGCGCTGGTTCTACCAAAGCACCCCGCACGATCTCTACGACCATGACGACATCAACGAGATCGTTCTCGCCGATGTGCCCGGACCGAACGGGCAGCGGATCCCCGCGATGCTCCGGCCGAGCCGCAACGGTTATTTCTACGTCCAGGACCGCCGCACCGGACGCGTCCTGTCCGCCAAGCCCTACAGCTACATCAACGTCTACAAGGGCGTGGACCTGAAGACCGGAAAGCTGATCCCGGTGCCGGAGATGGAGCCGAAGGAGGGCGTCGTCCTTCGCAACATCTGTCCCGCC
>JBDZVP010000034.1:4239-8658 GCA_040255765.1 Sphingomonadales bacterium | reverse complement strand
GGTGCCGGAGATGGAGCCGAAGGAGGGCGTCGTCCTTCGCAACATCTGTCCCGCCGCTCCCGGGGCAAAGGACTGGAACCCGTCGGCGTTCAGCCCGGTCACCGGGCTCGTCTACATCCCCCATATCAACCTGTGCCAGGACATGGGCGTTTCCAACGCCAATTATATTGCGGGGACGCCCTTCGTCGGAGCGGACGTGAAGATGTACGTCGGGCCAGGCGGCAATCGCGGAGTCTTCACCGCCTGGGACCCGGTCGCCCAGCGCAAGGTGTTCGAGATCAAGGAAGACCTGCCGCTGTGGAGCCCGGCGCTCGCGACCGCCGGAAACCTGGTTTTCTACGGAACGATGGACGGCTGGCTGAAGGCGATCGATGCCCGGACCGGCAAGCTGCTGTGGCGGTTCAAGACGGCGAGCGGGATCATCGGCCAGCCGATCAGCTACCGCGGCCCGGACGGGCGTCAGTACATCGCGGTTCCGTCCGGTGTCGGCGGCTGGGCGGGCGCCATCGTCACGATGGATCTCGATCCAAGCGACCCGTCTGGAGCCCTCGGGTTCGTCAACGCGGTCAAGGATTTGAAGAAGAAAGTGGCAGCCGGCGGAACAGTCTATGTCTTCGCTCTTCCCCAATAAGCTCGCCGGGATCGCGCTTGTCGCGCTGCTGAGCGGGTGCCATCGCGACCAGCAGCAGCCGCGCGGCCAGCCGCTTGGCGAGACGGTGCCGGAAGCGGCGAACCCGGACACGATCTTCCCGGGCGGAGCACCGCAGCCACCCCTCGATCCCCGCGCAGCCCATTACGAGCGGAACGCCTATGCGATCGCGCAGGGTCAGCAGCTTTTCACCTGGATGAACTGCGTCGGCTGCCACAGCCACGGTGGCGGCGGGATGGGCCCGGCGCTGATGGACGGCAAGTGGCGCTACGGCGGCCGGATCGACCAGATCGCCGCCTCGATCGCGCAAGGCCGGCCCAACGGAATGCCGGCATGGCGCGGCAAGCTCACCAGCCAGCAGATTTGGCAGCTGGCGGCATACGTCCGGTCGCTGTCCGGCCAGGTTCGAAAGGACGCGGTTGGCGCGCGCGCCGACACGATGAGCAACACGCCGCCGCAGACGGAGACGATCCGAAAGCCGGTGCAGCCGGCGGACTCTGCGCAGTGAGCTTTTCCGGCTTTCAGACGATGCTCGGCGGGGATGCTCTCGAAAGCAGCAATTTCCTCACTCTGTTCACGGTGTTCATGGTCGTCTGCACGGTGATGTACCTGCTGGTTGTCGGCGCGCTCCTCATCGGGTTGTGGCGCAGCCGATCCGACCGGGAACCGCTCACGGTCGAAAGCGGAAGGCATCACGAAACCGCGCCTGCTTTCCGAACAGCCCTGATCGGCTGGACGGCCCTGACCTTCATCGGGCTGACTGCGCTCACCGTCGCCAGTTTCCTCACCGACCGGTCGAACGCGTCGGTCGCGGAAAACCCCCGGCTGACTCTGAAGATCACCGGCAAGCAATGGTGGTGGGACGTTGAATATACCACTCAGGACGCGTCCAGGACGATCCGGACCGCCAACGAGATTCACCTTCCTGTCGGCGTGCCGGTGGAGGTCAGCCTTCAGGCGAGCGACGTGATCCACAGCCTCTGGATCCCTAACCTCGCCGGAAAGCAGGACCTCATCCCGGGGAGGGTGACCGATATCCAGCTGCTCCCGCGGAAGATCGGGACCTACCGAGGCCAGTGTGCGGAATTCTGCGGGATCCAGCATACGCACATGGCGCTCGACGTGACGGTGGAGAGCAAGGCCGACTTTGAAAAATGGGTCGCGGCGCAGCAGCGGGTCGCGTTCGCGCCCACCACGCCGCTCCAGCTCGCGGGCTACCGCTATTTCACGACCCGCGAGTGCAGCGCCTGCCACAACGTTACGGGGACCCCGGCAAGCGGCACCGTCGGCCCGGACCTTACCCATTTCGCGAGCCGCCGGAGCATCGGCGCGGGGACGCTGCCGATGAACACTGGCAACCTGTACGGCTGGGTCGCCGACCCGCAGTCGCAAAAGCCGGGCAACCACATGCCCACGATCGGGCTCGAGCCGAACGACCTCCACGCCGTCGTCGCTTACCTGGAGACTCTCAAGTGAGCACGGGCACGCTACTCCGCGACGGGCCCGATCTGACGGGGCCGAAGCTCGAGTCGGCCCTGAATTTCACCTGGTCGCGCCCGCGCGGGCTGATCGGCTGGCTGTCGAGTGTCGACCACAAGGAGATCGGCGCCCGCTACATCGTCACCGCGCTAATCTTCCTCGCGCTGGCCGGAGCGATGGCGCTCCATATGCGTCTCCAGCTCATGCTTCCTGGCAACCGGGTGATGAGCGCGGAGCTCTACAACACCAGCTTCACGATGCACGGGACGACGATGATGTTCCTGTTCGCCGTGCCGGTGATGCAGGGCGTGCAAATTTACCTGACTCCGCTAATGGTGGGCACCCGGAACATGGCGTTCCCAAGGCTCACTGCCTTCAGCTATTACGTCTATCTCGGCGGCGGCCTCTTCCTGTGGACGTGCCATTTCCTCGGCTTTGGCCCCGACGACGGCTGGTTCAATTACGTCCCGCTGTCCGGCCCCCAGTACGGGATCGGAAAGCATTCGGACGTGTGGGCGCAGACCGTCACCTTCACCGAGGTTGCCGCTCTCGCCGTCGCTGTGGCGCTCACGACCACGGTGCTGAAGCAACGAGCGCCGGGAATGACGCTGGCGCGGATGCCGCTGTTCGTGTGGGCGACGCTGGTCACTTCGCTGATGGTGATCTTCTCGATGCCGGCGGTGGAGCTGGATTCGATGCTCCTGCTGTCGGATCGGCTCGTCGGAACCCAATTCTTCAATCCGGCCGAGCACGGGGACCCGCTCTTGTGGCAGCATTTGTTCTGGTTCTTCGGCCACCCGGAAGTCTACATCATCTTCCTTCCCGCGACGGGTTTCATCAGCGAGATCGTGACGACCTTTTCGCGCCGGTCGATGTTCGCTTACCCGATCGTGGTTCTGGCGCTCGTCGCGACCGGGATTCTCGCGTTCGGGCTGTGGGTCCACCACATGTTCGCGACCGGCCTGCCGCGCGTCGGCTACAGTTTCTACACCGCCGCCAGCATCGCCGTGTCGATCCCGACCGGCCTTCAGATATTTTGCTGGATCGCGACCATCTGGCAGGGGCGGCCGAGGTTCGAGGTGCCGTTCCTCTACATCATCGCCTTCCTCTTCACCTTCGTGATCGGCGGCCTTTCCGGAGTGATCATCGCCGCGGTCCCGCTCGACCTCCAGCTCCACGACACCTACTTCATCGTCGCCCACTTCCATTATGTTTTGATCGGGGGAGCGGTGTTCCCGCTGCTTGGAGCGATCACCTATTGGTATCCAAAGCTCACCGGGCGGATGATGTCTCCGGTGCTCGGCAAGATCAGCTTCTGGATGATCTTCCTCGGGTTCCAGCTGGCCTTCTTCCCGATGCACATCAGCGGGATCCTGGGCATGCCGAGGCGGGTCTATACCTATCCGGCCGGAATGGGGCTGGAGCTCCCTAACATGCTGTCGACGATCGGGGCGTTCGCGGTCGGGATGGCGGTGCTTCTGTTCGTCCTCAACCTGATCATTTCCTTCGGAGGCGAGGAAGCGGGCGACAACCCCTGGGACGCAGCCTCGCTCGAATGGGCGACCAGCTCTCCGCCGCCCGGCTACAATTTCGCGCACGTGCCCGCAGTCGAAAGCCGCACACCGTTGTGGGACAATCGCGACCATCTGCCGGTGGTCTACGGTCTCAAGGTCGAGGAGCGGGAGCTGCTCCTGACCACGCTCGTTTCCGCCGCCTCGGAAACCCGCGAGCCGAGCGCGACGCCGAGCATCTGGCCCTTTATTTCCGCGCTGGCCCTCGGCGTTGTATTCGTGTGCTCGGTCTTCAGCCCGTGGGCGATCCTGTTCGGTGTTGTCCCGCTCGCGATCGCCCTCATCGCATGGTTCTGGCCCAAGAAGCCCGAGCCGAGCGAGGAGGCGGTGATCGCATGACGCTTGTGCCCGCCTTCACCGAAGACGTGTCGACTCTGGAATCGGACGGGTTCGGCACGCGAAGCCTGACGTGGTGGGGCGTGATCGGCTTCATGGTGATCGAGGCGGCCGGGTTTGCGCTCCTGTTCGCCGCTTATTTCTTCCTGATGAGCCATGAGCAGAGCTGGGCGCCGCAGCCATGGCACCCACCGGACCTGCTCGCCGGAACGCTGTTCACGATCGTGATCGTGCTAAGCGAAATCCCGAACACTTTCGCCAAGAAGGCAGCGCTTCGGCTCGATCTCGAGGCGGAAAGGCGGCTACTCCCTTGGGTCATCGGCTTTGGCGTGGTGCTGCTGGTCATCCGCGGCTTCGAGTTCAATTCGCTGAACATTTTCTGGT
>JBDZVP010000034.1:0-4139 GCA_040255765.1 Sphingomonadales bacterium | reverse complement strand
GTGGTGCTGCTGGTCATCCGCGGCTTCGAGTTCAATTCGCTGAACATTTTCTGGTACGACAATGCCTACGGGTCGGTTCTGTGGGCGATCCTGCTGATGCACACGGTCCACCTCGCCACCGACTTCGGGGACACCTTCGTCCTTTGGCGATTGATCGAGACTCCGCACGGGCAGCAGAAGCGCCGCTTCGTCGATACGGAGGAGAATGCGCTTTACTGGCGCTTCGTCTGGGGAAGCTGGCTCCCTTGCTACGTCCTCATTTACTGGCTTCCGAGGTTCTTCCAGTGAGGCGCGGCCCTTTGGCGGACATGCTGCAGCCCTGGGCGGGCCTCGGCGTGGGAATATTGACTGCAGGGCTGGTTCATCAGATCGGTTCCGAAGGCGTCTTCAACTCGTGCAAACCGGTCAGCCCGGTCCCGCTCATCATCGTCGCGGTTCTGGGGATTGTCGTGACAACCGCCGCGGGGATTGCCTCGTCACAGGTCTTGCGCGGGAAGGAGGAGACCGCGGCTCGCAAGGTCGTCGCCGTCATCTCGGCAGGCTCAGCGGCGCTGCTCGTCTTCTCGATGATCCTTCCTGTCATCGCGTCGTTGATCCTTCCACCATGCTTCCAGTGAAGCGCCTCCTCGCCTTGACCTTATTCGCCGTCCCGGGCGCCGCCTTGGCCCACGCCGGGCACGATCATTCGCAAGCGCCGGGCTGGGAATTCGATCCGCTCGTTGTCATCCCGCTGGCGCTGGCGCTCGTCATCTTCGTCGCCGGCTGGATGCGGCTGTCGAAGCGGTCGAAGGTCGACCGGCGGCGGTCGTTGCTGTTCGTTGCCGGCTGGGCGGTGCTGACGCTGTCGCTCGTTTCGCCGCTCCACCAGGCGGGTGAGCAGAGTTTCGCGATGCACATGATCGAGCATGAGCTGATCATGCTTGTCGCCACGCTCTTGCTCGCCGCCTCGAACGCCGGCGGAGTCCTCGCCTGGGGGCTGCCTTCTTCGCTGAGGCGCGCGCTCGGCGGAAGCTGGAAGGCCCCGCTGGCGTCGCTGTGGAAGCGGCTGACCGAGCCGGTCACGGCGACCATGGTCCAGGCGGCGGTGATGTGGCTGTGGCACGCACCCTTGCTGTTTGACCGGGCGCTCGAGAGCGATGCCTGGCACGCCGCCCAGCATTTGAGCTTCGTCGCTGCATCGCTTTTCTTCTGGGTGGCGATGCTCGATCCGCGCCGTGGCGGCTATTTGCTGTCGGCCGGCTGCCTGTTCGTGACGACCCTCGTCGAGGGCGCGCTGGGCGCATTGATGGCTCTGTCGCGAAGCCCCTGGTACGCCGATTACGCGGCGATGAGCCTGTCCGGGATCGGTCTCGACCCGGCCACCGACCAGCAGCTTGCCGGGCTGATCATGTGGATCCCCGGGGGCGTTCTCCACGGAGGCGTAGCGCTTCTGCTTCTCTATCGATGGCTCCAGGCAAGCGAGGGCGGCGATGCGCTACGGGCCAACTGAGCTTGGCGGCGCTGCAATCGCCGTCGCGGTCGCGGGTTTGGCGCTTGCGATTGCCGTTAGCGACACGGTTCGTGGACGCGACGCCGTTTGGGACCATGCTGCGGCGACCACCGGCGGTGATCCGTATCGCGGCGAGACGATGTTCATCCAGTACGGCTGCGGGAGCTGCCACCACCTGACCTATATCCCCAATGCGGTCGGCAAGGTGGGGCCGTCGCTGGACGGGATCGCCGGCCAGGCGGTGATCGCCGGAAAGCTGAGCAACACGCCGGATAATCTGCAGCGCTGGATAAGGGATCCTCAGGCCGTTACGCCCGGAACCGCCATGCCGGACCTGCACGTGGGCCAGCGCGATGCGCGCGACATCAGCGCTTTCCTCTACACCCGCGCCGGTTAGAGCGAGGGCTTACCAAATGTCGTTGATCGTCGCGGCGATGGTGACGAGGCTGGTCAGGACGACCGCGATCAACGCCCAGGTTGCCCACCAGGGCCATGCCATCGCATGTTCCGTCTTCTTCATGAACGCTGAACGCCCGCGCCGCGCGGACGCTCCGGAGGCATGGTTTCTGGCGGGGTTGGTGGAGCCGAGGGGGATCGAACCCCTGACCTTCGCAATGCCATTGCGACGCTCTCCCAGCTGAGCTACGGCCCCAATTCCCGATGGGATCGCCCGCGCCTTTAGGCGATGTTTTTACTGGCGCAAACGGGAAATCCGATCAACTTTCCTCGTCGTCGTCGCCCTTCTTGACGCCAAGGTCGTCATCGCCGGTGTCGAGATCCACCTCTTCGTCGGCGCTGGGCTCTTCTTCTTCGTCAGGCGCCAGATCCTCGGCTTCGAGATCCTCGTCCTTCTTTTCCTTGGAATCGGACTGCCCCGGATCGAACGGCATCGGCTGTTTCGACTTCAGAACGGGTTCTGGAATCCACTCGGTTCCGCATTCGATGCAGTGCACCGGATCCTCGTTGCCGAGGTCGTAAAAGCGGGTCGAACATTTGGGACAGGTGCGTTTCGTGCCCCATTCAGGTTTGACCATGAGGTCTCTTGCTCCATTCAGGCTGTGCGCGCCGGCCTGGCAGGGTGCCGGCTGCGAGCGGCGCGCGCCTTGCCATAGCCATATGGCGCTGTCAAAGCGCGCCGCTTGAACAAGCACCCAGCATCCAGCCAGGTTCCGCGGCAAAGGCTCGTGATCGCTGTCGACGGCCCCGCTGCAAGCGGGAAAGGCACGATCGCTCGGGCGCTCGCCGAGCATTTCAAGCTTCCGCACATGGACACCGGCATTCTTTACCGCGCCGCCGCTTTGAACCTGTGGCGTTGGGGAGGCGATCCCGCCAACGAGTTCGAGGCGGTTCGCGCTTGCAGCGATGCTGGATCGAACTTCGACGACCCGGAGCTTCGGAGCGAACCGGTTTCGAGGATTGCCTCCACCATCTCTGCCTACCCGGCGGTTCGCGAAGCCTTGCTCCAGCGCCAGCTTGATTTCGCTGCGCAGGAGGGCGGCGCGGTGCTCGACGGCCGCGACATCGGCACCGTGATCGCTCCAGGGGCAGCCGCCAAGCTGTTCGTCACAGCCTCGGTCGAGGTGCGGGCGCAGCGGCGGGTCCGCGAGCTTCTCGCGCGAGGGATGCCCGCACACTTCGAGGATGTCCTGCTGGACCTGAAGGCGCGGGATGACCGCGACATGACGAGGTCGGCCGCGCCGCTGGAGCAGGCATCTGATGCCGATGTGCTCGACACCAGCGACCTAACGGTCGAGGAATCGATCGCGAGAGCAATTAAGCTGGTCGAAGCGAGGCTGGCGGCGGCCGCAGGCAAGGCGCAGACCCGGGATTTCCGCGAATAGCTGTCTGCTCACTCCTCGATGGCCCGAGTCGCGGACCTCGGCAAGGTTAACAGCCGTTCACCTTAACCATTTAATTCCTGATTAATTCCAAGCGCTTGCCCGAAAGCGCTTGCGCGTCCGCGGGATTCGCTGTTGGCCTCTCGGGTTATGCCCGAAGCGGGGCGAGTTCGCGTCAATCCGGGAAGGACGCGGTAACTTGGCATTTTTTGAGGCGCAATTCAGGCGGACAACCGCCCGTCGCGGGGCGTTGCTTCTCTGCGCCTGCGCTTACGCCGCACTTGCCACCAGTCCGTCTGTTTCCGCTCCCTCTCGGGCTGCCGGTCCGATTGCCGGGCCGCCGGTCGCTATGGGCGAGGAGGCCATGCTGCCGGCGGGCCGAGGCGTCAGGCCCGAGCCCAAAGCCGGCCCTCCCGGCGGGCCGATCGAGCCTGCGCCCACCACCGCCCAAACCGCAACCGGCGCCGTCATCGATCAAGGCACGTTTGATATCGCGGTGACTCCGGCTCCGGGCACTGCAGCCGCGACACCCGGCCCCAACGTCAACTCGCTCCTGCTGTCGAAATCCCCGCAGCCTCAGATCGACAATGTGACGGTCACCAACGGCTCGATTGTCTTCAGCGCGACGAAGGTCTCGCCGCCGGCAGGGGGGCCGTCGCCCAACTCCGGCCCACCGCCCACTGGCGGTCCTCCAGCCAATGCGGGACCGCCGCCTGGCGCGGGCCCACCGCCCGACGCCGGACCACCGCCGGATGCTGGGCCACCGCCCAACGCCGGGCCACCGCCAGACGCCGGGCCACCGCCCGATGCCG
>JBDZVP010000130.1:1270-3516 GCA_040255765.1 Sphingomonadales bacterium | reverse complement strand
CATTGTCCTGTTCGACATCGTTGAGGGCGTGCCCGAGGGCAAGGCGCTCGACATCTCCGAAGCGGCCCCGGTCGACGGTTTCGACGCGAAGGTGAAGGGCACATCCGATTACGCCGATATTGCCGGGGCCGACGTCTGCATCGTCACGGCCGGAATAGCTCGCAAGCCGGGGATGAGCCGCGACGATCTGCTGGGCATCAACCTCAAGGTGATGAAGTCGGTTGGCGAGGGCATCAAGGCGCACGCCCCCAACAGCTTCGTCATCTGCATTACCAACCCCCTCGACGCCATGGTCTGGGCGCTGCGCGAATATTCGGGCCAGCCGCACAACATGGTGGTCGGAATGGCGGGCGTGCTCGACAGTGCTCGTTTCCGTCACTTCCTGGCCGAAGAATTCAACGTGAGCGTCAAGGATGTCACCGCTTTCGTCCTCGGCGGCCACGGCGATACGATGGTGCCGGTGGTCGAATATTCGACCGTCGCCGGAATCCCGATCCCCGACCTCGTCAAGATGGGCTGGACGACGCAGGAGAAGATCGACGCGATCGTCAAGCGCACCCGCGGCGGCGGCGGCGAGATCGTCGCGTTGCTGAAAACCGGCTCGGCCTTCTACGCCCCCGCGACCAGCGCGATTTCGATGGCCGAGGCCTTCCTCAAGGACAAGAAAAGGGTGCTTCCCTGTGCCGCGCACCTCTCCGGCCAGTACGGAGTCGACAACCTCTATGTCGGCGTCCCGGTGGTCCTTGGCGCTGGCGGGGTCGAGCGGATCGTCGAGATCGATCTCAAGGATGAGGCCAAAGCCAATTTCCAGGTCAGCGTCGATGCGGTGAAGGAGCTTCTCGAAGCCTGCCGGAACATCGACAGCGCACTCGCGTAAATGATGCTTCCTGCTGCCTTACTCCTGATGCAGGCTACGCCGTGGGTTTACGTCGATCCCGCCGCAAGCAAGGCAGCTGCGCAGATCTTTCAGGATGCCTGCACGAAGGGTGAAGTGAAGGTTTCGCCGGAGAACGGCCACCGGCTGAGCGATCATGACGCCACGGATTACACGGATGTGCTGGGATGGCGAGCAACGAGGCACAGTACGGTGGTGGAGTTTACGAAACCTCGAGCGACGTACCTGGTCTTCGCCGACTATCGCGCAAACCAGCCGGGGAGCATCGGTCGCGAATGCGTGGTAGTTTCGCGGGTTTTGTCACTCGATGATGCGCTCGCGGCAATGATTTCGACAGCGCCGGATATCCAGCCTCGCCGTGCGTGGATACCAAACATGTATTTGAATGGTTGGTCGGTCGACGCTCGTAAGCGTGGTTTTCGGACGAGCGTAGCGGTGCGAAGCGATCGTTCAATTCAAATTTCATTAGGGACTTACGCTTCGGCAATGGAACAACAAACTTTGGAACCAGCGAAACAATGAGCATCCTCGTCGATACCAGCACCAAGGTCATCACCCAGGGGATGACGGGCGACACCGGCACGTTCCACACGCGCCAGGCGCTCGATTATGGAACCAAGATGGTCGCGGGCGTAACGCCGGGAAAAGGCGGGACCGAGCATCTTGGCCTGCCGGTGTTCAACACCGTCGGCGAAGCGAAGGAAGCGACCGGAGCGACCGCTTCGGTGATTTACGTGCCGCCGGCGTTCGCGGCCGATTCCATCCTCGAGGCGATCGACGCGGAAGTGCCGCTGATCGTCGCGATCACCGAAGGCATACCGGTGCTCGACATGGTGCGGGTGAAACGCGCGCTGTGCGGTTCGAAGTCGCGACTGATCGGCCCGAACTGCCCCGGCGTGCTGACCCCGAACGAATGCAAGATCGGAATCATGCCCGCCAACATCTTCAAGAAGGGCAGCGTCGGGATCGTCAGCCGGTCGGGCACGCTGACCTATGAAGCGGTCTTCCAGACCACCAACGAGGGCCTCGGCCAATCGACCGCGGTCGGGATCGGCGGCGATCCGGTGAAGGGCACGGAGTTCATCGACATCCTCGAGATGTTCCTCGCCGACGACGAGACGAAGTCGATCATCATGATCGGCGAGATCGGCGGAAGCGCCGAAGAGGATGCCGCCCAGTTCCTCGCGGACGAGGCGAAGCGCGGGCGTAAAAAGCCGGTCGTCGGCTTTATCGCCGGGCGCACGGCGCCTCCGGGCCGCCGCATGGGCCACGCGGGCGCCATCGTTTCCGGCGGCAAGGGCGATGCCGAAAGCAAGATCGCGGCTATGGAGGCGGCTGGAATAACCGTGTC
>JBDZVP010000130.1:0-1170 GCA_040255765.1 Sphingomonadales bacterium | reverse complement strand
CGATCCGCCGCGCGGCCGAGGATTCGCTTCGCGCGATGATGCTGATCCGCACCTATCGCGTGCGCGGGCATCTTGCCGCGAAGCTCGATCCGCTCGGGCTTCACCACAGCGTCATCCCGGCCGACCTGACACCGGCCTACCACGGCTTTTCCGACTCCGACCTCGACCGCCCGATCTGGATCGGCGGAGCGCTGGGGCTTGAACGCGCGACCGTTCGCCAGATCGTCGATGCCCTGCAGCGCGACTACTGCGGGACGATCGGCGTCGAATATATGCACATCAACGACCTGGAGGAACGCCGCTTCATCCAGGACCGGATCGAATCCCTCGACGAAACCGTCCAGTTCACCCCCGAAGGCAAGCAGGCGATCCTCGCCAAGGTGATCGAGTCCGAGCAGTGGGAGAAATTCCTCGCCCGCAAATATGTCGGCACCAAGCGTTTCGGGCTCGATGGCGGCGAAAGCGCGATCCCCGCGCTCGAGGCAGTGATCAAATATGGCGGGCTGACCGGAATCGAGGAAATCGATGTCGGCATGTCGCACCGCGGGCGGCTGAACGTCCTCTCCAACGTCATGGGCAAGCCTTACCGAGCGATCTTCCACGAGTTCGCGGGCGGGGCGAGCAACCCGGCGGACGTCGGCGGATCGGGCGACGTGAAGTACCACCTCGGCACCTCGTCGGACCGCGAGTTCGATGGAATTTGCGTCCACCTGTCGCTGCTCCCCAACCCGTCGCACCTCGAAGCGGTCGATCCGGTCGTGCTTGGAAAGGCGCGAGCGACGATGACCTTCAAGGGCGACAAGCACGGCAAGAAGGTGCTCCCGCTCCTCCTCCACGGCGACGCGGCCTTCGCTGGACAAGGCGTCGTCGCCGAGTGCCTGAGCTTTTCCGGCCTTCCAGGCTATGGCACCGGCGGCACGATCCATTTCGTCATCAACAACCAGATCGGGTTCACCACGAGCCCGCAGTTCGGCCGCTCGTCGCCCTACCCGACCGACATCGCCAAATCGATCCAGGCCCCGATCCTCCACGTCAACGGAGACGACCCGGAGGCGGTCACCTATTGCTGCAAGCTGGCGGTTGAATTCCGCCAGACCTTCGGCCGCGACATCGTCATCGACATGTGGTGCTATCGCCGCTTCGGCCACAACGAAGGCGACGAGCCGAGCT
>JBDZVP010000129.1:0-3560 GCA_040255765.1 Sphingomonadales bacterium | reverse complement strand
GCTTGCGCATGATCGAATTGATGCCCGCGCCGACCGCCTTCAGCGCGTCGATGTCCAGGCCGCTGTCGGTCTCGTCGAGGATCGCGAACTTGGGGTCCATGATGCCCATCTGCACCATCTCGGCGCGCTTCTTCTCGCCGCCCGAAAAGCCGACGTTGACCGGCCGCTTGAGCATGTCGGCATCCATTCCGAGAAGCGCGGCCTGCGAACGCGCGAGCTTGATGAACTCGGCGCCGGAAAGCTCGCCCTCGCCACGCCCGCGCCGCTGCGCGTTGAGGCTCTCGCGGAGAAACTGCAGGTAGGAAACGCCGGGGATCTCGACCGGATATTGGAAGCCGAGGAACAGTCCCGCCGCGGCCCGCTCGAACGGCTCCATGGCGAGCAGGTCCACGCCCCCTTCGTCATTCCCGCGAAAGCGGGAATCCCGCTGTTCCTCGTCGGAAGCAGAAGGAGCGGGACCCCCGCTTTCGCGGGGGTGACGGGTTGGCGTGAACGTCGCCGACCCCTCGGTCACCTCATAGCCCGGCCGGCCGGCGAGCACGTAGGCGAGCGTCGACTTGCCCGACCCGTTCGGGCCCATGATCGCGTGCACTTCGCCCTTCGGCACGTCGAGCGAGACGCCGTTCAGGATCGGCTTGCCGGCGACGGTGGCGTGGAGGTTGGTGATCTCAAGCATTTGCGGATTCAGACTTTCGAGTTGCGAGTCGAGCACGCACCCAGCCGAATGCGACGGCAATCATCACTAGAGGCGGCACATAGAAGAAGACGAGGAACAGAACCGAGTATGCGTCGGTCGGAGCCCGCAGTGGGAGGACCGGCGCTCCAAAGCCAACCGCAATCCACCACAGCGGGAGTCCAATGATGATCCAACAACCAACTGCGATTGCGAATATCATCCACCGGTTGAAGAGGCGGCGTTTGCTCATCCGACAGAGCCCTCCAACGAAATCCCCAACAGCTTCTGCGCCTCGACCGCGAACTCCATGGGCAGCTGCTTCAACACTTCGCGCGCGAAGCCGTTGACGATCAGTGCGACCGCCGCTTCCTGGTCGAGCCCACGCTGCATCGCGTAGAACAATTGGTCCTCGCTAATCTTCGAGGTCGTCGCTTCATGCTCGATCTGCGCGGTCGGGTTCTTGACCTCGATATAGGGCACGGTGTGCGCGCCGCAGTCGCTGCCCAGAAGCAGGCTGTCGCACTGGGTGAAGTTGCGGACATTCTCCGCGCGCGGGAGCACGCGGACCAGCCCGCGATAGGTGTTGTTCGAACGGCCCGCGCTGATGCCCTTGGAGACGATCGTCGAGCGCGTGTTGGCGCCGATGTGAATCATCTTGGTGCCTGTGTCGGCCTGCTGGAAATTGTTGGTGACGGCGACCGAATAAAATTCGCCGACGCTGCCCTCACCCTTCAGGATGCAGCTGGGATATTTCCAGGTGATCGCGGAGCCGGTCTCGACCTGCGTCCAGCTGACCTTCGACCGGTCGCCCGAGCACAGCGCGCGCTTGGTGACGAAGTTGAAGATGCCGCCCTTGCCGTTCTCGTCGCCCGGATACCAGTTCTGGACGGTCGAGTATTTCACCTCGGCGTCCTCGTGAGCGAAGATCTCGACCACCGCCGCGTGCAGCTGGTTCTCGTCGCGGGTCGGGGCGGTGCAGCCCTCGAGGTAGGAGACGTAGCTACCCTTGTCGGCGATGATCAAGGTCCGCTCGAACTGGCCCGTATTTTCGGCATTGATCCGGAAATAGGTGGAAAGCTCCATCGGGCAGCGGACGCCCTCGGGCACGTAGACGAAGGTGCCGTCCGAGAAGACCGCGCTGTTGAGGCAGGCGAAATAATTGTCGCGCTGCGGGACCACGCTCCCGAGATATTTCTTCACCAGCTCCGGATGCTCGCGGATCGCTTCGGAAATGCTGAGGAAGATGACGCCTGCGGCGGCAAGCTCCTTGCGGAAGGTGGTAGCGACGGAGACGCTGTCGAACACCGCGTCGACCGCGACCTTGGCCGCGCCTTCGACCCCGGCGAGCACCTTCTGCTCCTCCAGCGGGATTCCTAGCTTCTCGTAGGTTCGGCGGATTTCCGGATCGAGATCGTCGATGCTCGCGAGCTTCGGCTTCTCCTTGGGCGCGGCGTAATAATAAGCGTCCTGGTAATCGATTTCCGGGATGGTCAACTTTGCCCAGTCGACCTCCTCCATCTCCAGCCAGGCGCGGTAGCCCTTGAGCCGCCATTCGAGCATCCACTCGGGCTCGCCCTTTTTGGCCGAAATGAATCGGACGGTGTCTTCGCTAAGCCCCTTGGGCGCGAACTCCTGCTCGACGTCGGAGGAGAAGCCCCACTCGTAATCCTTGGCGATGGTGTCGCGGATTTCGCGGTTCTTGACGGTCTGTTCGTTCATCGCGCCAGCTCCGTCAGCGACACAGCGCCAAGCGCCCCGCGAACCGCATTTCCGACAACGCCCATGTGCGGCTTCACCCGACAATGCGCATCGAGCGCGCAGTCGGTGCGGCCCTCGCTGCACACGGTCATCGCAATCGGCCCTTCGACCGCCTCGATGACGTCGGCCAAAGTGATCTCGCTCGCACAGCGCGCGAGCGAGAAGCCGCCGCCCGCACCGCGAACGCTGTCGAGCAGGCCCGCGGTGGCGAGCTGGCCCATCAGCTTCTGAGCAGTTGGAAGCGGGACCCCTGTCTCCACCGAAAGCTCGGTCGCGCTGAGGCGATCGCCCGCGTTGCGGCGGGCGGCGGCGGTCATCAGGACGACCGCATAATCGGCAAGGTGGCTAAGGCGCACTGTCTAATTCGGAGCTTTCCGGTCCGATTTAGGCGCCTCGAGCGCTCAATTCAACTCAGGGACATTGCGTAAAGCGCGCCGCCCCGACAAGATTCAGGCCATCGCCGCGCTTCGGCCCCTGCTCTGGAGCATCAGGCCGCCGAGCACGACCGCGACCAGGATCAGCGCCGGCACGTCGCCGTAGAGGTGCCCCTGGTGCATCGGGTTGCGCATCGCCTCCCAGGCCATGACCAGCGCATGGACGATGCTCGACCACACCGTGAACCAGATCAACGAAGCGTTGCGCGCCGGGTCGCGAGCGGCGAGGATCAGGAAGATGCCGAGCGTGGCGTAAACGCCGACGATCATCATGTAATAATCGTTCGCTGCAGGCGGGCCTTCGTGCCACGCCCAGCCGGCCGGCCAGACGATCGCGAGCGGATAGATGAGGCAGAAGATCGCGCCGAAGACGATCAGCGCGAGCGACAGGAGCTTGTGATTGTTCGACATGGCTTCCCCCACGGATCGACGGACGGGGAACGCATCCGACCAGGCGGAGCGTAGCAGGAACGCGCGAAAATGTCGCGCAACCGGGCCGCCGCTAACCGCGCGCTAACCGGCGTCGGGCTAAGGCGCGGGCATGGGTCGATCGATCGCCAGTCTGCTTAACCCGTGGAAGTTTAGGCGCGAGCAGCGGGAGCAGAGGCTGGCGGAGCTTCGCCAGCGCGACGGCGAGAATTGCCGCCGCTGCCGCCGGCCGATCCGGTTCGACCTGCCCGCCGGTCACGACC
>JBDZVP010000128.1:0-3572 GCA_040255765.1 Sphingomonadales bacterium | reverse complement strand
ACGCAAGCTGCCAGAAGAAAGGCGTGGAGCGGATGGAGTCCTGCCCGTACCGCGATGTAGCGCTCGTCAGCCACACCCCTTCTCCCGTTGCTGCTCCGAAACGAACCATTCGAAGAGCAAATGCGCGCCGGGGCGGACGGTTCCGTTGCCGCCGAATGAAAAGGGCGCCGGAATCGCTCCGACGCCCTCGTTGATCTTTCCCCTCCCCCTCGATGGGGGAGGTTGGGTGGGGGTGAAGTTCGACGTCGAGCTCTACGCCCGCGGCCACCCCACCCCTGCCCCTCCCCATCAAGGGGAGGGGAAGTGAAAGTTAGGCTGAAGCCTTTTCCTTCTTCTCCAGCGCACCCTTCGCCTGGGCGATGATGCCCTTGAAGGCTTCGCCCTCATGCATCGCGATGTCGGCAAGCACTTTTCGATCCAAATCGATGTTCGCGAGCCGGAGCGCGTGGATAAACTGGCCGTAGGTCATGCCTTCGGCGCGAACCGCTGCGTTGATCCTCTGGATCCAAAGGGCGCGGAAGCTCCGCTTCTTCACCTTGCGGTCGCGATAGGCGTACTGGCCGGCCTTCTCGACGGCCTGGCGGGCGACGCGGATCGTGTTCTTGCGGCGGCCGTAATAGCCCTTCGCCTGCTCCAGGATCCTCTTGTGCTTGGCGCGCGTGGTCACGCCGCGTTTGATGCGTGGCATAGCTTAGCGCTCCTTACTTGAGGCCGTACGGAGCCCAGAGCTTCACGCGCGCCGTATCGGCGTCGGCGAGAATCTCGGTTCCACGGTTCTGGCGGATATACTTGGCGTTGTGGCTGATCAGCCGGTGGCGCTTTCCGGCGACTCCATGCTTCACCTTGCCGGTGGCGGTGAGCTTGAAGCGCTTCTTGACGCCGCTCTTCGTCTTGAGCTTGGGCATTTTCGTCTCCTGACGTTGTTGAACCGCCACGGCAGCCCTTTACCGGCCGGGCCGTTCGTCGTTGTTCCAGTGGTCTGGAAAGGCCGCGCCTATAGAGGGGAGCGGCGCTGGAGGCAACCTACCAGGGAATTTGGGAGCCGTCGTGGCTGAAGAAGGCGCCCGAATCCTCGGGAGTCAGGTCCTCGATCACCTTGCGCATCCCCGATACGCTGTCCTCTGGCGAGAGGGGCGCCGAGCGGCCGCCCATTCGGGTCTGGACCCAGCCGGGATGGATGACTGCGCAGGTCACCTTGCCGTCGTTGTCGATCGCAAGGCTCTTCCAGGCAGAGTTGAGCGCGGTCTTGGACGAGCGGTAGGCGATGTAACCGCCGGACGTATTGTCCTCGATACTGCCCATTCGCGTGCTGACGGCGATCAGCTTGCCGCCGACGCGTTCGACCAACGGAAGCACCGACTTGGCGAGCAGGTAGGGCGCGACGGTGTTGACGGCGAAGGTCTCCAGCCACTCCTCGCCTTCCTGGCCGCTCTCGGGTGACTTGGGGCCGTAGGTGCCGGCGTTGGCGATGAACAGGTCGAGCGAATCGAGCCGCTCCCCGAAGCCCGCGACCGAGTCGAGGTTGCGCATGTCGAGCCGCTCCACGCGGACGCCCAGGGCGTTCAACTCCGGGCTGTCTTCGCGAACGGTTGCGACGACGTCCCAGCCGTCGGCTTTATATTGGCGCGCGAACTCGAGGCCGATGCCCCTGTTCGCGCCGGTGATCAGGACTGATGGCATGATTGGCTAACGCGCGTGCATCGCAAAAAGGTCAAGCGGCTGCGACGTCCAGCTCGCCCGCGGCAGTCGGCTGAAGAAGGTCGAGCGACTTCGCACTGCCGTCGAGCCAGCTTTTCCACTGGTCGGGGCGCAGCAATGCGATCTGGCGGTTGTGATAGCTCGCTACGTCCGGCCCCGGCGGCGCGGTGAGCAAGGTGAACGCCTCGCCCACGTCGGTGTTGGGGCGGAGCAGCCCGGCGATCGCAAACTCCTGTCCCTCGGCGGGGCGGAACAGCCAGCAGGCCTTGCGCTTCTGTTTGGGGTCTTCGACCTTCGTATATTCGTAGAAGCCGTCGAGCGGGACCAGGCAGCGATCCTTCGGAAACTCGCGGCCGTCGGAGCGCATGTTGAACACCGGCTTGCCGTTGGGGCTCGGCCACGACCAGCGGCGGACGACCAGCTCGGCGTGATCGCTATTCCAGCGCACGACTGGCGCCCGGTCGGTGATATGGATGTCAGCCGGCTGGATGTTGGGAACGCCTTCGGGGAAAGTCAGCGGGATCTGGACGCCTTCGAACAATCGGCGGATCGCGTCGGGGTTCTTCTCGATCCGGTAGAGGTTGCACACGTCAGTCGAACAGGCTCGACACGCTCGCTTCGTCGGCGATCCGGCGGATTGCCTCGGCGAGAAGGGGGGCAACGGTCAGGCGGCGAAGCTTGCCGCCTTCCGCTTCGCCGTCGCCGCTCCAGATCGAATCGGTGATGACCAGCTCCTTGAGCTCCGATGCGGCGACCCGCGAGGCGGCGCCGCCGGACAGAACGCCGTGGGTGCAGTAAGCGAACACTTCGATCGCGCCCTGCTGCTTCAGCGCCGCGGCCGCGTTGCATAGGGTCCCGGCGCTATCGACGATGTCGTCGATGAGGATGCAGGTGCGGCCTTCGACGTCGCCGATGATGTTCATCACTTCCGATTCGCCGGCGCGTTCGCGGCGCTTGTCGACGATTGCCAGCGGCGCGTTGTTGAGCCGCTTGGCGAGGCTTCGGGCGCGGACCACGCCGCCGACGTCGGGCGAAACCATCGTCAGATTGTCGGTCGAAAAGCGCGCGCGGATGTCCGCCGCGATGACCGGCGAGGCGAAAAGGTTGTCGGTCGGGATGTCGAAGAAGCCCTGGATTTGGCCCGCGTGAAGATCCATCGTCAGCACGCGGCTCGCGCCCGCGACCGTGATCAGGTTGGCGACGAGCTTGGCCGAGATCGGCGTTCGTGGCCCGGGCTTGCGGTCCTGCCGGGCATAGCCGAAATAGGGGATGACCGCGGTAATCCGCTTCGCCGATGCACGCTTGAGTGCGTCGATGCAGATCAGCAGCTCCATAAGATTGTCGTTCGCCGGGTAGCTGGTCGACTGGATGACGAAGACGTCTTCGCCACGGACGTTCTCGTTGATCTCGACGAAAATTTCCTCGTCGGCGAAGCGGCGGACGCTCGCTTCGGTGAGGGGCATCTCCAAATATTCGGAGATCGAGCGGGCCAGCGGCGGGTTGCTGTTCCCGGCGAGCAATTTCATGGGATTTCGGCTCCAAACGGCGGTGCCGCTGCCTTAGCCATCGCGGGCATCGCGCGTAAAGCCTTGGTTGCCGATTGCCGTTCGCGCGTTAAAGGCGCGCTATGACAGATCGCCTCGTCATTGCCCTTGCGCAGATGAACCAGCGAGTCGGCGATCTTGAGAGCAATGCCGCGGCGATGCTCGAGATTCGGCGCAAGGCGGCCGGCGCGGACATCGTGCTGTATCCCGAACTTCAGCTGACCGGCTATCCGCCCGAGGACCTGGTGCTGAAGCCAGAATTCGTTCGGCGCGCTGCGGAAGCGACCGAGCGCCTTGTCGACTCGACCGCCGAGCCGGGGCCGGCGATTC
>JBDZVP010000033.1:13009-19689 GCA_040255765.1 Sphingomonadales bacterium | reverse complement strand
CTTCGATCCGCGGGTCGCGAACGCTCGCGATTGCCGCGGCGGTCGCCGGATCGTTCCGGTAATTGCCGACGAAAATCCGGTAATTCGAATAGTCGAGCCGATCGACTGTCGTTCGCAACATCGGCGCGATTACGGCCGATTCATCCCAGGCCGGCACGAAAATCGCGATAAATCGCTGCTCGCCCTGCCGTTCGGCAAGCGCGCTTCCGAATGTCTTCGGATAGCGCCGGTAGACGGTCGCAGAACGCCAGAGCCTGCGCGCGAAATAGATTGCATCGACGGCGAGATCGTTGATCGCGAACAGCAGGAATCCGACCGCGCTGAACAACGCGAGTTCCGCCGCAAGATGCGTAAGAGCGGTGGCAAAAGTCATTCGCCGCCGCGATTCAATCGACTATGCCGGGCCGGGCTCGGTGCACTGGACCCACCTTCGCATTAAGAACACCGAGCAAAGGGAAGATGGCACAACCGAAATTATTGCTCAAGTTTGGATGGTTGTCGCGCGGCTATGGGTGGGCTTCGCTGGCGGTGCTGGCGCTCGCCGCCGCAGCCGCTTCGGCGGCGCCGAACATTCGCTTCGCTGGCGGCCATTGGGCGGCGATCGATTTCGGCAGCCGCTGCGAGGCACGCTCGCGGCCCTTGTGGTTCAAGCCCGGGACCGAGCCCTATGCGGGATTCGCCTTTGGCCGGTCGGGCCGCCCCCACGGCCAATTCTACGTCCATCTCGGCCAACCGGCGCGCGCCGGGGCGACGGTCATCGCAACGATAGGCGACCAGCCGTTCCTCCTCGCCGGAAATGGCGAATGGGCGTGGAGCGCAAGCGCTGCGCAACAGGAAGCGATCCGCAGGGCCGCCCGCTATGGCCAGCATATGCGGATCGATTCCCGGGACTCTCGCGGCCGGCGGATCGTCGACCGCTACGATCTTTCCGGTGCAGCGACCGCAATCGACGCCGCCGCTGCGGCTTGTGCTGGCAAAATCGAACGGCGCTAACTAGATAGGCGCCCTGCCATGAGCGCCGAAACCGCCCTGATGCCGATTGCTGGCATGACCGAGCCGCTGCCCGTCCCGCGCGGAAACCAGGCTCTGCGCCGCCCAGACGGACGAGTCGAGCTTGTCGGCTTGTCAAAGGACAAAATTCGCCGCGCTCTTGAAGAAGCGGGGCTGGACTCGCGGCAGGCGAAGCTGCGTTCCAAGCAGCTCTGGCACTGGATCTACAATCGCGGGGCCAGTGATTTTTCCGCGATGACCGACATCGCCAAGGTCCAGCGGCCTTGGCTGGAGGAACGGTTCGCGGTTTCCAGGCCGGACGTCGTTACCGCGCAAGTGTCCTCCGACGGCACCCGCAAATGGCTGCTCAAAACGCACGACGGAAACGAGTTCGAGATGGTCTTCATCCCGGACGCCGACCGGGGAACCTTGTGCGTCTCGAGCCAGGTCGGCTGCACCTTGAACTGCCGCTTCTGTCACACCGGAACGATGAAGCTGGTCCGCAACCTGGAGCCGTCCGAAATCGTCGGCCAGGTGATGCTCGCCCGCGACTCGCTTGGCGAATGGCCAAGCCAGCCCGAAGGGCGGATGCTCACCAACATCGTGATGATGGGCATGGGCGAGCCGCTCTATAATTTCGACAATGTCCGCGACGCTCTGAAGATCGTGATGGACGGCGACGGCCTTGGACTTTCGCGGCGGCGGATCACGCTGTCGACGAGCGGCGTGGTTCCGATGATGGCGCGGGCGGGTGAAGAGATCGGCGTCAATCTCGCGGTTTCGCTTCACGCCGTGACCAAGGAAATCCGGGACGAGATCGTTCCGCTCAATCGCAAGTACGGGATCGAGCAGTTGCTCGAGGCCTGCGCGGCTTATCCCGGCGCCAACAACGCACGGCGGATCACGTTCGAATATGTGATGCTCAAGGACAAGAACGACAGCGACGAGGACGCCCGCGAACTGGTCCGGCTGATCCGCAAGTACAAGCTTCCCGCCAAGGTGAACCTGATTCCCTTCAATCCGTGGCCGGGCGCACCTTACGAATGCTCGAGCCCAGAGCGGATCAGGGCGTTCAGCAACATTGTCTTCGAGGCCGGGATCTCCGCGCCCGTCCGAACCCCCCGCGGCCGCGACATCGACGCCGCCTGCGGCCAGCTCAAAACCGCGAGCGAGCGCAAGCGCAAGAGCGCCGCCTAGCCGTTGGAACCCCGCACGGGTGGACTGAATTGAAGTGACGGGGCTAGAATCGTCGCGACAGGGCAGTTGAGCAAGTGACGGGGAGTTTCGATGTCACTGATTGGGAACATGATCGACAAGCTGCTTGCAAAGGGCAGCATCACCCTCATCGAACCCGGCAAGGACCCGGTGACCTACGGACCCGGCGGAGGCAAGTCGCTGACCGTCCGGATGATGGACCGGAAAGTCATCTTCGACATCATCAAGAACCCGCGCCTCGGCCTTGGCGAAGCCTATATGGATGGCCGCCTCGTCATCGAGAACGGAAGCGCGCTCGACCTTCTCGAGCTGATCATGAGCTCCAATCCGTGGGAGGAGGGCAAGCAGGCGCGCGGAATCCTCAATCGAGGCAAGGAGCGCTTCGCTTATTATTTCACGACCAACAACAAGAAGCGGGCGAAGAAGAACGTCGCGCATCACTACGACCTCGGCGACGAGCTTTACGAAACCTTCCTCGATTCCGATCGCCAGTATAGCTGCGCCTATTTTACCGACATCCACAATGAGCTCGAGGAAGCGCAGTGGGACAAGAAGGCGCATATCGCCGCCAAGCTCGCGCTTGAGCCGGGGCAGCGGGTTCTCGATATCGGTTGCGGCTGGGGCGGGCTGGCGCTGTTTATGCACCAACAGGCCGGCGTCGACGTTCTCGGGATCACATTATCCGAAGACCAGCTTCGGATCGCCAGAAAGCGGGCGGAAGACGCCGGCGTTTCGGATCACGTCAAGTTCGAGCTGATCGACTATCGCAACCTCGAAGGGCAGTTCGACCGGATCGTCTCGGTCGGGATGTTCGAGCATGTCGGTGCCGACCATTACGACGAATTTTTCACGTCCTGCCGGCGCCTGCTGAAGAAGAACGGGGCGATGCTCCTTCACACGATCGGCAAGCTGGGCAAGGCGAGCAAGCCCGATCCGTTCACCGACAAGTGGATCTTCCCCGGCTATCACCTGCCGTCGCTAAGCGAGATCTGCACCGCGAGCGAGAAGGTGCGGATGATCGTCAGCGACGTCGAAACGCTTCGCCTCCATTATGCCTACACGCTTCGCCACTGGCTGAAGAACGTGATGGACAATCGCGAGAAGATCGTCGCCCTTTACGACGAGCGATTCCTCAGGATGTGGGAATATTATCTCGCCGGCGGGATTGTGATGTTCGAAAGCGGCGCGGCCTGCAATTACCAGGTTCAGTACGTGCGCGACCGGCACGCGCTTCCGATCACCCGCGATTACATGGCGGAGGCCGAGAAGAAGCTGAGGCTGAGGCCGAACGGGCTCCGCGAGAAGAAGCCTGCCCGCAAGCGCGGGGCGTCCTCCTCGCCGAGCAAGGAGACCGAGCCGGCTTGAACCAGCGTCGCTCCGGCAAACGCCGGGACCTCAGCACGGAAACCGCGCCGAGCCTCCATCTCGCTTAGAGCCCAGCCTTCGCCGGGTGAGGGTGCGCCGATGTCTTGGACGCATCCCTGTTGAACGAAACGGGGCTTGCGGGCAGAGGCGTGGCGATGACGGGCGAAACGGCAGGGGCGTCCCTCGGGACTCACGATTTCAACCAGCCGAGGGGCTGGTGGCAAAGCCCTGCGGTCATCGCGGCGGTCATCCTGCTGTCTGCGGTACCGTTGCTCTATCCGAAGATCCCGCCGCTGGTGGATCTGTTCGGGCACATGGGCCGCTACCGGGTCCAGCTCGACATCGGCAGTTCGCCCTGGCTCAGCGATTATTACGGCTTCCACTGGGCTGCGATCGGCAATCTCGGAGTCGACCTTCTGGTGATGCCGCTTGGCCATTTGATGGGCCTGGAGCCAGCGGTGAAGCTGATCGTGCTCGCGATCCCGCCATTGACGGTCGCCGGTTTCCTCTGGGTCGCTCACGAAGTTCACGGGCGAATCCCGCCAACCGCTTTTCTTGCGGTGCCTTTCGCCTACGGACATCCATTTCTCTACGGCTTCGTCAATTTCGCACTGTCGATGGCCCTGGCATTCCTCGCCTTCGCGCTGTGGCTGAGGCTCGGCCGGCTCGACAGGACGAGGCTTCGATCGTGGCTTTTCGTCCCGATCTCCATCGTCATTTTCTTTTGCCATACCTACGGCTGGGGGATGCTCGGCCTGCTGTGCTTTTCAGCCGAGGCAGTCCGCCAGCATGACCGCGGTGTCGGCTGGGTGCGGTCCGGCTGGAATGCTGCGTGGCACGCCTCGGTGATGGCCTTGCCGCTCGTGGTCATGATCGTCTGGCGGAGCGAAACCCATGGCGGGGCGACCACCGACTGGTTCAACTGGAAAGCAAAATGGCGCTGGGTGGAAATGGCGCTCCGCGACCGGTGGGAAACATGGGACGTGACATCGCTCGCGCTCTGCGCCGCAATGTTCCTGTTTGCGATCGCCAACCGCATCTTCGGGAAGTCCCTTACGGTGTCGAGGAACCTCGCATTCTCCGCGATCGTGCTCCTGATCGTCTATTTATTGCTGCCGCGGATCATCTTCGGTTCCGCTTATGCCGACATGCGGCTTGTGCCTTACGCGATCGCGGTTGCACTCTTGGCGATCCGGTTCCGCGAAGGCGCCCGCCCGCGATTCGTCTCCGCACTCGCTGTCTCCGCCCTGGCATTCGTTGCCATCAGGCTTGGGGCCAACACCGCAAGCCTCGCGATTGCGGGGACTGAGCAGCAGGCAAAGCTCGAAGCCTTGAATTACGTGCCCATGGGTTCGCGCGTTGCGACGCTGGTCGGCGATCCATGCGGCTATCACTGGGCGCTCCCGCGAGACAGCCACCTCGGCGCGATGGTCGTGGTCCGCAAGCAGGGCTTTTCCAACGACCAGTGGGTGATGGAAGGCGTGAACCTGCTCGACCTGAAATATTGGGCGGCCGGGCATTTCGCTGCCGATCCGTCGCAGCGGGTCCGGCGCGAGGGGTGCGCCGTGGGGCCGCTATGGAGCATCGACAAGGCACTGGCCGTGGTTCCGTCGAGCGCGTTCGATTTCGTCTGGCTGGTCGACCCGCCGCCGTACAACCCGGCGCTCGCGCTTCGCTTCGAGACGGTCTGGCGGGGCCCCGGCTCGGTGCTCTATCGGTTCCGCAAATGAAGCTTTCAATCGTCGTTCCCTGTTACAACGAGGAAGCGTGCCTTCCCGCGCTCCACGAGCGGCTGGGCGCGGCTGCCCGGGCGACCTTCGGCGACGATTACGAAATCCTGCTGGTCAACGACGGTTCGAAGGACAGGAGCTGGCCGATCATGAGCGCGATGGCCGAGGAGGATCCGCACCTCGTCGCGGTGAATCTCTCGCGCAACCACGGGCACCAGCTCGCGCTTACAGCAGGCCTCGACCTTGCCCGGGGCGATGTCGTGCTCATCATCGATGCCGACCTGCAAGACCCGCCGGAACTCCTTGGCGCGATGGTCGAGACGATGCGCAACGAAGGCGCCGATGTCGTCTACGGTGTCCGCAAGAGCCGCGCTGGCGAGACGGCTTTCAAGCGCGCGACCGCGCACGGCTTCTACCGGCTGCTGGCGAACGCGACCGACGTCGACATCCCGCTCGACGCAGGCGACTTCAGGCTGATCTCGAGGCGGGCGCTAGATATTCTGCTGGCGATGCCGGAGCAGGCGCGGTTCATTCGCGGGATGGTCGCGTGGATCGGGTTCAAACAGGTGCCGATCCTCTACAACCGGGACGAGCGCTTCGCCGGCGAGAGCAAATATCCGCTCTCGAAGATGCTTCGGTTCGCGCTGGATGCGCTGACCGGATTTTCATCGGCACCGCTGAAGCTCGCGAGCCACGCGGGCCTCGCCTTGTCCGCCGGTTCGGTGCTGATCGTCCTTTACATCCTCTACGCCTGGATTGCCGGCCGCAACATCCAGGGATGGACGTCGCTGATGCTCGTCGTGGTCGTGCTCGGCGCGGTGCAGATGTTCGTCCTCGCCCTGATGGGTGAATATATCGGGCGCCTGTACAACGAATCGAAGCGGCGGCCGCTCTACATCGTGCAGGAGATCGCCGGCGCAAGCGGGCGCGAAGGACGGCTCGGTCAGGTGGCCGATGCGACCGCGAACAGCGATAGCCCCGTTGGAAGCGGGACGGTTCCGACCAGGGGGCGCTCGGCAGCGAAGACCCGCTCAAAGAGATAGTTGACGGGCTTGGGCGGAAGCCTGTCATCGCCGCCACCGCGCCCCGTGAGCTTTGCAGCGAGGCGCGCTCCAACCGCGAGCGGGAACAGGAAGCTGTTGAAATAGCCGATCCGTTCGAGCCGAAGCGGCGAGCCCTCGATAAGCCGCCGCAACCCGGCCTTCGAATAGCGCCGCTTGTGATGGTTGAGCTCGTCGTGCGCCGACCACATCCACTGGTGCGCCGGGACCGTAACCAGGAGCTTGCCACCCGGCTTTAGGCAGGAGGCGAGGGCGGCGATCGTCGCCCGGTCGTCATCGATATGTTCGACCACGTCGAGCGCGGCGGCGAGATCGTAAT
>JBDZVP010000033.1:0-12909 GCA_040255765.1 Sphingomonadales bacterium | reverse complement strand
CGCGCGGTGTACCACCAGTGGACCTCGTCGAGCTCCGCCATGCGGTCGTAGACGACACGCTCCATCAGCCGAAAACCCACTGGCGGTTGAGCAGGTAAGTAGCGAGCGGCGTAACGAAGATGGCCGGGATGAGCGGCCACCAGGTGGGGCCGTGCATCGGGCCGGTGAGCAGCCAGGTGAAGCCTTCATTGAGAATGAATCCGGCACCCTGGACGGCGAGGAACTTGATCTTCATCCGCCGGTCTTCAGCCTTGCCGTGCCCGCGGAAGCTCCAGCGGCTGTGGAGGACGAAACCGAGCGAAACCGCCACCGCGAAGGCGACAACGACCGCCAGCATCGGGGCCATCACGTAGGTCGCGAGATACCAGTAGATCGCCGAATAGATGGCGGCGAGCGAGAAGCCGACAATGGCGAAGCGAACGAGCTGGCCAAGCGTTTCGTTACTAACGTTTAATCTCGTCGCCATTCCCCGGCCGCTTGCCGTTTCAACTCCACCGGCTACAGCGCGAAACATGCCCAAGCGCAAGGACGACCTTTATGTGGAGCGGGGCCTTGCGCTCCTCGAACGGCACTGGAAGCTGATCACCGTCGCGGCGTGGCTGCTCTTCTGCGCCTGGTTCGCCTACACCCGCTGGTCGAGCATCGTCTCCTTCAACCTCGGCGATACCGACGACAATATGCGGATGATGCAGGTGCGAGCCCTCCTGCATGGCCAGGGCTGGTTCGATCTTCGCCAGTACCGCCTCAATCCGCCGTTCGGTGCGGACATCCATTGGTCGAGGTTGGTCGATCTTCCGATCGCGGGCCTGATCCTTCTGTTCCAGCCGCTCGTGGGCGGTCCCAAGGCGCAGGTCATCGCCGCCGGGGTGGCGCCGATGCTGCCCTATCTGGTGCTCCTGTTTGGCGTCGCGCTGACAGCCCGCCGGCTGATCGATCCGCGCGCCTTCTGGCTCCCGATCATCGCGCTGACACTCACCGGCCTGACCAACTCCATGTTCATGCCCGAGCGAATCGACCATCACGGCTGGCAGCTCGCGCTGCTGTCGGTCAGCATCGCCGGACTCGCCGATCCAAAGCGAATTCGCGGCGGCCTGACGCTTGGCATTTCGACCGCTCTGTCGCTTGCGATCGGTCTCGAAATGATCATCTACCTCGCGATCGCCGGAGCAGCGGTGGCCCTGTTCTGGGTCGCTGATGTCCGGGAGCGAGCCCGGGCGCTGGCCTATTCGGTCAGCCTTGGCGGCGGTACGGCTTTCTCCTTCCTCGTCTTCGCTTCCTACGCCAACCGGGCGCCGGTGTGCGACGCGCTTTCGCCGGTGTGGCTGTCCTCGATGCTGGTTGCGAGCGCGCTTCTGCTGATACTGGCATGGCGGAGCCCGATCGACTGGAAGGCACGGCTTGGGCTGGCGGCCGGCGCCGGAATCATCCTCGCGGCCTTTTATGTGCTGATGTGGCCCAATTGCCTGACCAGGCTCGAGAACGTGTCGCCGGAAGTGCAGTATCTGTGGCTAAGCCACGTTCGCGAAGCTCGCCCGGTCTACAAACATGGCTGGCAACTTGCATCGATGATCCTCGCGATCCCGATTACCGGAGTGATCGGCTGGGCGTTGCTGGCCTGGCGCAATCGAGTCGATGCGGACCGGTTCAGGCGGACTATCGGCGCCGCCCTTCCCGGCCTCGTCGCGACCCTGCTGCTGTTCTGGCAAACTCGAACCGGCCCGGCCGCGCAGTTGATGACGGTGGTCGGAGCGGTCGCTATCATCTGGGTGCTCGCCCCGGTGTTCGATCGCTCGCGCAATCCGCTGCTTCGGTCGGCCGGGGTGATCGCCGTCGCTATCGTCGGGTTCGGCGCGCTCGTGCCCTTCGCTCTCAAGATGATACCGGGGACCAAGATGACCCCGCGCGAAGTCCAGGTCGAGCGGGCGAACCGGATGTGTAATTACATCGGCTCGTTCCGGCCGATCGCATTGCTCCCGAAAGGAGTGGTCTTCACCTGGGTCGATCTCGCGCCTCGCCTGATCACCGTCACCCATCATGATTCGATCATGGGTCCCTATCATCGCAACGGCGAGCAGATCGCCGACACGATGCTGGCCTTCCGGGGAAGCGCGGACCAGGCGCACCGAATCTTCGACAAATATCGCGCCGATTATCTTCTGACCTGCCCGGATTCGTCGACGACGACGATCTTCATGTCGGAGACTCCGAAGGGCTTTTACGGACAGCTGCAGAAAGGGCAGGTGCCGAAGTGGCTGACTCCGATTCAGCTTCCGGCGAATTCGCCGTTCAGGATGTGGAAGATCAGCCGCTGAGCGCCGGAAAACTCTCGCGCAATCCGTCGACGACGAATTGCGCGGCAAGAGCGGCAAGAATGACCCCTAGCAACCGGCTGATCATCGCCTCGATTCGCTCGCCCATCAGCTTCATGATCCAGCCCGCTGAAAACAGCGCGGCAGCCGTGATGAGGATGACGAGAGTCATCGCTACGAGCACCGCCCCGATCTCGGGATAGGTCTGCGCCCTCGACACCAGCAGCATCGCGCTGGCGATCGATCCCGGTCCGGCGATCATCGGGATCGCCATCGGGAACACCGAGATGTCCTCGGCCTCCGGCGTTCCCTCGATGGACTGGGCGCGCTCCTCGCGGCGTTGGGTGCGCTTTTCGAAAACCATTTCAAGAGCGATGAAGAAGAGCATGATCCCGCCGGCGATCCGGAAAGCGGCGAGGCTGATCCCCAGCGCCTGCAGAAGCGGTTTCCCGAATAGCGCGAACAGCATCAGGATGAACCACGCAACCGTCGCCGATCGAAGCGCCATCGCCCGCCGATGAGCCGGCGAGCTGCCGCGCGTGAGCCCGGCGAAGATGGGGACGCAGCCCGGCGGATCGATAATCACCAGGAAGGTGACGAGCGCCGATCCGAACAGTTCGATCATGCCGCCGTCACGATCCGTGCGGAGCCGCGATGTTCTGGTCGAGGATCAGCCTGTAGCCGCGCCCGTCCCACAATTTGGCGGAGAAATGGCGGGCGCCGTCGGCCGCGACTTTCCATTCGTAGATCAGGGTTCCGTCCGCCGATCGCCCCTGGCCCGCGTCGGCCGGCGGCTTGCCCGCGATCCGGGCTGTGGAGACCACGGCTTTGCGATAAGCAGAGGGAACGCTTGCAAGGTTGCTGCAGCTCGCTTTCGCGATTTTCGGCTTCTTCGGGAGGGCCATCGGGACCGGAAGGTCAGCGCCGCCGTCATAAACCCAGCGCCAAGTCGACTGCGACTGCATCCAGACTGTGGTGAAATAGCCGTGCGCCTTTCCCGACGCGCTGGTCCACGGGCCGCGGTTGATCGCGGTCCGGCCGTCGCACGACACCCAGCTATTCGCCGGTGCCCAGTCGATCGACTTCGGCGGATCGGCGCGATCCTTCAGATAGTCCTGCGCCCAAACCACCTGCGGAGTGAACATGACCGCGGAGCTGTCCGACCATTTGCGAAAAGCGGTCCACTGCCCCTGTGTGTGCGAATCGCGGATGAAGGCGCGCTCGGCATCGACGGCGGTGGCGATGGAGGCTGCCGCGAGAAGGGCAAGCATCCTAGAGCCCCTCCGGATCTTCCAGGCCGGCGCGGCGGTGCGCCGCAACGACTGTGTTTCGAAGAAGCATCGCGATCGTCATCGGCCCGACTCCGCCGGGCACCGGCGTGATCGCCGAGGCGTGTTCGGCAGCTTCGTCGTAAGCGACGTCGCCGACCAGCCGGGTCTTGCCTTCCTCGGCGCCGGGAACGCGGTTGATTCCGACGTCGATCACGACCGCGCCCGGCTTGATCCAGTCCCCGCGAACCATTTCCGGGCGGCCGACCGCGGCAACGACGATATCCGCTCGGCGCACGACGTCCGGCAAGTAGCGGGTCCGGGAATGGGCAATCGTTACGGTCGCGCTTGCGCCGAGCAGGAGCATCGCCATCGGCTTGCCCACGATGTTTGAGCGACCGATGACCACCGCGTCCTTGCCGCTGATCGAGCCGAGTTCCTGGTTCAGGAGATAGAGGCAGCCGAGCGGCGTGCAGGGCACCATCGCCTCCAGCCCTGTGGCGAGGCGGCCGGCGTTGACCGGATGGAAGCCGTCGACGTCCTTTTCGGGGTCGATGGTGGCGATGACCCGTTCCGCATCGATCTGCGGCGGAAGCGGGAGCTGGACGAGGATTCCGTCGACGCGGTCGTCGTTGTTGAGGAGCAGGACGAGGTCGAGAAGCGCTTCTTCCGTCGTATCGGCGGGAAGGTGGTGGGCAAAGCCCTCCATCCCCGCTTCGGCCGTCGCCTTCACCTTGGAGCGGACATAGACGGCGCTTGCCGGGTTTTCGCCGACGAGGACTGTAGCGAGCCCCGGCGCGCGGCCGGTGCGCTCGCGGAAATCGGCTGCTACAGCGGCAACGCGTTCCCGGACCGCAAGAGCGGCCGCTTTCCCGTCAATCCGCCTGGCCGTCATACGCCCAGATAGAGGCTGCGCTGAAGGTCGAGCTCGACTCCGCCGAGGAGGCGCTGGATGATCCAGATGATCAGGAGCACCACCAGCGGCGAAAAGTCGATTCCGCCGAAGTCCGGCATGACCTTGCGGATTGGCCGGTAGAGCGGCGTGGTTAGGCGATCGAGCGCGTTCCAGACCGCGGCGACGAAACCGTTCCTCGAATTGACGACGTTGAAGCCGACGAGCCAGCTCATGATCGCCTGGACGATGATGATGATGCTCATGATCCAGAGGATGAACTGGACGATGTCGATTAGCGCGATGAAGATGCCCATGGGGCCCGCTTAGCGGCCTCGCCTTACTGCCGCAATCACGGCGCGAAGCGACTGGGTTGCGCTTGCGAGAGGACAATCGAGAAATCGCCGGCTTCATCCTCCCACTCGGCGACGGGGGTCCAGCCGCCCGCAAGCAGCAGCAGGCGCGCCCCTCGCTGGCCATATTTGTGACTGTTCTCGGTGTGGATGCTTGATCCGGCTTTGAACGAAAAGGGCTGGCCCGAGATCGTGAATTCGACGTCGCGGTTGGCGACGAGGTGCATCTCGATCCGCGAAAGGATGTCGTTCCACCGCGCCTCATGGCGGAAAGCGTCGACAGGGATGTTCCCGTCGAGCTCGCGATTGATCCGTTCGAGGAGGTTAAGGTTGAACCGGGCGGTCGTTCCCTCCGGATCGTCATAAGCCGCGATCAGGCGGTCGATCGGCTTGACCCGGTCCATCCCGATCAGAAGCAGCGCACCCGTCCCGAGGAGCGCGCGGAAATGGCGAAGCAAGTCGGTCGCGCTCCGGGGCACGAAATTGCCGATGGTCGAGCCGGGAAAGAAGCCAAGCTTGGGCAGGTCCGCGATTTCCGCGGGTAGCTCGAAGGAGCGAGCGAAGTCGGCGATAACCGGATAGATCGGAAGGTCGGGGAATTGCTTCCTCAGTTCCGCCGCGCTCCACTCCAGATAGTCGCCCGAGATATCGACAGGGACATAGGCTGCCGGAGCGATTGCCTCGAGAAGCCGCGGCGTCTTGGTTGCCGACCCGGCGCCGAACTCGACCACGGCGGTCCTCTTGGGGATGTGCGGCGCAATCTCGGGCATGACTTGCCCCAGCAGCCCCGTTTCGGTCCGGGTTGGATAATAACTCTGCAGCTGGGTGATCTCGTCGAACAGCTCCGAGCCCCGGCGGTCGTACAGCCACCGCGCGGGAATCGCCGGGATCGGCGCCGACAGGCCCGCCAGAACGTCCTTCCGGAATTGCGGATCAGCTGTCCCGGGCAAGCCTCAGTCCCGTGAACTGCCAGCGCGCGGCTGGCGGGAAGAAGTTGCGATACGTCGCCCGACTGTGGCCGCGCGGGGTCGCGCAGCTCGCGCCCTTGAGGACGAACTGCCCGCACATGAACTTGCCGTTATACTCGCCGACCGTACCTTCGGCGGGAGAAAAGCCTGGGTAAGCGGCGAAGGCGCTCTGCGTCCACTCCCACACGGAGCCGAACAGGCCCGTCTTGGGTTGCGGCACGACACCGGCCGCCGAGTCGAGCTGCTGGCCGGACAGGGAATCTTCGGCTGCCGCAGCGCTGTCCCATTCCTCTTCGCGAGGAAGCCGCGCCCCGGCCCAGCGCGCGAAAGCGTCGGCTTCATAATAGCTGACGTGGGCAACCGGAGCGCCGGGATCGCGCTCGATGCGCCCAGCAAGCGTGAAATGAGTCCCGTCGTCGCGCCAGTAGAGTGGCGCCGAAATGCCTTCCCGCCGGACCCAGTCCCAGCCTTCCGACAGCCACAAGGTTGCGGTGGAATAGCCGCCGTCGGCGATGAATTCGGCCCATTCCCGGTTGGTCACGGGGCGACTTGCGAGCCGGTGCGGATGAAGAAAAACGCGGTGCCGTGGCCGCTCGGAGTCAAATGCAAAGCCGCTTTCCGGAGCGCCGATCTCGACGATACCGGTACGGCCTTCGAGCCACTTGCCCTCACCCTCCGCCGCTTCGCGGCTCCTCTCTCTCCCGCTAGCGGGATAGGGTTGGGGTGAGGGGCCGTAGGCGGGCTCGATCGGGTTCTCGGCAAAGGTCGCGAGGATGTCGGTGAGGAACAGCTCCTGGTGTTGCTGCTCGTGGTTGATCCCGAGCTCGATGAGGTCGAGAGGGAGTGACGGCAGCGCGCCGAGGAGGGCCTCGTCGACATGCGTCCGGTAAGCCCGGACTTCGTCCAGCGACGGACGGCTGAGCATCCCGCGCCTGGGCCGGGCGTGCCGCTCGCCTTCGCCTTCGTAATAGCTGTTGAACAGGTAGGCGAAGCGCTCGTCGAAGACCCGGTAACCAGGTACGAAATCGCGAAGCAGGAAGGTCTCGAAGAACCAGGTAGTGTGCGCGAGATGCCACTTGGCGGGCGACGCGTCGGGGAACGGCTGAATGGTGGCATCGGCGTCCGACAGGGGCGCCGCGAGATCGAGTGTCAGGGCTCGAGTCGCGGCGAAGCGCTCGGCGAGCGAAGAGGCGGATGCTTCTATCGGGTGGCGCCGGGTTGCCACAAAACGTCTCCCCCCTGTTTCGCTGCGACAAAACGCGCCGCGACGAACAGAAGGTCCGAGAGCCGGTTGAGATAAGCGAGGGCCGAAGCATTGATCGGATCGGTCTCGGACAGCGCGACCGCCGATCGCTCCGCCCTTCGGACGACAGTGCGCGCAAGGTGGAGCGCGGCAACCTCTGCCGAACCGCCGGGAAGGATGAAGCTCCGGAGCGGCTCCAGGCCGGCGTTCATCGAGTCGATTTCATGCTCCAGCCGCTCCACCTGTCCGGCGGTGACCCGGAGCGCGCCGTCCACTTCGCCGGGCGTCGCGATGTCGGCGCCGAGGTCGAACAGCTCGTTCTGGATTCGACGGAGAGTCTCGCCGAGACTGTCGTCGTCGAGCAGCGCGATCGCCATCCCCACGGAAGCATTGGCCTCGTCGACATTTCCGATCGCCGCCATCCGTTCGCCGGCCTTGCTGACCCGCGACCCGTCGACCAGCCCGGCGGTGCCCTTGTCGCCCGTCCGAGTATAGATCTTGTTGAGCTTGACCATGACGGGGCGCGACTATTTGCCGGACGCGCCTGCAGCAAGCAGGATGAGGATGACGATGATGATTGCAAGCGCCTGGAACATCACGCGCTTCTGCATCCATTGCTGCTGCTGTTCGCTCGACCCGACCTTGCCCTGGGCCATGGTCACGACTCCGCGGACGAGGACATAAGCGGTGGCGGCCATCGCCGCGATGAGAAGCAAGGTCAGGACAATGTTCATTGGGGCTATTTAGGCTTCCACGAGCCGAAAGCCACCCGGAAGCCGGCCTTTAACGAGGTCGCGGGCAAGCGCGGGACCGTCCACGCCGGCTTCGCGCAGCGCGGCGAGCGTCGGGGCCTTGTCCCGCTTCGCAAGGCGGCGGCCGTCTTCGTGGACGACCAGCTTGTGGTGAAGATAGGCGGGCTCGGTAAGGCCGAGCAGCATTTGCAGAAGCCGTTGCACCGGAGTCGATGGCCTCAGGTCCGCTGCTCGAACGACGAGAGTCACTCCGCTCGCGGCATCGTCGACCACGCAGGCGAGATGATAGCTTGCCGGCGCATCCTTTCGGGCTAGGATTTCGTCGTCGATCTCGGCCGCGCTCGCACTGAAGGTTTCTCCGTCGAGCTCGGCCCAGGCTGGCAACCCCACGCGCTCGATTGCCTTCGCGGAGTCGAGCCGCCAGCTGTGCGGCATCGATTTTCGCCGGGCGGGATCGTCGGAGAGCCCCCGGCAGGTTCCCGGATAATGCGCCGCCGGACCGTGAGGAGCGCTCAGCGCGGCGGCGATGTCGGAACGGGTGCAAAAGCACGGATAGACGAGGCCGTCGCCGCGTAACCGCTGAAGCGTTTTCGCGTAGACTGCACTTCTTTCCGATTGAACGAGAGGAGCGCCGTCCCACTGGAGCCCAAGCCAGTGCAGGTCCGCTTCGATCCCGGCGACGAACTCCGGCCGGCTCCGCGTCTGGTCGAGGTCCTCGATCCTGAGCAGGAATCGTCCGCCGTTTTCGCCCGCCGCCCGATGGGCGAGCGCAGCGCTGTAGGCGTGACCGAGATGCAACTGCCCGGTCGGAGATGGAGCGAAGCGGCTGGTCAGCATTTCACCTCCTCTTGACCGCGAGTCATGGAAAATGCTGTCATGCGCATGTCAGGCCGGGATGGCATCCGGCTGGGCACAAGGGAAGACGGGCCCCACGCCCTCTCCTCCTTGAGTGCGACAGGGGCCGGAGCAGTCTCGTGCGGGCAGACGAGGAGGTCATTGCCCGCGCATGTATCACCCGGAGACCATCCGCCACCCGGAAAGCTGTCCCGCGCTGGTGCTGAACGCGGACTATACGCCATTGTCCTACTTCCCGCTGAGCCTGTGGTCGTGGCAGACCGCGGTGAAGGCGATGTTCCTGGAGCGGGTCGACGTCGTCGCCCATTACGACCGCGAAGTGCACAGCCCCACCACGGCACTGAAGCTTCCGTCGGTGATCGCGCTTCGCGAATATGTGCGGCCCAACGAGTATCCGGCCTTCACCCGCTTCAATCTGTTCCTCCGTGACAAATTCCGCTGCGTCTATTGCGGGTCGCACAAGGATCTGACCTTCGACCATATCGTTCCGCGCTCGCAAGGCGGCCGGACGACGTGGGAGAATGTCGCCACCGCTTGCGCCCCGTGCAATCTGAAGAAGGGGGGACGGACTCCCAAACAGGCGGGTCTCCAGCTTCAGCGCGACGCGATCCGCCCGACCAGCTGGCAACTCCAAGACCATGGCCGGAGCTTCCCGCCCAACCACCTCCACGATACTTGGCGCGACTATCTCTATTGGGACGTCGAACTGCTGCCATAACCTGACCGCGGAGCGGGGCCTTAGCGGGCCGTTAACCAATTTCGTTTAGCCCCTGCGACCAATGAAAACGCTGTCGATGAAGACTGCCGGCGAGCAGCCGCGCGTGCTCGTGATTGAGCCGAACCGCAATTACCTCGGGGTGATGGCGCGCCGCCTGGCGCAGTTCGGCTATCGGGTCGCAACCGCCGAAGGGGCGCAATCCGGCCTCGCCGAAATATACCGGATCCCGGCGGACCTGATCCTGTGCGAAGCGAACCTTCCGGGCACCAGCGGAATCGAGCTCGCGCGAATGATCCGCGACGATCCGGTGCACGCAAATGTGCCGCTTCTCATCGTCGTCGGAAGGTCCGATCCCAACGCTGCTGTACGCGCCTTCGAGGCGGGAGCGGACGGAGTGATCCGCAAGCCCTGTCATTTCGAAGTGCTTGCCGCCTGCATTGCACGGCAGCTCAAGCGCGCCGAATCCATGAAGCGGCTCGCCGGCGACAAGGCCGCGCTCGACGCCAAGATCATCACCCGGGTGCTCGAGCTTCGCGAGACCCAGCTGCAGCTGTCCGCGGCGGAAAGCGAACGGCGCAGGCTCGCGGCGATTGTGGACAGTCGCGCCGCCTAGTTGCGGCTGAGAAAATCCCTGACCGCGGGGGAGACGTCGTCGCGCTGCAGGGCGACGGCGATGTTGGCGATCACAAAGCCCGAGGCGCTTCCGCAATCGTAGCGCTGGCCGTCGAACAGGGCGGCATGGAACGGCTGCTTGCCGATCAGCTTTGCCATCGCATCGGTCAACTGGATTTCGCCGCCCGCCCCGGTCTCCTGGGCGTCGAGCGCGCGCATGACTTCGGGCTGGAGGATGTAGCGGCCCGGGAGCATCAGGTTCGACGGCGCGGTTCCGGGGGCGGGCTTTTCGACCATTCCGCGGATTTCGGTCAATCGCCCTTCGCTCTCGCCGGGGTCGATCACGCCATATTTACAGGTCTCGCTTGCGGGCACTTCGAGCGCCGCGACAACATTGCCCCCGACCCGCTCGTAAGCCTCGACGAGCTGGGCCAGGCAGTTGGGTGTCCCCATCATCAGCTCATCTGGAAGAAGCACCGCGAACGGCTCGTCGCCGACGATATGGCGCGCGCACCAGACCGCATGCCCCAGGCCGAGCGGCCGCTGTTGCCGGACGGTGACCAGTTCGCCGAACCGCGCACGCGAGGGTTCGAGCACGTCGAGGCTCTTGCCCTTCCCCTCGAGCGTCGCTTCGAGTTCCACTGCCTGGTCGAAATAGTCGACCAGCGCCGACTTTCCTCGCCCGGTAACGAAAATCAGTTCCTCGATTCCCGCCTCGCGAGCTTCGTCGACCGCATATTGGATCAGCGGCCGGTCGACGACGGTGATCATTTCCTTGGGGATCGTCTTGGTCGCAGGGAGAAGGCGCGTGCCCAGGCCCGCAACCGGAAAGATCGCTTTGCGTACCGGCTTCGTCATTGCGGAGTCGCTGGCCCCACCTGATTGGCTGTGTTGTCGTCAAGCTGCTGTACCGTGAGCTCGGGTGCCTGCCCGCTAGGCGGCGGCAGGTCGAACGGGTCGGAGGCTCGCGGTGTGGACTTTTTCATCAGCTCATCGACGCGGTTCGGGTCGGCAAAAGCCGGAAGAGTCAGAAGCTCGTTGGGGCTCGGCGTGGCCCGCGCCATCAGCGGCTTCACCGGGAGGGCCTGCCCCTTGGCGGGTTTGAGATCGGCCATGTTCCCGCACCCCGCCAGCGCCAGCAGCGCCGCGGCCGTCATCAGCCGAACTGTCGTCGAACCTCTCACGCGCCGGGGGTAGCGGCTCCGGCCGGCTTCTTCCAGCGGCTTGTGCGTGCACCGGGCACTGACTATCCGGGGCGCCATGCGAACCCTTACGTTGCTCGCTTTCGCCTCGCTCGCCGTGATGGCGCTCACCGGCTGCAATCAGAAGCCTCCGGAACAGCAGCAGTCGGCTCAGGCCCCTGAAGCGCCGGAAAAGGGCGTCGACCGCTCCCGCGCCGGTGACAAGATGCCGGATGTGAAGCTGTTCAATGCGGACGAGGAGAAGGCGACCCTCGATGACGCGGCCGGCAAGCCGCTGCTGGTGAACTTGTGGGCGAGCTGGTGCGCGCCGTGCGTCAAGGAGCTTCCGACCCTCGATGCGCTGAGCCGCAAGCCCGGCGCTCCGAAGATCATCGCGGTCTCGGAAGACGTCGGCGAACGGCCATCGGTTGACGCGTTTCTCGAGAGTCACGGGATCAAGGATCTCGAAAGCTGGCGCGACCCCGACATGGCCTTGTCGGGAGCGCTTCGTGTCCAGGTGATGCCGACGACGGTCTATTACGACGCGTCCGGCAAGGAGATATGGCGCTATACCGGCGACCTCGACTGGACGAGCGACGAGGCCGCTAAGCTGCTCGCCGAAGGCGGGAAGGCCGGAGCGCCCTAACCAGGCGCCCGTCGATCGCGGCAAGGCCGAAAGCGATCAGGATCAGGCCGAGCAGGTCCTGCGCAGCCAGGCTTTCGTCGAGGAACAGAGCACCGAGGAGAATCGCGGTCGGCGGCACCAGAAGCGTCACCAGCAGTGCGTTGGTCGCCCCGGCGCTGTCGATCAGCTTGAAATAGAGAACGTAGGCAAAGGCTGTGCAGAGCAACGCCAGCGCTGTCACCGCGCCGAGCGGCCCGAGCCCCGGGAACGCCTCGTTCCACGGATGATCGACGAGCAGCGCGATGGGAAGCATCATCACTGCACCCGCGGTCAGCTGGCCGGTGGTCACGGTCATCGGCGGAAGTCCCATGCGCTTGAACCGCCGCGCCCAGACGGCAGCGAATGCGTAGCTCAGCGATGCCGCGACACAGGCGAACTGGGCGAGTGCGTCGGTGCCGATGTCGGACAGCAGCGACGGCCCGATCATCGTTGCCACCCCGCCGAAGCCTAGCAGGATTCCGCCGATTTTGGCCGGAGTCATTCGCTCGTCGTCAGTGCAGAAGTGCGCAACCACGACTCCAAGGATTGGAGTCGTCGCGTTGAGGATGGAGGCGAGGCCGCTGGCGATGTGAGTCTGGCCCCAGCCAAATAGGGCGAACGGCAAGGCGTTGTTGAGAAGAGCGAGCAGGAAAATCGATCCCCAGACGCTTCGAGGAAGCGCGATCCGCTCGCCTCTCCACCACAGGAACAGCCAAAGGCCCGCCGCCGCGATCGTCAATCGAAGCCACACGTAAGTGAGCGGTGGAATGGCGTGCACGGCAACGCTGATGAAGAAGAAGGCGCTTCCCCAGATCAGCGCCAGGCCGAGCAGGATCAGCCAGTCGCTGCGGTTCATCTGCGTTCGGATCATGTGCGCGTCCTGACCATCGACCGCCGCTTCGGCTTCCGCTTGCTTGCGGTCAAACGCGTTGGCGTGGATCGGCTTCATGACTGAGCGGCACTAGTGGTTACATGGCCGTGCCCGCCAACAAATGCGCAAAGTCGCGCCATAAGCTGAGCTTATATTAGTCTCTCAGCAGCTCGTTGATGCTGGTCTTCGAGCGGGTGCGCTCGTCCACGCGCTTGACGATGAC